>NZ_JBHIOU010000001.1:55613-337116 GCF_042195705.1 Bartonella sp. AP72JLCBS | reverse complement strand
ATGGTTCCCGTAACAGACGCCCTTAATATCCATATGACAAAATAACGAGGATATCCAATCCTAAAGTAAAAAATATTCGCACTGAAATTGAGCTATTTTCATAAATTAAAATGGAATAAAAAAGTAAAATAATTACACACCATGCACTTTACTTTATGTTCAAAATAGGAATAATGACAATAAATATCAGGATGTATATAATAGTAAAAAAGAGTAATATTAAAATGAAGTCGATCATTCTTGTAATTTTGATTGCAAACCTTTTATCGGCTTGTGCATTAGCACCAAAGCTAAAACAGCCTAATGATAGGAACCGTGTGCCTATTAATAAAACAATCCCTGCCGAAATCAAGCGAGGAGACAGATGAAAACAAAACAAGCAAAACCAGTGAAAGCCGAACAACTTAGAAGTTATTATGAAGAAAGCCGTGGCTTAGAACGTGATCTTATCAATGAATTTATAAGGTCGCGCAGAACGGCATGGCGTGTCGCGAGTACTGTGGGTCTTTTTGGCTTATTCGGTATGATATGTGGAGTTGTTGGATTTTCTCAACCAGCTCCAACTCCCTTAGTATTGCGCGTTGATAATACGACGGGTGCAGTTGATGTTATCTCAATCATGCGTGAACACGAAGAAAGCTATGGTGAAGTTGTAGATAGATATTGGCTAAACCAATATGTGCTTAACCGCGAAACTTACGACTACGATACTATTCAACTGAACTATGACACAACAGCACTTTTAAGTGCGGCATCTGTTCAACAAGAATATTATAAAATCTATGATGGAGAAAATGCACGGGACAAAGTGCTTTCCAACAATGCACGTATCACAGTTAAAGTACGATCAATCCAGCCTAATGGACTCGGTCAAGCAACTGTACGTTTTACGACTCAGCAACTTGACAGCAACGGTGCTGCTACTGGACCAAAACAGCACCAAATTGCAACAATTGGTTACACCTATGTTGGTGCACCCATGAAATCATCTGATCGATTGCTTAACCCCCTTGGTTTTCAAGTAACAAGTTACCGTTCTGACCCAGAAATACTGTTGAATGATTAAGGAATTGATTGTTATGAAAAAACTTGCGTTTGTTGTTCTATTGTCTTCGTTTTCTTCTCTTTATACGGTACCTGTGCAGGCGCTCAAAAGTCCATCAAATTCACAATATGATCACCGCATTCGCTATATAACATATAACGAAGCCGATGTGGTTCAAATTGAAACAGTTCTTGGTGTGGCAACACATATTATTCTTGAAGAAGGTGAACAGTACATAACTCATGCCTTTGGTGATTCTGAAGCCTATGCCTTTGCTCATAAAGGGCGGCATATTTTTATTAAACCAAAAGCAGAACTTGCCAATACCAATCTCATCGTTGTAACCGACAAACGGAGTTATAAATTCCGACTACAATTTCGGAATGACCGTGCGGGATCAACATATGAATTGGCTTTCCATTATCCCGATTCAAACGATGAAAAGTCAGAAGAAAACAATCGACGCCTTGCGATTGAACGTGGTTTTCACCAAAGCGTCAACGGCTATAATCTCAGTTATACCATGAGTGGTCACCAAGATATTGCTCCGATAAATGCTTGGGACAATGGGCGTATTACTTACTTTAAATTTCCCGCTAACATGGATATGCCATCGATTTATGTCGTAGATGCTGAAGGTAATGAAAGCTTAATACCACGCACCGTTATCGGCAGTTCTAATGATATTATCGCCGTTCATAAGGTCAATCCTAAATGGCTTATACGGCTTGGTAAACGCGCTCTAGCTGTTTTTAATGAAGCCTATGACCCCAATGGCGTACCAAACACAACAGGGACAGTATCTTCGGTGGTTTATCGTATCAATAAAGGAGGAAAATGATGTTTGACAATAAGGAAGGAGAGGGAAAAGGTACAAAACTGGACAACGTCGAACAAAAACATATTGAAGGTACCTATGGAGGGTCCGAACTAGGTTCTGAACGTCGTCCAACAATTCCAGGTACCCGTGCATTGTTAATGGTAGGACTTATTGTCATAGTAGCGATACCGATTGCCTTGACTTGGAAAGCTTTTAAAATGCGTAATACCGTGGAGGTTGAGGAAGAAAAACCACAACAAATAGTACAGCAAATTATACCAAACTATGTCCCTCGGATTATAGAAGAGCCAAAGATTGTAGAAGAAGCAGAAAAATCAACACAAACAGAAGATTCAAACTTGGATATTCCACCGGCATTGAGTAAACTTCTTCAAACAGCCATTCCTCCACATATGCTCCAAGATTCTGAAGAATTAGCACGCAAACGTATGCTCAGTTCTAGCCTTAACAACGGTGGTAGCGAAGGATCTACAGATACAAATAATAAAGCATCGAATAATGATAGAGGTAATGGCGTATTATTTGATAACCTTCAGCCCGTGCGTTTAGGTCAATCACATGCGATGCAACTTCGTAACCGTGACTTTTTGATTACACAAGGAACGCAAATAGATTGTACGTTAGAAACAAAAATCATTACATCACAACCCGGAATGACGACGTGTCATTTAACACGCGATATTTATTCCACGAGTGGACGTGTTGTTTTGCTTGACCGTGGTTCTAAAGTTGTTGGTTTTTACCAAAGTGGCATACAACAAGGACAAACGCGCGTGTTTGTGCAATGGTTACGCATTGAAACGCCTTCTGGTGTTGTTGTCAATCTTGACTCACCAGGCACAGGTCCTCTGGGTGAAGCGGGTATTGGTGGCTGGGTTGACAGACATTTTTGGGAACGATTTGGTAGTGCAATTATGGTAAGCATTATCGGTGATTTAGGAGAATGGGTAAGAGGAAAAGTTGGTAAAAGCAGCAAAGAAAATAAAGATAACTCACAAAATAAAGGAGCTCAGAATGCTGAATCTATAGCAATCGATGTTCTTCAAAATTCCATCAATATCACACCAACACTTTACAAAAACCAAGGCGAACGAGTAAATATTTTTGTTGCTCGTGATCTGGATTTCAGCGATGTCTACAGTCTCGTCACACGTTAACCCGATACAAAAAGATCAAGCAGTTTTTCAGCTTCTGCAACCGCTTGATTGTTTTTTAGAAGATCCCACGATCACTGAATTATCGATTTGCCGCCCCTGTGAAGTATGGACGAAAAGCTTTAAGGGTTGGCAAGTACATAGCGTACCAGAGTTAACAACCACTTTTTTGCAAACGCTTATTACAGCTATTATCGTTTATAACGGTATGGCTCCCAGAAGTATTAATTATGTGCTCTTGCCTGGTGGACAACGTGGTACAATTATACAAACACCAGCTGTTGTTGATGGTGCTCTTTCCTTTGTAATTCGTAAACATTCTCTCATAGTTAAAACGTTAGAAGAACTCAAAGAAGAAGGGGCATTTGACGATTTTTCTGATGTAAGTTTTAATAAGCCTTCAGCAAAAGAAGCCAATAACTTGTTATCGAGGCAGGACTTCACACGGTTGGAACCATTTGAAGTTCAACTCTTACAAAGTAAACGTGAGGGAAAAATTCTTGAATTTTTGGAAGAATGCGTCCTTCACAAACGCAACATTATTATTGCAGGCAAAACAGGATCTGGTAAAACAACATTTGCGCGCTCTTTAATTGAAAAGGTCCCTGTAGAGGAGCGTATTATCACAATTGAAGATGTTCATGAGCTTTTTCTACCCAATCATCCCAATCATGTACATATGATTTATGGTAACAATGTAGGCCGTGTTTCAGCTGAAGAATGCCTAGATGCGTGTATGCGTCAGTCGCCTGACAGAATTTTTCTCGCTGAATTGCGAGGCAATGAAGCATGGGAATATCTCAATTCGCTCAACACTGGTCATCCCGGATCGATTACAACAACGCATGCCAACAGCGCTTTGCAAACATTTGAGCGATGTGCCACCTTGATTAAAAGATCAGAAATTGGCCGGCAACTCGAGTTAGAAATGATAAAAATCGTTCTCTATACAACAGTTGACGTAGTGTTGTTCTTTAAAGATAGAAAACTCTCTGAAGTCTTTTACGACCCGATTTTTGCTAAATCAAAAATCGCTTAAGGTGAGCTTCCTCTCTCGGTAATATGAAGCAAACAAAAATAGCCGTAACTAATTGTTACGGCTATTTATTTAACTTTTCCTATTCTCTTTGCTTCTCCGATGGATTTTCTACACTCTTCATGAAGAAAAAAAGAAAAAAGTTAATAGACAACAACTCTACGAGAAAACCAAATTATACATAAGGCTCTCTTTATTCTCTTGCCTTTGATCATTCTTTCCATTTACCTTTTGAAAAAGTATCTTTGATGCAAAAAAGAAAAAATAGTTGCAAAATAAATATTTAAACAAAAGAAAAGAATAAATTTTGATTCGCCTATCAATGAAAGCTTCGTAAAATAGGTACTTTCGATCATCACAAATAATTATCGTCATCAAGACCAAAACTTATCGTTTAAAAATTCTAAGCACTATTTTCAAGTGATTAATAAATATGTTTTTTAACCAAACAATCTCCAAATACGGAAAACCTCATACGAAATAAATTATCATTTCGATTTAGCATCCATAAACCACGTTCTATTTGGTAATAAAAAGTATAGTGGTATATAGACGTCTTCTTCGGACGAAGAAAGATTCTTAACCTCCAGTTGTTCGTAAACAACCAAATTTCTCTTAGGCAAGCTTTGCTAACCATATCACGTGGCTTATGTCCCTCTCCTAAAGACGATATCCATAGATTCCATAAGGTAAGCTCTACTCTGAATATTCCTGCTCTCTTCTCTGCACCACAAAAAGCAAAAATTCCTAAAAGAACAGATCTACAATCACTCTTCTTAAGCCACGTCACATTGACTTATAAAGAGTTTTCATTATTTTGCGTGTTGGATAAAAGATCTTAGTACCGTAGGATTCTCTCATTTCAAAGCTGTTTATTAACCAAAACCATGTCTCTTGCACATTATAAGTAAATAAAGCCGTATAGAATGAAACTGTACAAAAAGCACTAAAAATGCCTTTTATAAACCATCCAAAATGCCCCAAATTGTCACAATATTGGGAGTTTGCAAAGTGTCTAATGGCACCCAACTTGCTCTTTTATGAAGTGTAAAAATGGAGATGCTCTATAAATTTTATATTGTTCATCGGGGCTTTACCATTATACCATCCACGAGCTCTGTAATGAAATAAGCTTAGGCACCTTAAAGAAAGGTTTCTTAAAAACAAGCGTGCAAATTGACAAGCAAAGTGTATTTGGCTCGGGACGTTCTGTTTTACATAAGGGTTTTGATCTTATTAAAGAACGAGAGAAACAAAAGCGTGAAGCAATGCGTAATCTCTATTATTTAAAAGACATTACTCTAGATGCTTTTGAAAGTCGTAAAGCAGAATTAAAAATGATGCTAAAATGGAAACTGGTTTGCACCTTTACAGCTTCATATTCTCCTCAAATTAGGAGGCTGTATAGCGACTTTCAAAGATTACGCCAACAGAGATACATAATACTCTTAACTCCCATCTGATAAGTGAAAGCTGCAACAGCAAAAGCTCTTTTAGAAAAACAACGCCATAAAGTCATTAATAAACCGGCAATGAATTGGAGAAATGTTCCAGATTTTTATCAAACACTCTGCAAAGCAACAATAATGATACAACTGGCTTTGCATCTGCTTATTTTTACAGGTGTTCGTACCCATCTCTTGCATCAATTCGTGAAGATCAGATTGAAGAGGATATATGAACAATTCTTGGCTCGAGAATACGAACGGTCTGCGTGATACTACAGGAGATTTCGCATGCCATTATGATCACAAATATTAAAAATTTTAAAATAAGCACGCTTGTTTTTTCGCAATGATTTCTGTTTTCTGTAACCGGTCGTAGTCCTTATTAAGGTGAATTTCCCATCACAATATATAAGAGAGATTAGACTAAAAACCTGTCCACGTAGATTTCGCTCTCATTTACGTAATTGGCTAACAGACTCCACCTACCACACCTCAAAGGACGAAGCCTCTTAACACGCAAACTAATCTGCAAACAATCCGCCCCCTCGCCTAGCAGATTTCACCTTCTAACCACTCTAATTACCACATCCTAAACACGATAGTATTTTATGGCACAACAGAATAAATACCAAAACAATGACTGATTATACCGTTAATACTTGGACACCTCTTTTTCATGTTAAGAAATATCTTTTATGCTGAAAAATAAAAAACACTTTTACTGCTTAAATAACTTTCTTAAGCATACATACAAGAACAATGAAATACCCTAACATAATAAATAAGATCTAAACCTAGAAATCTCTATTTTTTATAGATAAAAACATATAAAATCAAAACCTCCGAAACTCGTCAAAATACAACATATTTTCTTTGATGATTGAATTTATTCAACTCAAACGAACCTACAAACACCGCTTATTCCACATTCGCAACACGTGTTCTTAAAATTCTCACTAGCCTTTTCTAAATTTTTAGAGAAACCTATAAATTTGCTATTTTTCAAACGTCTTATCTGCTCTTTAATGAATTTAAATCTATGATGTTACAATATTTTTAAATTACTACCCCCTTAACTATATAATCTATCTCTACAATAGAGAGGGATTTTACGTTCTCCATTTTTTGAGAACTATAAATTTTGTTTTTTAATGCGATTAACAATCCAATCTTTAAAATAAAAAATATGACCTTTATATATATAATGATATTATCAAAAATTCCTAATCCTTGAATACTAGCAATGTTTTCGATATTACAATAAATGTGTCGTAAAATGACGAATTGTCATAATGATCACTCCTTTGTATTTCATTTAGATAATTTAAATGCGTTTAATATTTGTATCAGCATTTATTTTTGTGCTCTATTTATACAGAGTAATCATTTTTTATAAAAAATGATTACTTGAATCTGCATCAAAGTATAAATTATGATGCGAATTTAATAAAAATAAAAACACATGGCATATTGATTTTATTGTTCTTACATAGAACGCTATTTAAAGTATAGTTTACTCGAAAGACTAATGCCTTTTTAAAGGCAATAATAACTATACTAACCGCCTCATAGAAGCCAATAAATTTTTAGAGATTAAGCCTCAAAGAGGCACAAAAACACGCACAATTTTCTATTTTTCTTTTTACTGTTCGTTAATCGGTCAAATTTCAAAGATAATATTCAACTATGAGTTTTCTGCTCAGCCATTGCAAGGATTGCTTCTACAAGGATTGCTTAATTTTTAGAGATTACTTCGCTTTTAGAATGATTATAGCTACTGCGCCCCCATAAGCAGCCGATCTTCTTTTAGAGATTTAATTGCTAAAAGGAGATACAATTTCCCACCTTGCGCTTTATTTTGATCAATCAGTAAATTTTCAAAGGCGGCGTTCAACCATGAGTTTTTTAATTTCAGCAATCGCTTTCGCTGGATTTAATCCCTTTGGACAAGTTTGCGCACAATTCATAATCGTATGGCAACGATAAAGGCGGAAAGGATCTTCTAAATTATCAAGACGTTCACCACACATCTCATCACGTGAATCCGCAATCCAGCGATAAGCTTGAAGCAAAACAGCGGGCCCCAAATAACGATCACCGTTCCACCAATAACTTGGACATGAAGTCTGACAACACGCACACAAAATACATTCATAAAGGCCATCGATTTTTTGGCGATCGGAGTGACTTTGTAACCATTCTTTTGCAGGTTCAGGAGAAACTGTTTGCAACCAAGGCTCAATGACTCGGTGTTGTGCATAAAAACGCTTTAAATCAGGAACCAAATCTTTAACAACCGGCATGGAAGGCAACGGATAGACCTTAATGGGATGTTTTACATCATCCATCCCTTTGGTACAAGCTAATGTATTGGTTCCATCAATATTCATCGCACATGAACCACAGATGCCTTCACGGCATGATCGACGAAGTGTCAAAGTTGGATCAATATGGTTTTTAATAAACAAAAGCCCATCAAGAATCATAGGACCACAAGCAGAACGATCCACATAATAAGTATCTAAATGAGGATTTTCCTCATCATCAGGCGACCAACGATACACGTGAAATTCCGTCAGCTTTGTAGCACCTTCAGGTTTAGGCCAAACCTTTCCCGGTTTTACTTGAGAATTTTTGGGAAGCTTAATTTGTACCATATTTTATTCTCCCCTTAATAAACCCGTTTTTTAGGTGCAATGCGCTTTAAATCGATCCCACCATCAGCTTCAGATGTTAACGGGTCCACATGGACAGGTCGATATGATAATGTCACCTTACCCTCTTTTGACAAATGTGAAATCGTATGTTTACGCCAGTTTTTATCATCACGCTCTGGATAATCTTCACGAGCGTGAGCGCCACGGCTTTCTGAACGTGCTTCGGCAGAATAAACAGTCATGATTGCATTCGCCATAAGATTTTCAAGCTCTAATGTTTCAACCAAATCAGAATTCCATATCAGAGAACGATCTGTGACTTTGAGATCCGACAATTCCCCCCAGATTTTATTCATCCGTTGACATCCCTGTTTCAAAGAATCTTCTGTACGGAAGACTGCTGCGTCTTCTTGCATCGTGCGTTGCATTTTTTCACGCAATACAGCTGTTGGTATTGCCCCTTGTGCAAAACGTAAACGATCAAAACGCGCTATAATTTCGTCAACAGCTTCTTCATTGATGGGTGGAATTTCTGCATTCCGATCAATAACTTCACCCGCGCGAATGGCAGCAGCACGACCAAACACCACAAGATCAATTAATGAATTTGACCCCAAGCGGTTAGCACCATGAACAGAAGCACATCCTGCTTCTCCTACCGCCATCAGCCCTGGTTGAATACGATCAGGCGAATCAGCCGTTGGATTGAGAACTTCCCCGTAGTAATTGGTAGGAATCCCACCCATATTATAATGAACCGTTGGCAAGATGGGGATAGGCTCTTTTGTTACATCCACCCCTGCAAATATCCGTGCTGATTCTGAAATCCCTGGTAAACGCTCATGCAAGATTGCAGGATCAATATGATTGAGAACCAAATGAATATGATCCTTCTTAGGTCCAACGCCACGCCCTTCACGAATTTCAAGTGTGATACAACGCGAAACCAAGTCACGTGAAGCCAAATCCTTAAAGGAAGGTGCATAACGCTCCATAAAGCGTTCACCTTCAGAATTGATTAAATAGCCTCCTTCACCACGAGCTCCTTCTGTAATTAAGCAGCCAGAACCGTAAATCCCTGTCGGATGGAATTGCACAAACTCCATATCCTGAAGTGGCAATCCAGCGCGTGCGATCATTCCACCACCATCACCCGTACAGGTATGCGCCGATGTCGCAGAAAAATAAGCCCGTCCATAACCACCGGTTGCAAGAACAACCATTTTGGCAGAAAAACGATGTATTGTACCATCATCGAGATTCCATGCCACAACCCCCGTACAAACCCCATCCGTCATGATGAGATCGAGTGCAAAATATTCAATAAAAAATTGCGCATTATGCTTTAAGCTTTGTCCATAAAGCGTATGCAAAATGGCATGGCCTGTACGGTCAGCTGCTGCGCAAGTACGCTGAACAGGCGGACCTTCACCAAATTGTGTCGTATGTCCACCAAAAGGACGCTGATAAATTTTGCCTTCTTGCGTTCGCGAAAAAGGAACGCCATAATGTTCTAATTCATACACAGCAGCAGGAGCATTACGCACCAAATATTCCATTGCATCGGTATCGCCCAACCAATCAGAACCTTTCACGGTATCATATAAATGCCACTGCCAATTGTCAGGTCCCATATTTGAAAGCGATGCAGCAATTCCCCCTTGTGCTGCAACCGTATGTGAGCGCGTTGGAAAAACCTTCGTAATACAAGCTGTCTTTAATCCTTGTTCTGCCATACCCAGTGTCGCACGTAATCCTGCACCACCTGCCCCAACAACAACAACATCAAATTTATGATCTACAGTGCGATAAGGGGCGTTACCTGCTTTAGCACCCAGAGATGATCCTGTACCCGCCATACTTGTTTAACCCCCTAATGCAATTTTCAAAAGAGAAAAAATAATGATACCACCTATGAGAAAACAAAATAAAATATTTAACGTCAAAAAGAATATCCGAAAACCTTCACGTGGAATATAATCTTCAATCACTACCTGCATACCAAGTTTCATATGATAAAGGACCGAAAAAGTCATCAATCCCATCAAAATAGCAACAATAGGATGTGCAAGTCTTGCACGCACAATACTATAGTCCTTTCCCACAAGCGAAAGAATAAGAACAATAAAAAATATCAAAAGTGGTAGATTGATAAACCCCGTCAAACGTTCTAGCCAAAAATGCTCTGTTCCTTCATGAGCACTGCCACGCCCCCGTACTTTTCCAAGTTCCGTTCGAAAATCTTTTTTCATGTCTCTTTTCACCCCCAGCTAAACAACGGTATATCCAATAATCCAAATCGCAAAAGTAACAATAAGAGAAATAAACACTGTCGCCCAAGCAGTGACTGTTGCCTTTTCTTTTGCCAAAAGGCAAGGCTTCAGATCCCAAACAATGTGGCGAACACCACCAACCATGTGATGAACCCCTGCCAAAGTATAAAGAAACAAAATACACAATCCAAACCAAGAACTATAAATTTCGTAAACTGTTCTAAATGTCTCCTCGCCACACGCAATAGCAATTAACCAAACAGCAAGAAAAACCGTTCCAACATAAAGTGCCATACCCGTAATGCGGTGTGCAATGGACATGGCCATAGTAATTGTCCAACGATAAATACTTATATGAGGGGAACGAGGGCGCTCTTTTATCCTAGTTGTCTCTATCATAAAATATCCTGACCTGGTTTATCATAAAATATCCTGACCTGGTTTTTGCAACCGCAATGAACGAGAAAGTTCGCGCAAAACGACTAAACATACTCTCTCGTTTTTACTTGTTTGGCATCTCAAGATACCGATATTACAGGTCGGTTGTCTCAAATAACGGATTAAAGGTCACGCATAAAAAAACCGATTACTCCCCGGATATGATCCGCAAAACTCGCCTTAATCTAATACACTTTTATCTTCACGTCAAAGGTCTAAAATCTTTTCCAAATATAAACAGACATTTTTTCAGATTAAACTTATCCTTTTGAGTATCCACGATATATGCAATGGTCTCTTAAATTGCACCCATGATTAAGAATAAAAAGAGGAAAAATTGATAGATTAAACATTTTTATGTCCCCTCCAAGCCTTTTAAAAGGCAAAACGAATCAAGAAAGACACAAATAAGCGGCATAAAAGCCGCTTTTGCATAAAGTTTAGCCGATATAATCTTTACTCAGAAACTTGCTTTTCAACATCTGTGCTGACAGATGCTGCTTCTACTTTCTCAACAACCTTTTCAGCTTTTTTCCGATAATCTCTCTTTTCAGCGATACGTGCAGCTTTACCTCTCAAGCCACGTAGATAATAGAGTTTTGCACGGCGCACTTTACCACGGCGCACCAGCTCAACACCTTCAATCAAAGGAGAATAAACAGGAAATACCCTCTCCACCCCTTCGCCATAAGAAATCTTGCGTACTGTAAAGGTCTCATTCAACCCACCGCCTGAACGCGCAATACAGACACCTTCATAAGCCTGAACACGCGTCCGTGTACCTTCTGTCACACGCACCATAACACGGACTGTATCTCCTGGCTGAAATGCTGGAAATTGGCGCTTTTCTTCAATTTTTGCACATTGTTCAGCTTCAAGCTGTGCGATAATATTCATTTCTTTTATCCTTCATGTTCTTTATCGAACAGTCAGAGCGCTCAACTCTTACCAAAAAAGCCTTTATTAAGAATAAGGAGCTCTTTAGGCTATGTCTTACACAGGAGCGAATACACCATTCCTTCATTTTAATTTTGGAACTACAGAAAACCTTTTATAAAAAACTCTCTAAAAAGAGAGCCATGCAATACACCACCTTATCATATGAATCAAGTTTTCTGATGATTTTTATTATAACGCGCATAAAGATCAGGGCGACGTTGACGTGTTAACAATTCGGCTTGGCTTTGACGCCAATCTGCGATCGCTTTGTGATGACCTGAGAGCAATACAGGCGGAATACCCCGCCCTTCGAAAAGAGAAGGGCGGGTATATTGCGGATGTTCCAGCAAGTCATTTTCAAAACTTTCACACCTTGCAGAAGCTGCATTCCCCATCACTCCAGGCAGAAGACGTATAATAGCATCTAAGATAACCAATGCAGCTGTTTCACCCCCTGAAAGAATATAATCACCAATAGAAACTTCTTCTAATTCTCGTGCTTCTATGACTCGCTCATCAACCCCTTCAAAACGTCCACAAACTAACGTTACACCCGTATCACGAGCCAAGCTATGCGCGTAAGCTTGGTCAAAAGGACGCCCACGTGGACTCATCAACAATCTTGGCGAATCCTGTGGACAGCAATCAAGAGCAGCCGCCAATACATCCGCCCGCATTACCATACCAGCTCCCCCACCAGCAGGTTTATCATCAACGCTATGGTGTTTGTCTAAAGCAAAATCCCTAATCTGTACCGTCTCCAGTGACCAAATTCCACGCTCTAAAGCTTGCCCTGCTAAAGAATACCCTAAAAAACCAGGAAACATTTCAGGATAAAGGGTTAAAACGCGCGCCTGAAATTTCATTTTATTTCTTATCCTTATTTTCTTAAACAGACTCTTAATAGCAAAAATAGCACAAACAAGACTTTTAACGCTATAGCGTTAATCTGAGTCTTCTTGATCTGCGCCATATTCAATACGATCCTTCTAAATACTTGCACTAAAAAAGACTCTAAAAATTCAGGACTATTTCGAGATAAAGCGCTTACAATATCTGCTCAAAAGAGCATTTTTAATATTTTCACACATTCCACTTTTTATTGACGAAATTCATCTGTTGTTTTTTACCTTCATCTTTATTTTTAGATTCAAGCTATTTCCTTTTTATCATTGTCTCCCCCATCAATTAAACCAGCGGCCATGGGATCAACAACAAGAAAACCAGAATCCATACAAATTTCTGGTACCGCCGCCTTACTAAAGGGAATAAGAACTCTTTTACCTGTATTCAAACGTATTTCAAGCAAATCACCAGCCCCGAAATTAAAAAAACCACACACTTCACCTAAGATTTTCCCCCCACAATCTTGGACACACAAGCCTATTAAATCGACTTGATAAAACTCATCCTCCATCAAATCATCAATTAATTGATCACGCGTCACATAAAGGCGAATACCTTTTAAAGACTCAGCCGCATTACGATTTTCTACCCCTTTAAAACGTACAATCGCCTTATTTTTTTGTATGCGAAGAGTTACAATTTCATAAGAACGCCCCATATCATCATAAAGAGTGCTGTAAAACTTGAAACGCTGTGGCTCAGCACTTAGAATTTTAACAAAAACATCTCCTTTTATACCATGAGGCATACCAATAATGGCAAGATAGACTTTATTTTTAAGCTTTTCTTTATTATACTTCATGCAAAAATATTATCTCTCAAAAATGAACCCTTCAATCTTATAGTTTTCTATTCAATCTTGTTGCCATATGAGACAATCTTCTAAAAGACCTTTCTTGGTAACAAAAAACAAATTAATAAAGGAGAAAGTCTTATGGCAAATATTATGCTATTTTACAAAGATATCACACCAATCAACAAAATTTCCCATAAAAATCTAAAATTTGCTCCTCCAACTGATATGTCTTTTGCCAAGGATACTCATTGGGTTCCTTTAGCAAGTACTGAATATTTTCAAGCAGCGCTAGACTATCCTATTTTATTTATGTGCGCCGAAGATGAACAAAAAAAACGGCACTACACATCCGCAGCTCTTGTCGGTCTTTCTAATGACGAAAATGACTATATCGCTTCTGATAAAAGTTGGAAAAACAATACTTATGTTCCAGCTTTTGTCCGTCGCTATCCTTTTGTTTTGGCACAAATTAGCAATGAAAAAGAACTTTCTGTCTGCTTTGATCAACAGTCCGGTATGTTTAATGAAGTTGCAGGAACAGAACTTTTTAATTCCGATGGCTCTATTTCTCCTTTTATGGAAGAACGTATTCGCTTTCTTGAAAGTTTTAAAATCGCTATGGAGAAAACCTCTGAGTTTATTGATGCTCTTGTAGAAATGGATCTTCTAAGCCAAAAATCCATCAATGTGAAAAACGATAAAGGTCTCTCAGCGCAATTGGAACATTTTTGGGTTGTTGATGAAGAAAAATTGAATAAATTATCAGCAAGCCAACTTGCCAAACTTCATAAAAATGGCTTTTTAGGATTAATTTTTGCGCATTTGATGTCAACACACAATCTTGTGAAAATACTCTCTCTCAAAGGTGAAAAGCAACTTATCAATCGTGAAGAGCAACCCCAAAACAAGAATGGTCATTCTAACGATGAAAAAGCTAAAAAGAAAGAAACTCTCAACTAGATAATGCCCATCAAAAACGACAAGAGAAAAGATGAAAATATTCCTCTCATTCCAGCAGACCATGCAATTTTAAACGCAAGGAAAAATTGGTTAGAGTGTCTTACCCAAACACGTCGTATGTCAGCACAAACAGTGCAAGCCTATGAACGTGATACGCGGCAATTTTTGTCTTTTCTCTGTCAACACTTAAGCCATACACCAACCCTTACAGATCTTGCTCATTTACGCATCAGTGACTTGCGTGCTTATCTTGCTTATCGGCGTACAAACAATGTAAGTGCGCGCTCTTTAAGCCGAGGGGTGGCAGGCATCCGTTCTTTTTTCAAATACTTATCACGTGAAGGAATCGTCAATGTTCCCGCGGCTCAACTTATCCGAAGCCCCAAACACCCCAAATTGCTCCCAAAACCTTTAGCGATAAAATCAGCACTTCACATAGTCAAACAAGAAAATCAACTGGAAAATGAACCTTGGATTAGCGCTCGTAATGCTGCTGTCCTCATGCTTCTCTATGGCTGTGGAATGCGAATATCAGAAGCCTTAAGCCTCACACCAGAACAATTTTCTGATCCTGAAAAAACAAGTTTATTTATAACAGGAAAAGGCGGCAAAACACGCCTTGTTCCTCTCATCAAAATTGTTTACGAAGCTGTACAAAATTATCTCAAATGTTGCCCATATCCTTTAGTGGATAACCAACCCATATTTCGTGGGGCGCGAGGCGGTCCCCTACAGCCCGCCATTATTCAGAAAACTGTACGCAACTTACGAGCAAGCCTTGGTTTACCAGAAACTGCAACGCCTCATACACTGCGCCATTCTTTTGCCACCCATCTTTTATCACGGGGGGGAGATTTGCGCACGATTCAAGAACTTCTTGGGCACGCTAGTCTTTCCACCACACAAATCTATACCCACGTCGATACAGACCATTTGTTAAAAATCTATCAAAAGGCCCATCCCCGTTCCAAAAACGTCTCATCAAAAAATTAGAGTGTTTCAACCTCAAGTGCCAAAGCATGAACACAAGTAGCTAACTCTTCTTGTAAAACTTTATAAATCGCTCGATGTATTTCTACGCGTGTCATATTAGAAAAAGAAGAAGATAAAATTTTCACTCGAAAATGTGTTTCTCCTTTACCATCAAAAGCATGTTCATTATGAGGATGCCCCTCATGAAGATGACTTTCGTTAATCACTTCAAGCTTTTGCGGATGAAAAGCATCCTGAAGCTTTCTCTGAATTATTGTTTCTATAAACATTTTTCATTCCTCAAACAAAATGAACGTGCAAAAATACACCTTTTTCATAATAGAATAAGTGTGAAAACAAATTTTTCAAAAGTCAATTCTTGTAAAATTAATCAATTTTGCATAAACCAATAATATGACAATAACATCTAAATTATTCGATTCAATTCGCATAAGCTCAAATAAAAAACAAAAAGCTGAGCCAGAAGCACAACAGTGTCAGTGGGAAGGTTGTGAAAAAACAGGGTCCCATAAAGCACCAGCAGGTCGAAATCACGAAGGACAATATTTATATTTTTGTATTGAACACGTACGCGCCTATAATAAAAATTTTAATTACTTCTCTGGTCTTAGCAATAAAGATATCGCAAAATTTCAAAAGGATGCTCTCACAGGACATCGTCCGACATGGCCTACAGATCTGAGCAATGGTACATCGAAAAAAACAGCCGCGAATTATGCAAAGATTCGCTCTGGCACAGCTGCCTATCAAAATCGCATGCGCGATCCCTTCACGCTTTTTACTGGGCAGCATTCAAGCAATAAGTTCTCACGAAAATTAAAGCCCTTAGAAGCAAAAGCTTTTGATACACTGGGACTACAGGCAAACGCTTCAGCAGAAGACATCAAAATGAAATATAAAGAGTTGGTAAAAAAGCACCATCCTGATTCCAATGGTGGTAATCGTGCTTCAGAAGAGCGCTTTCGTGATGTTTTACATGCTTACAATTTGCTAAAAAAGTCTGGTTTGTGCTGAAAACATGCGCTTATATGAGTCTATTTTCATTTAGACCATCATTATTTGCGCAAAATGTTACTTTTTTTGCAAAACATTATAGAATACGTAAAAAAATCTTTCTTCAATATCTAAGGCTCTCATTATAGAGCATTGCATAAATACTTTAACTCTTGTATCGTTTCTAATGAATAAATAGCGTCCTCTCCCTTCCAGAAACATAATGACAAATCTTACCGTTGAAAATTTGCCCGATATTACACTTTGTGCTCGCGATCTATTTCATATTGAAACAGATCTGAAAGTCCCTGCTTTTAGCACAAAAAGTCCCCATGTTCCTGATATCGATCCTGATTATCTTTTTGATCAGCAAACAACTTTAGCGATTCTCGCAGGTTTTACCTTTAACCGCCGTGTAATGGTTTCTGGCTATCACGGTACAGGGAAATCAACGCATATTGAACAAGTTGCTGCACGTCTTAACTGGCCTTGTCTTCGAATTAATCTCGATAGTCATGTAAGTCGTATCGATCTTGTAGGAAAAGATGCTATCGTTTTAAAAGATGGCTTACAAATCACTGAATTTAAAGAGGGCATTTTGCCATGGGCTTATCAAAATAATATTGCTCTTGTTTTCGACGAATATGATGCGGGGCGTCCCGATGTTATGTTTGTCATCCAACGCGTTCTTGAAACCTCTGGAAAACTAAGCTTACTTGATCAAAGCCGTGTCATCTCTCCACACCCAGCATTTCGTCTTTTTGCAACGGCAAACACCATTGGTCTTGGTGATACAACCGGTCTCTATCATGGTACCCAACAGATCAATCAAGCTCAAATGGACCGCTGGTCTATTGTTACGATACTCAATTATTTACCCCATGATAAAGAGGTTAATATCATTTGTTCAAAGGTCAAATCTTTTCAAACGGCTGAGGGAAAAAAGACAATTTCACAAATGGTTCATGTTGCTGATATGGTACGCCAATCTTTTATCAATGGAGATCTTTCAACTGTCATGAGTCCACGTACCGTCATTACTTGGGCAGAAAATACAACAATTTTTCAAGATGTCGGCTTTGCCTTCCGATTAACCTTTCTCAATAAATGTGATGAACTCGAACGTGCCACTGTTGCAGAATTTTATCAACGCGCCTTTGGACAAGAGCTTCCCGAATCACTCATTCATGGTGTTTCGCCTTAAGGAATCTGTCACTCATGGCTACCGATATTGGCGACAACAAAAATCCGGCAAAAGATTCTTCCAACAACACTCTTAATGCTGAAGCTTTTAAAAAAGCACTTTCCACCTGTATGCGTGCAATTGCAGGCACAAACAACCTTGAAGTTTCCTTTAGTCATAACCGACCATCTTTAAGCGAAAGTTGCGCGCGTTTACCAGAATTACCTCAATACGCAACGAATAAAGACATCACTATTACCCGCGGACTAGGTGATTCCATGGCTCTGCGCAAAGCATGGCATGACAACCGCATTCACATGCAATTTTCTCCACCAGAATCAGAAGCACGTGCTATCTTTGATGCCCTCGAACAAACACGTGTTGAAGCAATTGGTACTTTAACCATGGAGGGACTTGCAAAAAATCTTGATGTCATGCTCGCCGATAAATACAAAAGAGCCCATTATCATAAAATTAGCAACCAAAGTGAAGCCCCCATCCAAGAAGCGATTGCACTTTTATTGCGTGAAAAAATAACAAAGCGCGCAGCTCCAAGAGAAGCGGGTTCTGTCTTAGAATTGTGGCGTAAAGAACTCGAACAAAAAGCAGCAGCAGAACTCAATGAACTCCCACATCATATTTACAACCAACAAGCTTTTGCACAGATTGTTCGCCAAATGCTTGTTACACTCAAAATGACAGTGCAACAAACTGAAGCTTCTAACAGTGAAAACAATAAAAAATTAAAAAATGCGTGTGAACCTCAAGACCAAGGAGAAGAAGAGAGTAAAAACAAAAAACACGCTCAAAGTGAAGAACAAACCAGCACTGAACAAGAAAGTGATGTGCAAGATGATGGAAAAATACAAGCGACACAATCAAACAACAATGATCAAGCTGACGGCGAGCAAAAAAATGGACCTTGGCAAGAAAAGCCGAGCAAACCCAAACACCTTTTTTCTGATTCGGAACAAATGCAAAAACTTGGCAATTATAAAATCTTCACCCGTCAATTTGATGAAATTTTGGAAGCAACAGATTTTTGTTCTGAAAACGAGTTAGATCACTTACGCCGTTATCTTGATAAGCAAATCAATCATCTCCAAAACATCGTTGGACGTTTAGCAAACCGTCTCCAGCGCCGCTTGATGGCGCAACAAAATCGCAACTGGAACTTTGACCTTGAAGAAGGATATCTTGATACAACACGGCTTCCACGTCTAATTATTGACCCCATGCAACCCCTTTCTTTTAAAATGGAAAGCAACACCCAATTTCGGGACACAGTTGTTTCACTCCTCATTGATAATTCTGGCTCAATGCGCGGACGCCCCATTAGCGTTGCTGCAAGTTGTGCTGATATTTTGGCACAAACTCTTGAACGTTGTGGTGTCAAAGTTGAAATTTTAGGTTTTACCACCAAAACTTGGAAAGGGGGAAAATCGCGCGAACAATGGCTTACCCAAAACAAACTCCATAATCCTGGACGCCTCAATGATTTATGCCATATCATCTATAAAAGTGCTGATACCCCATGGCGTCGCGCACGACGCAATTTAGGTTTAATGATGCAAGAAGGATTATTAAAAGAAAATATCGACGGAGAAGCTTTGATTTGGGCTCATCAACGCCTTTTATCACGGCGTGAACAACGTCGCATCCTCATGGTCATTTCTGATGGTGCTCCTGTTGACGATTCGACACTATCGGTCAACTCCAGCAATTATTTAGAAAAACACTTACGCGCAGTGATTCAAGAAATCCAAACACACTCCCCTATCGAACTCATTGCCATTGGAATTGGTCATGACGTCACACGTTATTATCAACGTGCTGTAACAATTATGAATGCTGAAGAACTCGCCGACGCCATAACAAAACAATTAGAAATACTTTTTAGTGATAAAAGAACTCATATTCATAAGAAATAAACCTGCCTTGAATCAGCAACGATTACATTTTAAAAAATTATCTCTATCATTAAACCATCGGAATTTGATGACTAACAACCTGAGAAGATAATCCCACAAATTGAATATCGAACTTTAAGGAAGCTTCTACTTTACTGGATGCATTATGAATCCTAAAAGAAATGCTCCAACCACCTTCAAAAATTATAATGAGTTTGTTTTTACTTTCTGGTTTTAGTGAAACGGATAAAATTTTGCTTGGAATTTTCCATTTACGACCATATCCTAGAGTGCCATTCAAATTAAAAGACTGAATAATAACCCGTTTTTGTTTAGATCTTGTATCTATCATAATCTTATAAAAATCATAAGAACCTATAACATACTGAAACAATAGCTTCACAAATTTATCTTGATAATCTAAACAAAGCCTTTGAAGTTCTTTAGAAAAAGCTTCTAGGATTGGAAGATAAACTCTGCTGTCTTTATCCTCTATATCTCTAAAGAACATCTTCTTATCTCTAAGCTCTGCTAAATAATCAAAAATAGGCCTAACCTCATTGAAATAAACGCTGCTACAAGAATAACCTGTCCATTCTTTACCAAAATCTATTTTACTGGAAAGGCGAGGATGTTTGATAGCGCTATGATTATGTTTTGCAGAAATACCAATAGGATTTTCAGGAACTTTTAAAATAATATCACGGACATCTCCTTTGATCCCAACAAAATCTTCCTGAAGAACAATAGTTTTCGTGTTTCTAATATTTTTATCATGTAACTGTAAAAAAACGGCTGCTTCAATAGAAGCAAGATTTAAAAGCCTTTTTTCAGTATCATTAAATAAATTATAAAAAGACTCCGCTATTTGAAAAGACGAATTAAACTCTATAGAAGCCTTTGTTGCTTTTTTAAAACCCATAGCCAAAGCATATTCAAAGGCTTTTCCATTTTCTACCTGATTCATGCAATTTCCTAAAGATCCTTACTCAAAATTACGAGTTCATTTGATTTTTTATTGTTTCCCATACCGTAAGTCCATTCAGGATTAAGTATTGTATGTCCTTTATAAAGTTCTCTAACTTCCACACAATCATTATAAGATAAAACCCATCCTTGACGCTTTCTCAAAAGTTCAGCAAGAGCTTGATGATCAAAAGAATTATGTTTATCGCCTTTGTGACCGTAAAGTTTTTGATTAATAAGGTACGGAGGATCACAATAAAGAAAATCGTTAGAGTGTTTAGGAATACTTTCTGTAAAATCTCTGTGTTCCACTATGAAGTTTTCAATCTTAAAATCTTTAAGCCGTTCAATAGAACGATAATTGAATCGGGGATGTCCTGGAGACATACCACCAGAAAGTGTCGTTCCGGAAAAAGAAGAACGATTAAGAACAAAAAAAACGGCAGCAATCTCTAATTGATTTTTAATATTCCCAAAAGTTTTTTGGAGATTATAAAACATTACGGGAGTCATATCTTCATATTCTCTCACTTTTTCTGCAAGAGCTGAAGCATCTTTCAAAAGCATCTGCCAAAAAATAACAAGCGGCTTAAAAGCATCATAAGCATAAACCCTTGTTCCTCTTTTTGCTAAGGTTAATTCAATTGAACCGCCTCCCACAAAAGGAGAACATAAAGTTTTCTGTTTCCTTATATAGTTATTAATAATCATAGGAACAGCACGACTTTTCCCTCCCGGATAACGAAGAGGTGATTTTACAATAGGCAACTCCCTAGTCTCTCTCTGTTTTTTCAAGGAAGTTAATACAAAATTATCAAATAAAGCCTCTGTATGATCTGTTTGATTTATCATTTTATTCATACTATCAGCTCCAAGTATCGCATTTCTAACCTACAATTATCTAAAATAAACACTCGAAGCGTTTGCCAAATTCTACAGAGATCGCATTATAACAAATTGTAAATTCATTAACATATCTGCACAAACATTTGTTACTAAAATAATGATAAATATCAGTATAACCAAATTTTAAAACTGTCAAAAAAGACTTGATACCATTGGTATTTATTTTTCTATTTATATACTACCCAAATGTATATCGAAATGTTTTTTCCTTTATAAGAACCAAGTTTCTTATAGCTCAAATAATCATAAGTAAGACATCACAACTCTTAACAAAACATTTTTGATCCTTTATAAGAGCTTTATTATCTGTTTTTAATGCTGATAAGATGCTCTTATCCCATACTGAATCAGTCAAAACCATTTCCTTACACATCGTAAGCATAGATGATGTATGGATAAATACAACTTGAGAAAAGAATCAAAATACCTCTTATAAATCCGCTTAAATTCTGCCCTTAGAGGACAGAACTCCCCTCCCCTCTTCTTTAGCAAAACAAAAGAACAAAGACCATTATTTGTTACAAACAAAAGAAGAATCATCCTTTGAAGGACTTTGATAAAGAGGAAGCTTTACAATATTAAGAATTGTTCCATAAGGAATCAACATAAACAGGCTCATAATAATTTTTACCGAAAAATCACCAAAAGCAAGCGATAGCCAAACTGGCATGCCTATCCCTCCCAAAACAGTACTCTCCACTAGTGAACTATCAGCATAGCCTGTTATCTTATCAAGAACAGCAAACGAGCTAGAAAAAGCAAGAGCAAAAAACAGCACTGTATCCAAAGCTGAACCAACCAACGCTGCTGCTAAAGGTGCTTTCCACCATGTTTTACGTCGCAAAGGAGTAAAAACAACAATATCAAGGAGTTGCCCAAATAAAAATGCAAAACTAGAAGCAAGTGCAAGCCGTGGTGTCGCCAATATCCAAGAAACAAAGACACCCGTAAAAAAACCAGCATAAACCACACGCCGCGCAGCAGATGGACCATAAAAACGATTGGTCAAATCATTGATTAGAAAAGCAAATGGATAGGTAAAAGCCCCATAAGTCAACAGCTCATTCAAATCAAACCAATAGACAGGATATTGAACTAAAATATTAGAAGCCGTGACAGCAAGGCACATTGCAAAAATAGAAAAAACAACATACCTTTTCTTTTGCTGTTTTAATAAAGGACCGCTTGAAGACATTTTTTTAACCTGGGATATGGAACCAATAAAACAGAGCGATCAAAAAGAAAAAAGCCAAAAACAATAACGCTGAAAATTACGCTGCTTGTTCAGCCTTCTGCTCACCTTCTTGCTCAGCTTTTTTCTTAACGATTTGGCGTTTTAACAAACGCGCACGTTGTGACAACTCTTTATCGTCTGCTTTAATCAAAAAACCATCAAGACCACCGCGGTGCTCAACAGAACGCAATGCATTTGCTGAAATACGCAAGCGATAACTTTGCTGTAACACCTCTGAAATCAATGTCACATTGCAAAGATTTGGTAAAAAACGACGCCGAGTCTTATTATTCGCATGGCTAACATTATTACCATACAGAACCGTCTTCCCTGTCAATTCACATGCACGAGACATAAACTTCACCCTTAAACTCTAAGAAACTTTCAAATCCCCATACCCAAAGGACACAATGAACGCAAAACACGCGCAATGCAACCTTGAACGGGCATCATTGGGAAGTTTCTTTCTAATAGGGGGTCGACAACAAAAGGTCAAGTCTTTTATAAAACCTTTTTCATCTCTTGTTGGCTCATTTTTCATCTTTTTCCTCAATAAGGCGTGCAAATTCCACCAAAACGCGTACAAAATGTTTTTTTTAATATATACCATGTTAGAATAAAAGCCTATTGTCCCGAAAGGAAGCACAAATCATGAGCAAAAAAGACCCCCCCATGACAAAGCTTCAGGGAAATTCTTGCCGTTTTTCTTCTTTTTTATTTGGAACTTTATGTATTTGTTTTTTTCTTCTCTTCAGTGCATTAGGTATATGGCAAGTACAACGGTTAAACTGGAAAACAAATCTTATCACCAGTACCAATCAGCGCATTCATTTACCCCCCATAAAAGCCCCTCCAAAAAATCAATGGTCAGATGTTACTTTTGAAAAATATGAATATCAACCTGTTATTATCACAGGAAAATTTTTAACAGATAAAAATATTTTAGTCACTGCTGCCGCTCAAAATACTACAGGCTATTGGGTTTTGACTCCCTTACAAACTGCTGATAATATACTGATCTTTATCAACCGTGGCTTTATCCCCATGGATGAACGTAACAATTTTCAAAACACAGAGCAATCGCATACAAATGCCTTATCTCAGCAAAATTCTACCACAGACACAGAACAAACAACGATTATAGGTTTATTACGCATGAGTGAAAAAAATGGATTTTTCCCGCGTAAAAATAATCCTGACAAAAATTTATGGTATACGCGCGATCTCCCCGCTATGGCACAAAAACTTGGTTTGTCCACTGTTGCCCCTTATTTCATTGATGCCAGAAAAACATCTCCACAAGCAAAACTTCCCGTCGTTGGTCTTACGATTATCCATTTTCGAAATAATCATCTCGTTTATGCAATCACGTGGTTTATTTTAGCTGCTGGTGTGTTAGGAGGTTTTCTTTTTCTGCTACGGCAAAAAAACTAAAAAATACCTCTTCCATCTCAAGTAACAAAAATTTTTAGAATCTTGAAAACTGATAAAAAGAATAAAATCTACCAACTTGCGCCTTTGTTAAATAAAGATCATAGGCATACAATAGATCTTTATACCATCCACAAAAGATTTACGCGACACTTTTCAAAAAATCGTCATAAAATAGGGTTGATTCATTAAAGATGTAATGCCCTAAAATGTGAAGAAATGCATTATCTTCACTCTTAAAAAGAATTGTCATAAACGCTTTTGAAAAATATAAAGTTAAATTTAAAAATGATAGGAAAGATGAGCACTCATTTTTGCCTTTATAATTTTATATTCTTGCTTCATTAGATTATTTCCCATTTCAGAGATTACTCCAATTGATATACGCAATACTTTCGCCTTCATCTAGTATAAAGGCTAATATAGCAGAGAACATACGGATGCATTTTTTGTTTCAAAACTGCTATGAAGATGAGATATTGAGTTATAAGCAACAAAAAAATATTTAATGTCTCAATGAGACTTTTATACCTATCACCACACCTCAAATGAGAGGTTTTTACAGGATAATAGAAAAAGGTGAATCATCCTATATTCTAAAAAGACAGTTTATCCTTTCAGTGTATTTTGCTAAAGGCTTATGCTATAAACGTATAAGCGTGTTTTACTAGAATTTTAACTCTTTCATTTTTAAGGCTGCTGTTATGGGTGTTGTTGCCAAAAATTTTCCCATACCTGATCTTCATCGGGTTCGTCGTGTTCTCTTTTCTGTGTCTGATAAAACGGGTGTGGTTGCTTTTGCACAAGCCCTTCATGCTACTTACAATGTTGAATTGATTTCAACAGGAGGAACAGCAAAAACCCTCATAGCGGCTGGTTTACCCGTAAAAGATGTTGCTGAAGTTACCGGATTTCCTGAAATAATGGATGGGCGTGTAAAAACACTCCATCCTTTGATTCATGGTGCTTTGTTAGGGGTAAGAGAAGATCCTAACCATAGGGAAGCTATGGAAAAGAACAGCATTTATGGAATTGATCTTTTGGTGGTGAATCTTTACCCTTTTGAAGAGACGATCCTTTCGGGAGCTGATGGGCAAACGATTCTTGAAAATATTGATATCGGTGGACCGGCGATGATTCGCGCCGCGGCAAAAAATTATGCTTATACCGGTGTTGTAACAGCGATAAAAGATTATGATTCGATTTTAGCTGAATTAAAGCAGCATAATGGATGTTTAAGCTTATCTATGCGTCATCAGCTAGCAATGCGCGCTTATGCACACACCGCTGCTTATGATACGGCAATAGCATCGTGGTTTGCAAGGGATTTAGAAATTGAAACTCCATCGTGGCAGAGTTTTTCTGGTCATCTTGAAAGTGTTATGCGCTATGGAGAAAATCCACATCAACAGGCAGCATTTTATCGCAATAATGAAAAACGTTTTGGTATTGCAACAGCAAAACTTTTACAAGGCAAAGCACTTTCTTATAACAATCTGAATGATACAGATGCAGCCTTTGAACTTGTGGCAGAATTTGATCCGCAAAAAACCGCTGCTGTCGCTCTTATTAAACATGCCAATCCTTGTGGTGTTGCGGAAGGAGAAAATTTGAAAGAAGCTTATTTGAAAGCTCTTATGTGTGATAATGTATCGGCATTTGGTGGAATTGTTGCTTTAAATCAAACCCTTGATGAGGAATGTGCTGAAGAGATTGTTAAAATTTTTACAGAAGTGATTATTGCTCCTGATGCCACAATGGCGGCACGTGAAATTATTGCCAAGAAAAAAAATCTTCGTTTGCTCATTACAGGTGGAGTTCCTGATCCACGCTGTGGAGGACTTCTTGCGAAAACACTTGCAGGAGGCATTTTAGTACAATCACGTGATAACGTGGTAGTCGATGATCTTAAATTGCAAGTAGTGACAAAGCGGGCACCAACTCAAGATGAAATGCGTGATCTTCAATTTGCTTTTCGTGTAGCAAAGCACGTTAAATCAAATGCTATTGTGTACGCGAAAAATAGCGCAACAGTTGGAATTGGAGCCGGACAAATGAGCCGCATCGATTCAGCAAAAATTGCTGCAAGTAAAGCAGCAGAAAGTGCGCAAAGAGCAGGCTTAACAGAAACTCTCACAAAAGGATCTGTTGTTGCATCAGATGCATTTTTTCCTTTTGCTGATGGTTTATTAGCAGCAGCTGAAGCAGGAGCAACAGCAGTTATTCAACCAGGAGGCTCCATGCGTGATGAAGAAGTTATCGCCGCTGCTGATGCACAGGGGTTAGCGATGGTTTTTACAGGAACACGTCACTTCCGCCATTAATAATTTTGCTGCTTTTCTTTTCGTATGAGACAAATGTTTCAAGGAATTTTTCATAATTATCGTATGACTATTGATAACTGTTGAAATGGAAGCAGTTATTCAATCCAAAGAAGCTACACGTGAAGAAGTTTATCACCGCAGAAAATGCACATAATTTAGCCAATGCACATAATTTAGCCATTGGTTAGGGATAAGATGTTCTTGTTGATATTTTTAATGGTTACCCTTTCGCATGAGAAAAATGTTAAAGGGACATTATCTTGTATTAGATGCATACCTGCTATGATATTATAACACAACTCTTTTTAGTAATATACTCTATTCTTAAACTAGAGAGTGTAATGAAAAGTTTGAGTAGAGGATATGAATATTCTACGTTTTTATAGTAATTGGCGCCGTTATCGTCGAACCGTTAATGCGTTAAGTCGTCTTTCAACATATGAACTCAACGATCTTGGAATTTGTCGAGGTGATATTGATTCAATTGCACGACGTTATTCGCGTAGATCTTTATGAAAGTTGTTTGAGATATTTGAGAGAATGCTTTGCTATGAAAAAGCGCGCATTTTGTGGTTTGTTATTATAACTTCATTTTTAGTATAATAACAAAGAGCAGAAGAGTTATTTTTCTCGGCCATTGTTATGTATTGTTTCTCGAATTTTCAATGCTTCTGTGATGTACAACATTTGATTTGTAATAATAATTTAGCGTTATTCATATTAAATTAGAACCCCGAATACCGTAAGATTCTCTCATTTCAAATCTGTGTATGTTGAATCAACAAAAACCATTCGCCTGCACGTTACAAGCGGGGAGAGCTGTATGGATAAAAGCTATTAAGAAAAGGCTAAAAATGCCTCTTATGAACCATCTCTAGTGCCAAGAGCTTGTTACAAACATTGGGCACTGATAAATAGTGTGATAGTGCCGAGCTGCTCCTTCATAAGCGTAAAGATGGGGGTGCTTAATGGATTTACCGTTATACCCATCACGGGCATCGTCGCAAAATAGGCTTGGAAGCGTTAAGGGATTTTTCTTTAAAATAAGTCCGTGAATATACAATACAATAGCGCTCTGTTTTTCGTGAAGAGCGTAATCCTATTAATGCAACTCTCTCAGAGAGAAATATTGATCCCAACAGCACACTTAAAAACTTATCGAAGATAAGCAACGGCTTAATTTTCTCTCCATATCTTTAAAGGATCAAAATCCTTAACTAGTACTCATCTGTCAACAATGGTCTTTCAAAAACCTTTTTTCTGAAGCCAATCCCTTTAGCATCACCTCATGAGATTCTATGAGCAAACCTTGCCTAAAAACATCCAACCCATACTCCCAAAAAATGCTTCGTGTATAAAATTGATATGATCTTCAAATTTTGAGAATATTACCACAATAAACAATAATGTTTTGCGACACACAAGATAAAACGCAATATACTATGGGTTGGAACAATGTTCTAATTTTTTATCAAATGCTTTACGGATAAAACGCCAACGAACTTTTTCCTGAAATGCAGGACGAAAATATAAAACAATCTGTTGTGTCCGTTGTGGACCTGTTAATTCTGCAAAATCAATCGAATCTTCAAGACAAATATCTGCGTCAGGCGATATAAAATACCATACTTGTTCGCTCTTCACGTTCTCGTTCTTTACGGCTAAACACACACGTTTGCCATCATAGTTAACTTCAACTTGTGGATGAAGATGAAACCGAACAGCAACATGATTTTGTTCATTTTGCACACTCTTGTGTCTCTTTCCCCCTTTATTTGGCATAAAAAAGCGATCAAAACCTTCGATCGTATCTCCATTTGTGGCCAAAATAAGACCACGCTCATGAATAAGATTAAAGGGTCGCACATAACCATTATGACTCGCAATAAAACCTGTCTTCTCTGAATCCTCTATACGGCACACTTGAACATCTGTTGGTCCATCAAACAAAAATGGCGCGCCATTTTTCTTTTTATGATAAAAAGCACCCACTGAACAATCATTAAGCGTAGCTGTTGAATGTGCTGCAGTAACACGCCCTAAATGTCGATACTCTTCCCGCCCATCAGGATTAACACCGGCATTGATAATAAAACGGTGCCCTTGTGAAGACATTTCAAAAGACAAACACCCCGAACAAGCCTGCTGTGCTACAGAGCGGGGTGGAAACTTTCCTGTATCTGCAAGCACTGTTGTTTGATTGGCTTTTAAGCGCTGAAATCCTGAATAACGGGCATAACTAAAAGGATGCCCTCCTGTTTCATCAAGCTCCAAAAGCGATGATAATCGTTCCGACACAAGGGGACCAACCCCATTAAAATGGGCCAACGTTTGATCCTCATGGATAAAGAATCGTAAAGCTGGTAACATACGCTCAACAGAATCAATTAAAATACGGGGTGCTGTTTCATTGCTACGCATAAAAAGATGCCGTAACGACAATAAATCCGATAACAAATTCAGCAAAATAACAGGACTACGGGAAATATGCCCACCATCAACTAGGATTTGACGGGAAAGCTCCTCTATAAGTGTGGTTTGTACCTTTTTTTTCACTGCCGCAGAAACAGGCAAAGCAAGAGATGCGAATGTCAAAGCTACTGCTGCTTGTAAACGTTGATCATTGTGCTCCATACTACAAATTGTTACGCGCAAATAACGAAATTGCAAACCAAGTGCACGCAAAAAGCGTTTTTCAAACCGCTCACTTGCCCCTTCTAACAACATTTTCGAATGACAAATCCATGAAATCAAGCGCCGCGCCACAACAGGACCACTCCAAGCAAGTCCTTTTACCTTCTTGCCAGCATGGTCAAACCAATCTTCTAAAAGAGAGCGTGCATGTGCAGAAGCTAAATCACTTCCTGCTGCCTCCATATGGCGCAACCAATGAAAATCATGTAGAGCCGCTTCCCATTCTAGCGTTGGTGGAACCAATGAAAACGGCGAAACAGCACCAGAATGAACAATATGACCAGCAAAAGCAAAACGACCATGATAAAATTCATGCGCCATCATCGGATCAGCTACATGCAAATCCATGGGATGCGCTAAAATTTTATGAGGACGAAACCCTGAAAATCGCCAACGAAACAATGGTCCAACCCATAAACGCCGCATAACATTCTGTATCATATCGATACAGGCTGCCACTTTTACCTGAGGAGCTTTTACCGCAACCGCCAAAATTTCATCTCCATTTATGCTGAATCAAATACAATTTCGACCATTTTTGTAAATGAAGCGTTAATTAAGCAATTTTTCGTAAGCGCGCAGCGAAAAAACCATCCATTCCTAAAAATACGGTTTTCTCAGCATCAAAATTTTTATGACAAAAATCCGCAGGCGTTGTCCGTAACATCCCCCCACAAAGCAAATGTTCCAGTGCTCCCATTTCCTCTGGATAAATAGGGTCTAAAACAATGTCATTGCGTATCGATAAAATTTTCTCAATAAGATCTTCACCTTCTTCTCTTGCCAATGAACAATTGGAAAAAACAATCCGTCCCCCCTCCTTTACCAAAGAAATTGCTGCGACAAGCAAATCATATTGCAACGCCGCTAACTTGACGATATCTTCCCTCGATTTCGTCCATAAAATATCTGGATGACGACGGATTGTTCCTGTAGAAGAACAAGGAGCATCAAGAAGAACCGCATCAAAAAGCTGTGTTGAATGGAAATTTCTCACATCGCCCTTCCAAATGTGAACTAAAAAATGAAGCCGTTCCATATTTTCTTTTAAACGCTTTATGCGGTTAGCAGAAAGCTCAATTGCAGTCACCTCAGCCCCTTGCAAAGCCAATTGTGCTGTTTTTCCTCCAGGGCTCGCACAAAGATCAGCAACGCGTTTACCCTCAATACTCCCAAGTAAACAAGCAGGCAAAGCTGCTGCAAAATCTTGAACCCACCAAGACCCTTCACGATAGCCTGGTAAATCAGCAACAGAACACTCCAGACGCTTCAATCGAACAGAACCATTGGGCAATACCACACCGCCAAGCCTTTCAGCCCATCCACCACTATCAGATTTCACTGTCAAATCGAAAGGAGGTTCCACACTTTGAATTGCGATAATCTGATATGCCTTTTCTGTTCCATAAGCTGATATTAAAAGCTGTCCAAACCACGCTGGCACACCTTCAATGGTAGGAACTTGTTGACGTAAAGGCTCTGCCTCACGTGCAACATTGCGCAAAAGAGCATTCACCATCCCTGAAAAACGGCGCATTCGAGGATCAAGTTTCGCCACACGCACAGCTAAATCAATAGCCGCATGATCGGGAATATCAAGATAAAGAATTTGTGCAACACTGATATGCAAAAGATGCTGAAGTGAAAGTGCTTGTGAAGGCAAAGGACGCGCCAAAAAGCGTGAGAGAGCCGCCATAATCTGCCCTCGATGACGCAATGAAGCTGTTAAAATAGCCCGACATAACAAACGATCTCGTTGTGAAAGCTTCAAATATTGTGGATGTCCGTGTTCATTATCCGTCAAACCAGACAGAGGCGTGTACTTATCAACTACCGCCCCCAAAAGACGTACACACACCTGCCGAACAGCTAATCCTGGAACATTTTTTTCAGACACATGCCCCGCTTTTTTGTGTTTCAAAACACCACCTTTATATCACAGTTTTCTCAAGAGCTCTCTCAATAATTCTATGAACGAGATCTTTTTGAATTTTCATAACGAAGCCAAGAAGGACGTTTTGTAACACGCTGAAAAGAACTGTTTTCTTGCTCACCTAATGCATGAGCCTGACCACTATGAAAATCTCCATAGTTCATCCCGCTGCTTTTTTCATGTATAGCGTCTTCTTTATTCCATCCCACACTTTTGGCAAGAGCCCCTTTCAACTCTTCTGCTTGCCGATAAAGAGCAGCGATACGATTTGCAGTTGCTGGATGTGTCGAAAAAAGACTATCCGCTCCCTCACCGCTCAAAGGATTAATAATAAACAGATGCGCGGTTGCTGGATTATGCTCTGCTTCTTCATTATATACCCCACGTCCCCCATCAGCAATCTTATACAATGCCGAAGCCAACCATAAAGGATTACCACATATTTCAGCCCCTCTACGATCCGCAGCATATTCCCGTGTACGGCTAATCGCCATTTGCACCAGCATCGCTGCAAAAGGCGCCACGAGCAATGCAATAAATCCTCCAATTGCCCCAGCGCCATGAGAATCTTCTGAAGAATTACGCTGTCCTCCCATAAAGAAAGCAAAATTACCAAGCATTGAAATTGCCCCTGCAATCGTTGCGGTTAGAGTCATTGTTAACGTATCGCGATGCTCAATATGTGCGAGCTCATGCGCCATAACGCCGGCAATTTCCTCAGCGCTTAACCGCTCTAACAACCCAGTACTTGCAGCAACAGCTGCATTTTGCGGATTACGTCCCGTTGCAAAAGCATTTGGCTGTGCATTCTCAATAACATAAATTTTTGGTTGAGGAAGAGAAGCTTTTTTAGCTAAATCGCTTACAATCTTATAATAAACTGGTGCTGAATGCTGATCAACTTCACGCGCCCCGTACATGCGTAAAACGATTTTATCTGAATTCCAATAAGAAAAAAAGTTTAAACCACTTGCCATTAAAAGAGCAATGACCATGCCACCACCCCCTCCAACAAGATAACCAACTCCCATAAAGAGAGCAGTTAAAAAAGCCAAAAGCATAGCTGTACGCATTATATTCATTACTCAAAAAACTCCATGATAAAAGTCAATCAATACTATATGATGGTGTTTTCTTTCTGCTTCTTCAATGGAATAGGTGTAAAATGAATAAAAAAGATGAGAAAACAAGCAAAAAAAATGCAACTGTCATTAAACAGCAATCTCTTTCTCCCGCAGCACAACGCGCCCTTAAAGAAGCTGAAGAAAGACGAAAACGCGCAACAAAAAAAGAACAACCTTTAGAAAACGGCGGACGCGGCGGCAAAGACCCTTCCCGCTATGGAGACTGGGAAATTAAAGGCCGCGCCATTGATTTTTAAAACCATTGATTAAAAAAACCAGCGCGGTTTAAACAAGCAGCTTTTTAAAGAAAATCCGTTTTTGATAGACAAAAACGGATAATATTTATTTTTCTAAAGCTTTTAAAAACACGTTGATTAAACAATCATGCTTCTTATGCTGTAGCAGATTCTGCTTCAGCCGCTGCCGCTGCTTCTTCTGCCGCTTGCTTTGCTGCTGCTATACGTTCTTGTGCTTTTTTACCCGGTTCACCTTTATGTGGATTATTACGAGTTGGACGCTTTTTCAAGCCAGCTGCATCTAAAAACCGTAAAACGCGATCTGTTGGTTGAGCCCCTTGCCCAAGCCAATATTGGATACGTTCTTCATTAAGTTTCACCCTCGGTCCATCTTTAGGCAACATTGGATCCCATGCACCAACACGTTCAAGAAACCGCCCATCGCGCGGACTACGAACATCTGCAACGACGATATGATAGTAAGGACGTTTTTTTGAACCTCCACGGGACAAACGAATTTTCAATGCCATATTTTATCTCCTATTGTCAGCTCTGGCTTTCGTTTAAATTGACTTTTTTGTTTTTTGCTCTTCAGCAATAACTTCATGATGACTCACAACTTCTTTAATAATAAATTTTAAAAATCTTTCAGCAAAATCAGGATCAAGATCACTATCCATAGCCAATTGCCGCAAACGCGCTACCTGATATTGCTCACGCAGAGGATCTACTTTAGGCAAATCATAACGGGCTTTTAAGCGCCCAACAGCTTTCGTACAACGAAACCGCTCTGCTAAGATATGAATCAAGGTTGCATCAAAATTATCAATGGATGCTCGTAAATGTGCCAATTCGTTTAATACTGTTTCCTGCATTATATTCCTCTCCCTCTTTACATCTTATTTTTTCTTAGGATGCTGAGGAAAATTTCCCCCATCGACAATGCCATTGGAAAGACCAGGAAATGTAGGTCCACGCTTAGGAAGTCCGGGCAAGAGCTTCCCTCCATTACCATTTTCAATTTGCTTTTGAAGCATTGAGAATTTCTTTGGATCCAATCCCGACAAATCCGGCATAGCTGGAGAATCCCCTCCCAAGTTTCCCATACCACCCAAACCCATTTTGGAACCAAGGCCTCCCAACATTTTTCCCATAAAACCACTTTTTCCTTTACCACCCATGGCTTTCATCATATCAGCCATTTGGCGATACATCTTCAAAAGTTTATTAATATCAGCCGCTGTCGTACCAGACCCCTTAGCAATTCGTTGTTTGCGGCTATGTTTTAAAAGCTCTGGATTCGCCCGCTCTTTGGGTGTCATAGATGAAATAATGGCCAATTGACGATCAAACAAACGATCATCAAACCCCGCAGCCGCAATCTGCTCTTTGACCTTCCCCATTCCTGGCAACATGCCCATAATACCGCCCATTCCACCCAGTTTTTTCATTTTCTGCAACTGTTCTGCAAGATCATTCAGATCAAATTTTCCAGCTTGCATTTTTTTTGTAAAAGCAGCAGCTTTCTCGTGATCCATTGTTTCAGCAGCTTTTTCAACCAAAGAAACAATATCCCCCATTCCGAGAATACGATCAGCAATACGACTGGGATGAAATTCTTCTAAAGCATCTATTTTTTCACCAGTTCCAATTGCTTTAATTGGTTTACCTGTAACAGCACGCATAGAAAGAGCAGCGCCACCACGCCCATCACTATCCATCCGTGTTAAAATAATCCCCGTAATCCCTACACGCTCATCAAAAGAACGAGCAAGATGAACGGCATCTTGCCCCGTCAAACTATCAGCCACCAACATAATCTCATGAGGAAGGGAACATGCTTTAATTTCAGCCAATTCGAGCATCAAAGCTTCATCAATATGATTACGTCCTGCTGTATCAAGAAGAAGCACGTCATAACCACCCAATTTAGCAGCCTGTACGGCACGTGATGCAATATCAACGGGCAGCTGACCCGCAATAATAGGCAAGCTTGCAAGTTTTGCCTGTTCTCCCAATTGGCGCAATTGCTCCTGTGCAGCGGGACGGCGTGTATCTAATGACGCCATGAGAACTTTTTTATTGTGCTTATCAGTAAAACGTTTTGCAAGCTTTGCTGTTGTGGTTGTTTTTCCCGAACCTTGCAAACCAGTCATCATGATAACAACAGGAGCTGGTGCATTTAAATCACTCAGAACGGTTTCATTTCCAAGAATATGAACCAATTCATCATGAACAATTTTAACCACCATTTGGCCTGGTTTAATTGATTTAACGATTTCGGCCCCAACAGCTTTTTCCCGAACTCTATCGGTAAAAGAGCGCACAACATCAAGAGCAACATCAGCTTCCAATAAAGCGCGACGAATTTCACGCAGCGCCTCTACAACATCCTGATCCGATAAAGCGCCACGTCCCGTCAAATGAGACAGGATAGAACCAAGTCGCTCTTGCAAGGATTCAAACATCATTTACCTCATTGTTGCATAACAAACAAACCAAAATAGCATCCGAGAACGCATCGCGCCGTCGGATGTTGACCTCTGAGATCTCTTTATACCCTTAAACTGGGGTCTCAGTCGGTGGCTCCAAGTTAATTTTGTCACTGAAAGCTTGCTCCTTCAAACAATAAAACCCCAGCTTTGTCAAGTTTTATCATAAAATATCTTTTTATACGAAGAAATAAAAACAACAAATACTATACTTCAAAACTTTCAACTTCAACACGCATAAAACAACCTGTTTCCTGTTCCATGCTCCATAATTTTCCGCTAGAGATATCAAACCAAACCCCATGCAATGTCAAAAAACCTTGATCTTTGCGAAGCTTTATCCACGGAAACGTCTCTAAATTTCTCAACGAATGGCGAATAGAAAGCTGCTCTAATGCCGTCTGTTTTTCTGGCCAAGACAACGACTTATTATTCAAAACGATTTCTGCTGCTGGTGCTAAAAGACTTATCCATTGACCGATAAAATCATTTGATAATAAAGATTTATATGTCTCATTAAGAGCAGTACGAATGCCTCCACAATGGGCATGACCAAAAACGACAATATGTCTCACCTCAAGCAATTGCACAGCATATTCAAGAGCTGCTGATGTTGCGTGATATTGGTCATCAGGAGAAAAAGGAGGAACCACATTCGCCACGTTGCGCAGGGTGAAAATTTCCCCTGGCTTAGCATCAAAAATCATTTCTGGTACTGCACGCGAATCACAACAAGCAATGACCAAAACTTCAGGTTTCTGCCCCTCAATCGCCAATTGCTGATAATCTGCTATTTTATATAAAAAATGATTGTTTATAAAGTTTTGGTAACCACTTAAAAGTCTTTCTGGTAAATGCGCCATTCTCTCTTTACTTTTGCTTCTTTTTTTACTTTCATTTTGTATATTTTAAAAAACAAACTATTAACATACAAAAATACTAAAAGCGCCCTTTCCTTGAAGCAAAATATTTCTTTAAAGTACAAAATATTACTAAAAAATAGCAAAAACAAACTCATTCTTTCCAAATAAAGAGCTATTTTCTTTAGAAAGAAGGTGTTACAGTATATAAAAAATATAATGGTCTGCTTTTAAAAAGAGAAGAAAAGACCCCTTAAGAGCAAAAAGGGAGAGTGAATGTGTTGCAACAAAAAAAAACAGAGACAAAAAACACCCAAGATAAAATAGAACAAATCCTTTTTGCCCAAACCGATAAAGAAGATATTGCTTATTATGAAAATGAAGAACTTCAAAAAGCCACAGCCATCGCGGTAAAAGCTTTTAATCTCCATCAGACGGGAAAAAATACCATCTGCTTTGAGCAAAATTTAACCCGCAGTAACAAACCTATAACCGTTATCACGCTTGTCAATGATAACAAACCCTTCCTTCTGGATTCTATTTTAAATGTTTTTAATCAACACAAAAACCATATCTATTTGATTGCACACCCCATTATTGATTGTGCTTCTGGAAAACGCATCAGTCTGATGCAAATTCACATCGAGTCATTAAACAAACAGCAAATACAAAAACTTGAAAATGAACTCACCTTAGTTCTTGAACAGGTTAATGCTGCTGTACAAGACTGGAAACCTATGCTTGAAGAAGTTGAAAAGCATATTCATGCCTACCAAATAAGTCTTCCCCCGCACTACAAACAAGAAGGCGAAAAGGCCATTGAGTTTCTTCACTGGCTAATGGATGATAATTTCATTTTCCTTGGTATGCGCACTTACAACTTCATCAAAGACCAAAAACCCCTAAAATCCTTTACAGCGAGTAATATTGAGCTTGGTATACTCACGGATGCTTCTATTCATATTGTTGACGATAAAAGTATGAAAGAACCTCCTCAAGAAGTTTTATCCTTCATGGAAAGCGATAATCTGTTTATCGTGACAAAAGCGAACAGCCGCTCCAAAATTCACCGTTCTGTTTGGCTCGATTATATTGGTCTTAAAATCTTTGATAAAGAAAACCAACTCTGTGGAGAATTACGCATTGTAGGGCTTTTTACCTCCTCAGCTTATACACGTTCTATTTTGCAAATTCCTTTCTTAAAAGAAAAAGCCCGAACTATTATTCAACGTCTTGGACACAATCACGCCGATTATTCAGGAAAAGCACTCATCAGTGCTTTAGAAACCTATCCAAGAGATGAAATGTTTCGCTCTGATGTTGATACATTGACAGAAAACACTAAGCTTATTCTACAATTAGATGAGCGCCCACGTTTACGGGTTCTTGCCCACACTGATTCTTTTGGACGCTTTGTTTCTATCCTTGTCTACGTACCGCGTGACCAATATAGCAGCAGCCTGCGTGAAAAAGTTGGCGAACATTTTGTAGAGCTTTATAAAGGTGACTTTTTTGAATCTTATCCGCTATTTTTGGAAAGCACCCTTATACGTGTCTATTATATCATCCATCGCAAAGGAAACGAAACTGTTCCCCTTCACGAGCGCTCCACACTTGAACAACATGTACGTTCGATTGCACGAAGTTGGGAAGACAGGGTTCAAGCCATCGCTCTTAACAAGAAAATAACAGAGCAACAAACACGTCTAGCCAGTGAATTCCCCAACAGCTATCGTGATTTATTTTCAGCTGAAGACGCTATTAACGATGCCGGACATATTCTAAGTCTTCATGATGAAAAGCCCCTTTTCGTGATCTTTTATCACGCACAAAACAAAGAAAAACAGTGCATTTCTCTTCGGCTTTTTCACCGCCATGAAGCACTTGCCCTTTCCAAACGTGTACCACTCCTTGAAAATATGGGGTTTCGCGTTATTGCTGAACAAACCCTTGAATTACCAGATGGCAATGGGCGCTCTGTGTATCTTCATGATATGCAGCTAGAAAGTACTTTCCAACGCTGTATCGATTTTGAAAAAGACGGTCAAAAACACGCCGAAACCTTTGAAGCCATTTGGGCACAAAATGCTGATAATGACGGCTTTAATGCTCTCACCCAAACAGCTGAGCTTGATTGGCATGAAATTGTTATTTTGCGCCATTATGGGCGCTATCTCCAACAAGCTGGAATGCCTTATTCGCAAGATCGCGTTGCCCAAACTTTAAATGCTTATCCTGACATTACCCAAGATCTTTATGCTTTATTTCATTTAAAATTTCATCAAAGCCATACAGAAAAAGAACGAGAAAAAAACCAACAAGTCATTCAAAAGCGCATTGAAGAAAAATTACGGAAAGTCTCTGGTTTAGATGATGATCTCATTTTACGCCGTTATTGTAACCTTATCGAGGCGAGTTTACGAACGAATGCCTTTACGACTCTTCCTGATGGAAGTCCACGGCGTATTTTAGCCACCAAATTAAATCCACGCCAGATTGAAGGTTTGCCTGAACCGCGCCCTTACCGAGAAATTTTTGTTTATGGACCAGAAGTTGAAGGGGTCCATTTGCGTTTTGGACCTATCGCTCGTGGCGGCATTCGTTGGTCTGACCGTGCATTAGATTACCGCACCGAAGTGCTTAGCTTAGTCAAAGCCCAACAAGTTAAAAATGCGGTTATCGTTCCTGCAGGTGCAAAAGGTGGATTCTATCCCCATCGGCTTCCCCAAACAAATGACCGTGCTGTCATCATAGAAGCAGCACGACAAGCTTATACAGACTTTATAACAGCTTTGCTCTCCATTACAGACAATCTGATTAACGGCAAAATAAGTTCTCCCCACAATGTCATCTGTCATGATGACCCTGACCCCTATTTTGTTGTTGCGGCGGACAAAGGAACAGCAACTTTTTCTGATACAGCCAACGCCATCAGCCAAGCAAACCACTTTTGGCTTGATGATGCTTTTGCCTCTGGAGGTTCAGCAGGTTACGACCACAAAGACATTGGTATTACAGCTAAAGGTGCATGGGAAGCCGTCAAAAGACATTTTAGAGAATCATTTAATCACGATATTCAAACAACGCCCTTCACCTGTGTCGGTGTTGGCGATATGTCTGGTGATGTCTTTGGCAATGGAATGCTGCTTTCCAAACAAACAAAATTGATTGCCGCTTTTGATCACCGCGATATCTTTATTGATCCAGATCCGAACATAGACGAAAGCTATGTAGAGCGTACGCGTCTCTTCAGACTACCTCGCTCAAGCTGGCAGGATTACGACCAAAGCAAATTATCAAAGGGCGGTGGTATCTTCTCACGAAAAGAAAAAACCATTACTCTCTCACCTGAAGCAGCACAAGCCATTGATTTCGAAAAACAAACAGGAACACCCTTTGAAATTATCTCTGCTCTTCTCAAAGCCCCTGTTGATCTTTTATGGTTCGGTGGCATTGGTACTTATATCCGTGCTGCAACAGAAAATGATGCCCAAGTAGGTGATCGCGCAAATGATGCAATACGCATTACCGGAGAACAAGTGCGTGCAAAAATTATTGGTGAAGGAGCTAATCTTGGTGTTACACAACGTGGACGGATTGAATATGTCTTAAATGGTGGTCGATGCAACACGGATGCCATTGACAATTCTGCTGGTGTGAATTGTTCTGATATTGAGGTCAATCTCAAAATTGTTCTTGCATCAGCACTACGTGCCAAAACGTTAACCCGCGAAGATCGCAATAAGCTCTTGAAAAAAATGACGCCTCAAGTCGAGCAACTCGTCTTGCGTAACAATTATCTACAACCTCTTGCGCTTTCTTTGGCGGAAAACCAAAGCACTACTGATTTGCCCTATCAAATACGCTTTATGCACGATTTGGAACAAAAAAAGCTTCTAGATCGCAGAGTTGAAATACTCCCTGATGAGCAAATTTTACGACAAAGAACAACCCAAGGCAAAGGTCTTCTCCGTCCAGAACTCGCCGTTATTTTTGCCTATGCTAAATTGACCTTAAAAGAAGAAATTGCTAATAGCCCCATTGTTGATGATCACTATTTCAATACAGCCCTGCTGAACTATTTTCCAACCCAAATTCAAGAAAATTTTAAGAAGGAAGTTATTAACCATCAATTGCGTCGTAATATTATCGCAACGCTGATTGCCAACGATATTGTAAATCGTGGAGGCCCCACTTTTGTTAATAGACTACACGATGCAACAGAACAAAAGACTGAAAATATTATTCGCGTTTTTATTGCCATCCGCGATGGTTTCGAAATTCCTCAATTGTCTGAGCAAATTGATAAGCTTGATAATAAAATACCCGGTCTTGTCCAAAATAAATTCTACGCAACAATGACCCCAATGCTCTTTGAAACAACCAATTGGGGTTTGCACAACATAGATCTCTCACGTCCACTAGAAGAAATTGTAAAAACAATAAAGCAAGCCCGTAGCGTTATTGAAAAAGAGCTTATGCATTCTCACGACAACGATATTAAGCAAAAGATTGAAGAAAAAGCATTACACTACAGCGAAGAGGGAGCACCAAAAGCATTAGCGAAACAATTAGCCCTCTTGGAAGCTGCTTCAACAATCTGTGATATTTCTTTAATTGCAAAAAAAAGCAACAGTGATCTTATTAAAACTGCAGAGATCTACTTTTCACTTGCGCAAATCATTCGTATAAACCGCATTAACGAAGCAAGTCGTATAATTCCTGTAGTAGATTATTATGATAGTATGGCTTTAAGCCAAGCCAAAGAAAATGTTTCTGAAAGCTTTCGGCAAATCGTTATGAAAATCCTCAAAAATTATGGAAAGAAAAAAGATCCTTTTGACACTTGGAAAAAAACAGAAGAAGATCATATTCACAACATTACAAACCGCATTAGCGCCCTTATTGAAAATGATCTCAATATTTCTCGTTTTACTTTTGCAGCAGGATTGATTTCTCAACTTCAAAATATTGGCTTTCAAACCTAAAGAAAATACAAAACGACCCTCTCAATCTCCCGTTCTATCCCACCACCACAACAAACCAACTAAGACAGAGCAGAAGTTTGCATTTTAGACATAACACCAAAAATAAAAATCTCGCTATTTATCACAATAGAATTGTTTGCAACAATTTCAAAAAAACAACAGGATTGATTTCTCACCCTAAAAACATAAACTTTCAGACTTAAAAGCAGTACAAAACAGCTAAGCTTTTGCTCCGTTCTATCCATCCATGACGAAGCAGCAAGGAAAGAACGGAGGCGCTATCCCGCATTTTTAGACAGAGCACTAAAAATAAACTCAAATTTTACTGTCAAATATCCTTCATCATAAAAATATAATATATTGATTTACAGTTATAATTTTATCATTTTTATGATGACTGATAATTCGATATTCTAAATTTGTCTCATTTAAAATCTGTTTATATTCAATCAATTAACCCCATTTCCCCTTGCATATTGCAAATGCGAAAGCCGAATAGATAAAAACAGTAAAGAAAGGACTAAAAATGCCCCTCATAAACCGCCTCAAGTGCTAAAAACTACAGTAAGATTGAGAATTAGCAAATATAATATGATGGTTATTCCCCCTAGCTTGTTAGTCCATAACCGAAAAGATGGTGGTGCTTAATGGCTTTATCGTTATACCATTCATAGGCGACATCGTGAAATAGCAAGCACTGAGAAATATTTTTTTTAATAAATGCGTAAATATGCAATACAAATATATTCTGTTTTACGTGGAAGACATATAGCTTCATTAAAAAATATCAGAAATAAAAGGATAAGCTTAATCCATTATTTAAAAGATATAACTGTAACTGCTTTTGAAATGCGTAAAATCGAATAAAAAATGACAGTAAAGATGGATGTTGATTTTCCCCTTTACAACTTCATATCTTCCTCCAACTAGGCTATTTACTTGTTTTAAGAGGTTACACCCAAACAGATATATGCAATATGCTCATTCCATATATAAAGAAAAAGGTTCCTAACAAGTACCACACCACCTGTATAAAAAGGCAATTCAGCATACTTTAAAATGCCACTTTTTCCATAGAAACACTGTTGCTATATGTAGTTTGACATAAGATTTTGTACTAAGTGAAAAGAAGTTGGACGAGTTAGGAGTAGGTGATAATTTTTTATTTTTATAGCTATTTTTTTTACCATTAAATACGCATTTTGTTAAAATAGATTTTGACACTCTAAAATTGCAAAAAAGTGTGAAAATCAGAAAAAGTTGAAATTTGGTAGTAAAAATGAAAAAAGGCTTTGGTACAACACCTAGAGTGGAGCAAGACGACCAAGTTTTAAAAATCCCAGTTTTACCCACCCATTGTTAATGAGCAAGGAAAGAACGGGAGCGCCGTCCGCATTTTTAGGCAAAGCACCCAAAATAAAAAATAACGCTTGAAGATTATTGGCTTGCGCGGGAAATAAGCGCTGCAGAGTGTCAAGAAGCTTCATGGACTGAATAAGGACAAGTTCAAATTTTGCTGTCAAATATCCTTCATCATCAAAAGAAAAAGGTCCACTAATACGCACTGCACCACCTGTATGAAAAGTCAATTCACCTTGCTTTAAAAGTCCACTTTTTCCATACAGTCTCTGTTGCCAATTTTTTTCTTCATGTTCAAACAGAAGAGAGGCATCATTTAAAATCCATTTCAAATTGCCATCAATTTTAGGAATATCAACAAAAGAAGATTTTAAAAAGGGAGAAGCATCAAAACCGTCAAAAGTTATATGTCCCGATAAATCATTCTTTTCATGTTTAAGATCAAGTCGAAAAAATTCTGCCGTTATTTTTTGAGGCATGTCTTGTGGCTCTAACGGCTGAATAATCACGTCATGCGTATTTTGCAAAGATGCCGGATCTTCAATATTTTCTTGTGTCGTTTTTTTATCTGTCGTTGGTGCTCTTAATGCTTCTTGAAGCTTTTGATCTTCAGGGGAAGAGGAAAAAGATGAAATCTCAAGCCCTTCAGCTATAAACTTCAATGTTTTACCCGTTTTCCAATAAGGCTCTGTTTCAATCACCAAATTGCGCCAATGCGATACTATGGGAGTTTTTCCGGAAAAAACAATTAATGCAGGAGAATGAACATTAAACTCGACCAAATGAGGTGCGTAAATTGGTGCACCAGCTGTCAAACGCCCCGTCGATAAAGAAACTCCATGTAAAGGCCAAGAAAATTGAAACTTGTCACAAACAACACCGACACGTAAAGGATAACCATCCTTGTGCACATTCTCACATACCGCCGCCATATTATGGGAAGATACTTTTGTGAATATATTAGAAACATAGTCTTCTATTTTACGCGAAAAAAAAACCAGAGTGCGCTATAAATAAATATCAGAGCAAGACAAAAGAGCCCACAAATTAAATAACTCAAAGAAAAACTTTTTTGTGATGATGGTATTTGAAAGGATTTAGACAATATTCAAACTTTCTTTATCTCTTAACTTCCTCCCCACCCTAAAAAGGATAAAGATTCCCAACCACGTTCAGTTTATACACAATCCAACTTCTTAATCGACCGGATTTTATCTACTGATCACTTCAAGAAGTCCCTATACATCGTTCTAAAGTACAGTATCTCATAAGCTCAATAAACAAGATTTTCTTAAAAAAAACCCATTACACCCTTTAACAAAAAACACCTCATGTGTAAAGTTTTACATAGATTTTCTACCTCTAGCTTAAACCATACTGTTTTACAGCACAACAAAAATAATAATGAATAGTGTTTCTTAACGATAAAGCCATTGAGCCCCCCATCTTTACGCTTATGGAGACCCCAAAGCCAGCACCATCATTATATTTGGCTAGCCCCCAAATGTTGCGACAGCCCTTGGCACTTAAGACAGTTCATAAGAAGCATTTTTAGTCTTTTCTTATACAGTTTTTGCCCACACGCCAGCCCTACTTGTGACATGCAAACAAGAGGTTTTTATTGAGTCAACATACACAGGTTTGGAATGAAAAAACCTTACTATATTCGGGGTTCTCATTCAATATACAAAACCGTGAATTACCTATATAAATCAATTCGTTGTCAACAATCACACAAGTACGGGCGGTGTACAAAAAATCTGGTGTAATGCGCTTTCAAACCATTGGCTCAAAGCTCGATCATAGATTAAACGACCTTTCAAATGTGCACAAGCAGGTTGAGCACCTTTTTCAGTCAATTTATGTGCCGAACGCACGACCAAACGCCGCATCATAGCGCGTGTAAATTCAGCATGAAACTGCAAGCCCCATGCATTGTTTCCATAACGAAAAGCTTGTGTAGGATATGTATTCCCTGTTGCCAAAAGCATTGCCTCTTTCGGTAAATCATAAATACCTTCATCATGGAAATGGTAGACCATCTCTGGCCAATTCATCAATTCCTTCCCTTGTGGGGTTGCTTCTAGTGGATACCAGCCGACTTCAACAGTCCCATCACTTCTTGTACCAACGCGCCCCCCTAGATTTCGCGCTAACATTTGTGCTCCAAGACAAATACCCAAAAAAGGCTTATTTTCCTTTAGTGATAACGAAATCCAATCAATTTCCTCACCAATATAGGCTTCGCTGTCATTCACACTCATCGGTCCCCCTAAAATAACAACGCCGGCATAATGCTCTAATGTATCAGGGAGTTTTTGTCCAAAAATAGGACGATAAATATCAAGAACAAAACCATTTTGTTGTAAAAATTTTCCCAACCGACCAGTATAGGTAGAGCGCCGATGAATAACGACAGCAATCCTTGGTTTGTTATTTTTTTGTTTTTTATCAAGACATCTCTGATTTAAAAACATTTTTTAACCAATCACCTCTGCTACCAAGCAAAACTTTATTTTTAAAGCATAAGAGAATAATTTTATTGGACAAGACTAACGATATTTTTTCTTCTAGGTCAATTGTTTCTTCTGAGAAAACATTCGTATTATCACATTGGTGCAATTTAAAATAAACGAAATTTTTTCCTCGATAAAGATGTTTCTTCTTCTGTTTTAACCCCTGGATCATCAACATTTAAGTGAGTTTGACTGAACATTTTTACATCTTTTTCTTTTATATCTTGTTTCTCCACCTGCACATTATGCAAAAGAGAATCATCTATAGGTGTTAATTTTTCAAGCTTCTTATCTCCAACATCATCACTTTTTCCCATAACATACTCTTTGTCTTGCCTTTTCGACACAATATTGTCCGCCTCTAATGTGAGAGAAGGCATACAAGGAGGCGCCTTCCATTCAAAACAGCCCAAACGTCCACTGATTGGAGAAACCACTGACCAAGAAGAAAAAATGGCCCCATCACACATCCACACTGGATCACGTTCAGCACGAAGTGCTAAAGAAAGCCATTGACGCACAGCACCTTGATTGTTTCCCTGTGCCTCTTCAATATCTGCCAACAATAAATAAACACTTTCCCGTGGATGACATTGTAATGCTTTTTGTGCCTTCTCTCTTGCTAATGCTGTTTCACCAGCATCCAAAGCTGCTTTAGCAATAAGGAAAGCCGACTCAAATGCATCTTTATTATAAGAAGCAAGTGTCTTAGCCCTTTTCAATCGCCCAATGGCTCCTTCTTCTCTTTCAAGATAAAGCGCTCCCAAGTCAGGATGAGGCTCCTTTTGCCAAGCCGCTATAATCATTTTATCCGCTTTACGCGTTTCGTTTAATTTATAAAGAATATCAGCAGCAATAACTATTATTGGAACAAAATCAGGCGCCAATTTATGGGCTTTCAAAATAGCTTCACGTGCTTGTACAGGATGTGTATCAAACAAAGAAAGTGCCTGCCCACTTAGTAGTAAAACCTGTATATGCTGCCGCTCTGGAATCGCGCGAATAGAACGCGGGAGAGCTTTTTGCGTTCTTTCAAAAATAGTAAGTGCCTTATCCCATTTACCCTCAGTACTTAACCGATCAAGCACCGCCTGATGCGCCCATAAAAGTGCTGGCGATAAAGTCAGTGCCTCTTCAGCATATTGTTGCGCTGCCTCATAAGCTTTACTCTTCATTGCTTCACGAAACAAACCATAAAGTCCAACCAGTTTTGTCGGATCTTCCTTTCTCATCTCTTCATAAAGACCGATGGCGCGAACAGAGTCATTTTGTAAAGACAAGGTTTGCGCTTGTAAGAGTTTTACCAATGGCTCTTGTTTCCCTGCAAGATATTTAGCAACACGTGCTTCCATTTTTTGCGCAACCATACTATCACCAGCAAAAGTTGCAAGAATCCCCTTTGAAAGAGCTTCGTAACCACGCTTTTGATGGCGTTTATAAAAATAATTGGAAAGAGCATTCGGTATGGAAAAAAAGAAAGACAATAACCACCATAAAAGCACCAGCGTTACAAAAAATAAAATAAGCACACTTAACACTGTAAGAAATGAAGCAGAAAATCTGAAATGCAAAAATGTGAGAACAAAAATACCATTGTGATTAGCTACCCACGTGAAAGCTAAACCGAGGATACAAACAACAAAAATATAAATAAAAACACGTATCATCTTGGGCCTATTTACATCTTTGTTGCTTTAAAAGATCCTTGTTGCACAGACAATAACAATTGCTGCAACAACTGTTGAATAGCAATATGTCTTTCAAGCTGCTTAACAAAATCCATTGAAACATCTTTTGCACTTTGAGGCAATGATTGCCATTCGCTCAAAGCCTTTTCGTAATCACCAGCTTGAATGGCAACTTCCATGCGTGCCGCAATAGCCCCCAGTGTTGGCCCTTCAACATTTCCAATCGGTCGCGAAACAATAAGCCCTTTTATCCATGCTAAAATTCGGTCAAAAAAACCAGCATCTGACGCAACAAGATTTTGCGTACCAACAATTGCATCGGCAACATGAGAAAAATCAACTGAAAGTTGTGCTGAACTTGGAAGACCCACAGTAGCTGTTTTTTGCAACACATCAAGTCCATTAATCGAAGGCGATAATTGTTGTAACAGCTTTAATTCATTATTATAAGATCCACCACGCTCTATAGCATTTTTTAATGAACTAATTGCAGTAAAGAGCGCGGTATCTATTTCTTTTTTCTCACTATTTTTAACAGCAGTTTCTTCCTGTAGTGCTTCTAACTGTTGTTTTAACGCAGCAAGATCATTTGCATTGCTCTGCCCAACAGACAAAGCCGTCTCTATCTCTTTCGACTTTCTAACAAAAGTTTGTACAGTTTCTTCAAGAGCTTTTACTTTTTCCTCTAAAATCGCAAAAGCTTTTTTGCTTTCTTCTTTCGATAGTTCATCATTTTTCGTTGTTTTAAACTGTTGTGATGAAAAAGAAGAAAACTCTGTTTTTAACGTATCAATTTCTTGAAAGACCCGCCTCAATTGTTCCTTTGTGTCTTCACCTTGACTTTTTGCGGCTTCAGCAATCTGCAAAGCTTTTTCTCCTCCAGCAGAATTTTCCACAAAAGGAGAAGGAAAAAAACCAGCCCATTGAAGCCCCATAAAAACTCCCAAAGCAATGAATCCTCCCAAAATCCCAGAAAGGGACAAGAAAAGCCAAGTTGTACTAGAGATACTTTTATCCTGACCTTGCATATTCTGTTTTTCTCGCGCATGAGATTCTACAGAATTATGGATTTTTTCCTCTGAATCATGGGGAACAGCTTCATGTTCAATAACTGGTTTCTTACGGCGCGTACCAGCATAATGTGGTTTAACTTTTGGTTTTGAAGAATCGACCATCTCTGTCACTTTTCGTGCACACTTTTTTTAATGATAAAATAATAAAATGAAAAAAGTTTTAAAAACGCAGCTTTTCTCAATAATATTTACAATTATCGCCTTTAATAGACAAGTTTTAAAAAAAACATTTGCATTTTATACTCGAAAATACAGCTTTATTTTTTAATCCATGATATCATAAAATTCAAAGAAAATGCCAAAACACATATTTTTCATAGAAAAATCAATTCTAAGAGAAATACTTTGCATCTTTTTCTGTTCATGGTACGCACGCAGGAAAGAAGCTTCCATATAAGGTTTTGTTTAAAATGCGTCTGCTGGGAATAGAAACAAGTTGTGATGAAACGGCAGCAGCTGTCATTGAATATAACAATGAATCAAACAGCCGAATTCTTTCCAATGTTGTTTGGAGTCAGATTGATCACCATGCACCTTACGGCGGTGTTGTTCCTGAAATTGCTGCTCGTGCCCATGTTGAAGTTCTTGATCATTTAATTCTGCAAGCACTAACAGAAGCAAACACAAAATTAAAAGATATTGATGGCATTGCAGCCACCAGTGGGCCTGGTTTGATAGGAGGATTGTTGGTAGGCGTTATGAGCGCAAAAGCACTCTCTCTTGCCACTGGCAAACCATTTATTGCGGTAAATCACTTAGAGGGACATGCTTTAACAGCTGTGTTAACGCACAACGTCAGCTTTCCTTATTTATTACTTTTAGTTTCAGGGGGTCATACACAAACAATCATTGTTCATGGAGTAGGCAACTACCAACGTTTAGGAACCACCATTGATGATGCATTAGGAGAAGCCTTTGATAAAACTGCAAAACTTTTAGGTCTTCCCTATCCTGGTGGACCAGCACTTGAAAAAGCAGCTTTATTTGGTGATAAAAATCGCATTCCCCTTCCACGACCTTTAAAAGGTGAAAAACGGTTAGACTTTTCTTTTTCCGGACTAAAAACTGCTGTTCGACAAGCCGCAACAGCCATAGCTCCTCTTACAGAAAATGATATTGCTGACATTGCCGCAAGTTTTCAAGCCGCTGTGACCGATACAGTACATGATCGTATTCACCTAGCCCTACAACACTTTGCCCACCAATACCCTCTCTCTGATGATCAAGAAAAGCGTTCTCCTGCTTTGGTTGTCGCAGGCGGTGTTGCCGCAAACCAAGCCATTCGCTCTACGTTGCAAGAACTTGCCCATCAACATGGTTTTGAATTTATAGCCCCTCCTCTTTCCTTGTGTACCGATAATGCTGCAATGATTGCTTTTGCCGGTGCACAAAAACTCGCACGAGGAGAAACAAGCTCTCTTGACATTGCACCCCGCTCACGCTGGCCATTAGATGAAAAAGCCGCGCCCTTGATCGGGATGGGACGCCGTGGAACAAAAGCATAATAAAATTGACGTCCCACACACACCTTAAAGAACGAAGATTTCTACTCAATCCGGTCTATAGATAGCCCGAATTCTCTATCGAGCAGCTTCCACCTGCTTCCCACTCACACAATTCACTTAACCCAAAGCTCGACACGTAAACCTAAATATTCACCACATATTCTGAAAACCTTCATGTTTCAAAAAACTGCCTTATATCATTACATTTCAAATGACAGTATTTTACAGCATAATAAGATCTACTCTCTCCCACGAAGCATAAATATGAATGCCATTCGTTGACCTCTTCATCTTTGACCATTCATTCGTTTCATTGCCATTGTAATCTTAAAGCTTTTTAGAACCAATTTTCTTCATTTTTTCCAACAAACTCTTATAATGACCGCATTTCAAACCATAGCTAAAAGGATAAGCAAAGAGCAAAATACCTTTATACAACATGAAATATCAATAGAGCGCGTCTCTCTACTACACGTTATTTTGAAACAAGAAAAAACAGATAATAGCCGTTCTTTACCCCATTTTAAAAATCATCGTTGATGGTATTACAAAGATACTTATAAAAATGCATAACAGTCTATGAAAAAGGAGAACTCATGGCTTATTGGCTTTTTAAATCTGAACCCCATAAATGGTCATGGGAGATGCAAAAGAAAAAAGGAGTTAATGGCGAACAATGGGATGGTGTACGCAATTATCAAGCCCGTAATAATATGCGCGCTATGAAATATGGCGATAAAGGTTTTTTTTATCATTCAAATAAAGGTTTAGAAATTGTAGGAATTGTAGAAATATGTACTGAAGCGCACCCTGATTCTACAAGCTCTGATCCACGCTGGGAATGTGTGGATATCCGTGCACTTTGTGACATGCCAACACCTGTTTCATTAAAACAAATTAAAGCCAATCCCAAACTAGCAAATATGGCGCTGGTCAAAGCCAGCCGCTTATCAGTGCAACCCGTAACAGAAGATGAATGGAAAGAAGTCTGTTTGATGGGCAACCTTAAGGAGGAAATGCTTTTATCTTAAAACAATAATTTTTATTCATTAACTCATATAAAAAGATGCTTCATAGCGCAGAAGAATAAGCTCAACACCCCCTTCTGTTGAGGTATTCTCATGCTAAATGCATAAATATGATATTTTTCTTTGTCATTTTTTATCCTGCACTCTTTCTCAATACAGTCTCCTTCCAAATTACACAAAAAACCTCTTTATGATGCATCTTTTCGGCATTGCTAAAGGCAAAGCTTGCTCAACGATTATAATAAGCAACACCACGAACATAACACTCAATCCCCTTCGCACACAAATGCAACAAAAAAACAAAACTGAACGTGAATAAAAACAATAAAAACGATCGTGAAGTTCTCCTAAACAGTGCATATGTTCTAGGTGTTGCACAATTCTCTTCACGCCTAAAAAACGCATCATATTGCGTGTTCATTGTTTTGCATGTTGGACGAGTGCGCCTCATACCGCAGGATTCTCTCATTCCCAACCTGTTTATATTGAATCAATCAAAGGCTATTTGCTTGCACATTCTAAACGGAGAAAGTCCCATATGGAAAAAACCGTGAAAGAAAGGACTAAAAATTCCTCCTATGAATCGTCTCAAGTGCCAAGAACTGTCCGCAACACCCACGAGCTGGCAAAGTGAATGATAGTGCCACACCTTGTTTCTCCATAAAGCGTAAAGATGATGACACTCAATAGCTAAAACACGTTCTAGAACATAAAAAAACGCTTCCAACCAACACGTAAAATACCCTGCAGACGGAATACCGTCTTTTCAGCAAGCAACCATTAGAAATTATAAAAGTTTATTTTTTAGAAGCGCTCTTTTTTAATTTTCCTCTTTTAATTTTTCTTGCATGAAATCTTATTTTTCATGAAACTATATCAATCAGTGCATCAACATGCCTATAAGGAAAAACATGAACCACTATACTCTTTTAATCGTTGAAGACGATGATCTACGCCCTATTTTAGTAGAACAATTGCAAATGCATCAAGAGTTTAAAATTTTCCAAGCAAAAACAGCAGAAGCGGGAATGAGAATAATCCAAGAAAAAAATATTGATCTCACTATTTTGGGATTTCAACTTCCTGATCTTGATGGCTACAAAGCCGTTAAACAATTACGCACCCAAGGATTTCGTGCCCCCATTATCATGATAATAAATTATGATACAGACTGTGATAATATTTTAGATCTTGAAACAGGCGCCAATGATTATGTAACAAAACCCTTTCGCTTTGCGGTGTTATTAGCGAGAATTCGAGCACAGTTGCGCCAATATGAACAAAATGAAGACGCAACCTTTCATATTGGTCCCTATACTTTTAAACTAAGACAAAAACTTCTTCTTGATCAATGCAACAATAAAATCTGTCTCACAGAAAAAGAAGCAGCGATCCTTAAATGTCTCTATCATGCCAATGATAAAATTGTCAGCCGTGAAACATTGTTAGAACAAGTTTGGGGATATAATGAAAATATTATCACCCATACTTTAGAAACCCATATCTATCGTTTGCGACAAAAAATCGAAAACGATCCCTCCAATGCGCAAATTCTCATAACAGATCAAAATGGTTACCGTTTAAATCTTTAATTCGAGATTTTCTGTTTCAAAAATAATTTTAATATTCTAAATGAAAACAGAAACGAGATGAAAAAACCTTCGCATATAATTCGAATGCTATTACATAGAACTTACTCTTATGACAAAATATATAACATTATGAATAAAAAACGAAATATTCCAACATGAGAACCAAAAACAAAAATGCTTTCAACCCTCACGATATACTTTGTAACTTCTGTTTCACATGCTTTTGTTCTTTCTAAAGTTTTTAATATGTTTCGCATATAAATAATCGTGATATCTTTTAGCAACATTCTTGATCATAACTATCATCTTTAGATGAGTGCTATTTATGATTATTTTTTTCAGAAAAACCGCTCCACGCACTGCTTTATCTCACATTCACTAACCTAACTTGAGAGATGTTTTTTATCTTTATAGTTTTCCTCTATTCTTTATGACTTTATCTCCTCTTAAGAGGTTATATAATTCATGATATAACGCTAAATGTTTATCCTAACGATAAAGCCACTGAGCACCACCATCTTTACGCTTATAAAAGAACAAGCCAGCACCATCACACACTTATGTTAGATCTCGATGTTGCAGAGGAGCCCTTGATACTTGAGATGGTTTATAAGAAGCATTGTAATCCTTCCTTGTACAGTTTTTAACCACCATAAACCATATTATGTAAGATCTCTTGGACTCTGCTATTTTTACGTTTACGAAGATACCAGCATTTTTTTCTTTTAAAATGTTTCCACTATTCATGAAATATGGTTCGGTATATAGATACTTGAGATTTTTATTCACATACCAATTCCACATATTAATGTACAAAAGAATATTTTTTAATTGTAAATGCAAAAAATTGAAATAAGAGAATTCTTCTATACTTGCGGTTCTTATGACAATGACAAAATGATTAATTATCTTTATAAATTAAAATATTTCTTGTCTGTGGTGATAAAGCAGGAATAAAAATACGTCGCGACTGACGACGCTGTACGAGCAAACCCTGATAAACACGTTTTTGTGCCTGACACATTAAGAGTCCACCAAAATAAGGCAAAAGATAGCGAGCAAATGGCTCGTAAAAAAATGAGAACAACCGCGAAAAATACCCCGTAGAGGGCATATAGTGTACAATTTCTTGTATTGGCCCAGAAACAAAATTTGTTTTTTCGAACAAACGAGTAATTTGTTGCCGACTATAGGGTTCGCCATAACCAAAGGGCGTAGTAATATTGCGCGCCCAAAAGCCAGAGCGATTAGGTACAATAACGATCAAGTGGCCATTGGGTGCTAAAACACGCCATATTTCATTCAACGTTTCAAATGAATTTTCTGTATATTCTAATGCATGTACCAATAAAATACAGTCAACTGACGCATCCGGAAGCGGCAAATCTTCTTCAAAAACAAGCGCTGTAGCAACTTGCTCAGAACAAGGCCAAGGCGAAACACCCTGAGCAGCAGGCATAAAAGCAAAACATTGTTGGGCACGTTCACGCAATGTAGAAAGATAAGGAAGTGCATAACCCAATCCCATAATCCGTTTATCCGTAAGATCAGGCCACCATAAATTCAATTGGTCACACAGCGTCTTTTGCACACGCAGTCCAAGTGCAGAAGCATAAAAATCTTTCAGCGTAACGATATCCAACTCAACATACCATGTAGAAACAAATTTCAAACATTACAGATTTTCATATACCAAACCTATATGGACTTCTGCTTTTTTTCCGCAATAGCGAACATTTCAATATTGCATATCTTAAACTTAAATGATTAAAAAATCAGTACAACAGGATGATTATTGCCTTACAAGCACTTTAATCATTTTTTTGGAGATAAACCCCATAGAGGTTCTTCATACACTGTTTTTGACATCAATTAAGAAAAAAGCCAACACTGGTTAATTAAAATGAAGCAATCTTTCAAGATAGTTTTTTTCTTCTTCTGAAAGATGCTCTTTACCAAGACGTTTGCGAATTTCATCCAAAATCTGCCGCGTACGCATTTGATCACTTTCTTGTGGTAGTGCCTCGCCTTCTTGTTCTTCATCTGTTGTTGAAGAAAGTGGACGTCCTAACGGATCTTTAGGACCAAAATCAGCATTTTGATCATCTCCCGTTTCTTTAAGTGTTTCGCGCATTTTTTTCAAAACATTTTGTGCACCTTGCCTCAAAGATTCCAAAGCATCAGACTGATTTTGTATAGATACCTGATGATTTCCATTATCAAGAGCATTTTCCGCAGAATTCATTTTTTCTTCTGCCCTTTTCAACGCCCCCCCTGTTTCAAATCCTTGTTCTGATAATTCTTTTTCTAATGTTGATAATTCAGATTGCAATTCAGCTTGACGTTTTTTTAAAGATTTTTTTTGTGTTTCCGGTACATTTTCTCCGCGTTTTTGTTCCATCTCTAACTGATGTGTTTCATTGAGAATTTCTTGCTGACGACGCATTAAATCTCCAAGCTGGTCCATCTTTTCTTTCATTTGTGCAGATTGGCTTTTTTCTCCCTCATTTTGATTGCCTTTTTGCACATGCAAATGATCAAGCGTCTGTTCAACTTCCGCCAAGAGTTGTTCAGCTGCTAAAGAAGAGCCCGTTTTAGCCATTTCCTCAATTAAATTTAGCTTTTCTTGTAATGTAGATTCAGAAAGATTAGGACTTTTTGAGCTTTTAGAATTTTTAGAAACTTGACTATCCGGTGCTTTTTCAGCCAAAGCACGAATATACTCATCCATAGCTTGACGTAAATCTGCCATAAGCCGTTCAATTTCTGCCGCTGAAGCACCGTAACGCAATGCATCACGTAAAGCAGCTTGTGCTTGTTTTAACTTTTTTTGCACGGATTCAAGCTGATTATCTTCAATACCCAAAGCAATTTGCCATAAATAATCCACCACATCGCGCAAATCCTCGTCTGTTTGTGCTAAAGAAAGTCTTGTCCACGCACTTTGTAGAACAATAAAATGCGATGCATTTTGCAACCCCTTTTCTGGACGCACAAGCAAAGCAGAAAGCATATCCAATACACGCTCTTTCACAGAAGCATCAAGAGCTAATAGACGACGCAATTCAACCACTGCGCGTGCAACAGGATTCGAAAAAACACGCTGTGGTAATATCATAACAAAAGTTTTGCTACGCCCTTTCTGCCCCGCACCATCTTCTGCCACCAAAGTAATTTTGACTTGCGAACCTGCCCATGGATGCGCTGATATATCCTGCACCATTCGCATTTTCCCCTTTCCACCACGCGGAAGAAGAAGTTCTATTTCCGGAGCATTATAAAGAGAAGAAGCACTTTTATTCTGAGGAAGAAAAGGCTCTATTTCAACAAAAGCCTTTGTCACACCATAATCATCATCCACCACATATCGTAACTCCAATGATCCCGTTAAAATCCTCCCTGGTTTTTCCAACCAATGAATTGTTGGACGCGTGTCCTTAATTATCTGCAAATGCCATTGCTGTTTTTTACGACGTGATGATACAAATAAATTTATTGAATGGTTTAAATGTGTTTCAAAATGAACAATTGGATCATTCAAAGCTGTTTGTTCCGTTTTCTCTGAAAACGAAACTTCCCTCCCATCTTCTACAGACTTTGCTTTTACTGTAATGCCAGCCCCATTGACAACACGCACAACAACATTACTCCCTTCAGGGATTTCTAGTTGTGTTTTCTCATCTTTTGTCAAATAAATCGGTGCCACACCGGTATAAGCAGGTGGTGTTACCCAAGCATCAATACGCATGAGTTTTTCATCAACGACAGGACGAAAATCAAAGGCATCAGCCAAACGCCCCCCTTGTGAACCAAAAGAAAAACTAAAAGCGCACACAAAAAGAAGAGCACACAAAGCCCTCAAAGCCAAAGGATCATAATCCGCACTATTAAGAGAGATAAATCCAGTTTTTAAATGGTATAATTGCTTTGCCATTCGGCGTTGATGTTCACGCCAAATAACAGCACTAAAATCTTCATCATTTTCAGAACATAAACGATCTGTCTGAATATTCAAAGGCTGGTGTCTAAGATCATTGACGCGTTCAAGGCGGCAATTTACTTCCCGCATTGTGGGAAACCGAAAACGAATAAGAAAAAATAAACTCGCCCCAGCACAAATAAGTATAACCCCAAGTAAGAGCAAATGTGACCAATAGCCCAAAATACCAAAAAGTCCCAACCAGCTAAACGAACAAAAGAGACTAAGAACGAGGAAAAATGGCAACAACCGTACCCACATCCGTTCAAATGAAAGGATCCCCCACATCAAAATGCGCACACACAAAAGCTTCATTGCAAAACCTTTGATGTTTTTATTTTTCATAAACAAGCATTTATCCCCTTTTATCGTGGTGCATTAAGATCATAAACCCCATACAAAACAATTTCTAGAAAATAAATTGTTTCATCAAAGTTTAGTAAAAATAAGACCCAAAATATTTAATAATGCTCAATCTAATTTGGGCTCAATCCAATCTGGAATATGATCACAGCCTATCAATTGTGCATAATCAAGGCGTGGACGAATGACTGCATAACGCGTATCCTGAACCAGAACTTCCGGCACCAAAAGTCGACTATTATAAGTGCTTGCCATCACTGCGCCATAAGCCCCTGCTCCTGTTAACATCAAAACATCACCCGCTTTCAACACTGGTAAAGAACGTTCCAAACCTAAATAATCACCAGTTTCACAAATAGGACCGACAATATCAGCATTAATCAGAGGGGCATCTATTGGTGTTTTTTTCACTGGCATTACATTTTGCCACGCATCATAAAGCGTTGGACGCATGAAATCATTCATCGCCGCATCAACAATAACAAAATTTCGTCCTTCCCCCTTTTTTAAATACACAACCGATGTTACCAACACACCGGCTTCACCAACAATACTACGCCCAGGTTCTAGGATAATATTGATCCCTAAAGGCGCAATATGTTTCTTTACCAGTGCTGCATACTCAAAAGGAGAAGGTACTGGATGCTTCTCATAACCATAAGGAATACCAAGCCCGCCCCCAATATCGATATGGGTTATCGCATAACCATTATTCCATAATTGACGCACAAAATCTGCAACAATAACAAATGCATCTTCAAACGGTTTTAAATCACAAATTTGACTGCCAATATGGAGATCAACACCACACACATGAAGACCAGGCAATTGAGCTGCTTTTTTATATGCATCACCCGCCAAAGACAGTGGAATACCAAATTTATTCTCAGACTTACCTGTTGTAATTTTCTTGTGAGTCTTAGCATCCACATCAGGATTAATGCGTAAAGAAATACAAGCCGTTTTTGAAAGCGCAGCAGCCCGCGCCGATAATTGTTCAAGTTCTGGCTCTGATTCAACGTTAAAACAATAAATATCTTGTGCAAGAGCAAAATCTATTTCTCTCACTGTTTTACCAACACCAGAATAAACAATATTCTGCGCAGGAATACCAACAGCAAGTGCACGCCGTAATTCCCCTTCTGAGACCACATCAGCTCCCGCTCCATTGTTAGCTAAAAGTTGTAAAACTGCTTGATTGGAATTCGCTTTAACCGCATAAGCAATTAAACTCGGCATATCATGAAATGCATTCTGATAATCTTTAAAATGTGCAACGATTGCGCTAGCTGAATAACAATAAAAAGGTGTTTCAACTTCTCGCGCAAGTTCCAAAAGAGAAAGACCTTCAGCGTGAAGCACACCCTGATGATAAGAAAAAAAACGCATAAAAATTCCTATTGTATTAACCGATCAAGAATAAAAGGTTTATCTGTTTTACCTTGAGAAACAAAAGTTCCTTGTGAAGAATTCACTCCTGTTGAAGGAGGTAACTCTAATGACCCTTTACGCCCACACCCAACGATACCCAAGCCCCCAAAAAGGACAATTATCAACCCCTTTAATATAATTTTCATCTGTCCTCTTTCCTCATCTCGATCTCTTTGTTACCTTTAAAATACAATCACTCAAGCGCTCACGAGACGCTTTTTCCAATACGCAATTTGCCGAAGAACCTCTGAAGGCGCTGTTCCCCCAAAGCTTTTACGACTTTCAACAGATTTTTCAACGGTCAAAACATCAAAAAGTGCCGCATTGATATCAGGACAAATTGCTTGAAGTTCATCTAATGATAAATCATGAAGGCGACACTGTTTTTTTTCTGCCAATGCCACAGCACACCCTGTGATGTGATGTGCTTCGCGAAAAGGAATCCCTAAATTGCGTACAAGCCAATCCGCAAAATCTGTAGCTGTTGCATACCCTAAATCCGCTGCTTGTTTCATGGCTTTTTTATTCACTTTCAAATCAGCAATCATCCCTGTCATTGCTGCTAGTGATAATTCCAAACTCAAAGCCCCATCAAACACATATTCCTTATCTTCTTGCATATCCTTTGAATAAGCAAGCGGTAATCCTTTCATCACCGTTAACAATCCCATAAGTGCACCATTCAATCGACCTGCTTTCGCTCGTACTAACTCTGCCGCATCAGGATTTCTCTTTTGTGGCATAATGGAAGACCCTGTTGAAAAAGCATCTGATAAATGAATAAAACAAAACTGTTCACTTGACCAAAGAATTATTTCTTCTGCTAAACGCGAAAGATGTGTTGCACAAAGAGCGCCAGCGCTTAAAAATTCCAATGCAAAGTCACGATCTGAAACACTATCAATTGAATTGCGTGTAGGTTCGCGAAAGCCTAGCGCTTTTGCTGTCATAAAACGGTCAATTGGAAAGCCTGTCCCCGCTAAAGCAGCCGCCCCTAAAGGCGATTCATTCATTCGCTCAAGAGCATCACGCATCCGCGATAAATCTCGACCAAACATTTCAACATAAGCCATCATATAATGACTCAATGTTACGGGTTGAGCCAATTGTAAATGCGTAAAGCCTGGCATAAAGGTATCAACATGTTGTTCTGCGCGAATAAGTAATTGCTCTATCAATCCTTTTAAAGCTTGTGCTATCTTTTGCGTTGCTTCACGTACCCACAAGCGAAAATCAACAGCAACTTGATCATTGCGTGAACGCGCCGTATGCAAACGCCCAGCTACAGGACCTATCAATTCGCTCAGCCGCGCTTCAATATTCATATGAATATCTTCAAGCTTTCGTGAAAAAACAAATTTACCGTCTTCAATTTCTTGGCGAATAAGTTTCAAACCATGAACAATTTTTTCATAATCTGATTGTGAAATGATTTTCGTTTGCGCTAACATAGCTGCATGAGAAAGAGAACCTTCAATATCTTGTCGATAAAGTTTTTGATCAAAATCAATAGAAGCATTAATTTCTTCCATAATTGCAGCAGGGCCTGCCGCAAACCGACCACCCCACATTTGGTTCTTTAACTTCTCATCTGTCATATTCTGAAAACACCCATCCAAAGGACAAAATTATGATTTTTCAAATTTTCATCAGCGAAAAAAACAATAAAAAAAGGCAACTCTCCCTTGCATTCTTTATCATTGCACTGAGTTTATACGCAACCATAAACTACGATACCAAAAGAGAGTTTTTTCTTTTCAATTTCATTTCAGCAGCACAAGCACAAGAAATAAATACTGATAAAGCACGAGCAGAAAAAATGATGGCGATACGAAAAGCAGCAAAAGGCTTTTTTAGCCACATACGATTTGCTGATACGCTCTCAGATATGAATAAACTCTCTTTCAAGGATATTCAAGGAAAAGAGCACACACTCAGCGAATTTACCGGAAAACCAATGCTGGTCAATCTATGGGCTATTTGGTGTGCACCTTGCCGCACAGAAATGCCTGAACTTGCGCAATTAAAACGTGAATTAGGTGGAGAAAACTTTGATGTCATAGCTATAAATATCGATAAAACTGCTTCTCTTGAAAAAATTCAGCAATTTTTACAGAATATTCATTCAGATAATTTGCTTTACTATCGCGATGAAACAATGGATATTTTCAACAATGTTAGAAAACAGGGGCTCGCTTTAGGACTCCCCATTACATTGCTCATTGATAAAGAGGGATATCTCATTGCTTCCTTCAATGGTGCAGCTCCATGGGCCAATGACGATGCCAAAGCACTTATAAAAGCAGTCATTAAAGAAGCCCTATAACTTTAATAACCGCGTCTTTTTAAACGTTGTATAACAAGATCCAGTGCTGACAAAAAAGCAGAACGGTCTTTACGAGAAAAAGGACGGGGACCACCTATTATACTGCCCTGTCCACGCAAATCTTCCATCAAATTGCGCATCGCCAAAGCCTGACCAATTGAATTTACATCAAAAATACGCCCCGTTGGCGAAAGACAAAACCCCCCAGCTTGCACAACCCGCGCTGCTAAAGGAATATCACTGGTAATAACGATACTTGCCTCATGCACATGTTCTACGATCCAATCATCAGCACCATTGAATTCACCAGCAACGACCACTCTTTCAATGAGCGCTTCATCTGGAAGGGACAAAGAACGATTTGCCACAACAAATGTCTTAAGCTGATAACGATTCATCACACGATAAACTTCATCTTTTACAGGACAAGCATCTGCATCAATCAACAAAGTGATAGCAGGCTTTATTGGGATAATCATACCTTGGCTTTCAAGCAATAATAAGCTCTTTCATTTATCTGAATGTTGCAAATCCTTGCGATAAAACATTATCGCCGCGTTTATTTCTCCTCCCAAAATAAAAATTGCACTCAATATGTACAGAAAAATAATAGCAACCATAATAGATGCCAACCCTGCATAGGTAGAAATATAATCAAACATCGTTAAATATTGCGCAAAAGCGATAGAAGCCATAAACCATATAAACATTGTCACCACTATCCCTGGTAAAATATCTATAATTTTCCGCCGCCCTGCTGGAAGCCATTTATGAACAATCAAAAGACTGATAAACAAAATAACGATTGCAACTGTATAACGCCATACACGAATAACAGCAATATATTCAGTCATAAAAAAAGAATGATTTTGCATAATTTTGATCAACAAAGGCGCCAGAATCAATAAAAAACTAATCACAACAAGACCAACAGCTCCAAGGATTACAAAAAACAGACTTTGAAAACGACAAAATAACAAACTCCGTCGATCAGTAACACGGTAAGCTTTATTTAAAGCCGTACGCAAAGCCTCTATCCCATTAGAAGCAAAATAAGCCGCTCCAATGACAGAAAGCGTCAACACACCTCCTCGATGAATGGTTAAAACATTAACAATTTCCTGAGATAAAGGCTCTGCAATAACATCAGGCAATAACTGCACCAGTGCTTTAATTTTTTGCGGTGTATAAGTAAAAGCACCTAGAAAACGAGCAAAAGATGTTCCAAAAATAAAAAAAGGGAAAAATGCTAAAAGCCCCGATAGCGCAACATGGCTTGCAAAAGCACTCCCATTATCACGCCAATAATGACTTACTGCGTCACACAAAATACGATAGCTATACCAAAAGATATTTTTTAACAAAACTCAATACTTTCTGGTAAAACTCTTCCTCAGTCTATTTCAAGTTTTATAAAAATCATCAAAACTCTGCAAATAAACATTTTGCAATGTTGCAATATAACGGTCAATAATCAATACGGTCAAGCCCGACTTTATACCAAAACAAAAACAATAACCCACTCTATGAAGTTCTACAACGACCTCATTTTTTTGTTACTTCTACAGATCAGTAACCTCTTCTGTACATCATATGCCCTATAGAGAACTAAGCAAGATGATCGTGCACACATAAAACCTTTTGAAGTCATGGTTATCTATATCGGAGCAATCGCCACTCTTTTTTATTGCAATCTATGACTGAGTAGAGAAAAAACTTCTTATCGGTTTTTAGAAAAGACCAACGAAATTCAACAAAAACCTCTTGTTTTTACTCACCCTTTTTTAGAAACATTCTGACGCCCAAAATCAGGAGCATCAATTTCCTGTCCAGCATCAATAATATTGCGGCGTACAGCACGCGTACGTGTAAAAAAGTTAAACAGTGTCTCACCATCTCCTAAATGAATTGCCCGTTCTAAAAAAGCAAGCCCCTCACTAAAACGGCTCAACATTTCTAAAATAGCATCCTTATTATGCAAACAAATATCTCGCCACATAACGGGATCAGAAGATGCTAAACGCGTAAAATCACGAAAACCGGAAGCGGAATAAGCAATCACTTCCGAATTTGTTACTTTTTCTAAATCACTCGCTGTCCCAACAGTATTATACGCAATCAAATGGGGTAAATGTGAAACAATAGCCAAAACAAGATCATGATGCTTAGGTTCCATCTTTTCGACACGCGCACCACAAGCTTCCCAAAACGCTGTTAATTGTGCGACAGCAGCAGCATCGCTATCCGCAAAAGGCGTTAAAATACACCAACGATTCATAAATAAATCAGCAAAACCAGCATCCGGTCCTGAATATTCCGTTCCAGCAATTGGATGCCCTGGAATAAAATGAACCGTTTTTGGCAATAAAGGTGCCATTTCCGCAATAACCAACGCTTTCGTAGAACCAACATCACTCACAATCGCTCCAAGTTTTAAATGATCACGAATGGTTTTTGCCACTTCTGCACTAGCCCCAACAGGAACAGAAAGAATAACCAAATCTGCTCCTTCAACAGCTTTTGCATTATCTGTCGTATAAAAGTCCCCAAGCTCCAATTCTCGCGCTCTTTTCAGGGTTTCTGGACGACGTGTTGCAATAGAAATCTGAGCCGCAAGATTTTTCTTTTTAATCACTCTTGCTAAAGAAGACCCAATCAGACCGATCCCAATGAGTGCTATTTTTTCAAACTGAGTATGGAGCATCTTTCACCTTCAAAGATTCTTTGCAAATGGCAATAAAGACTAATTGTAAAATCACAATTTTCTTGTTTGTTTGTTCAAGAGTTATGCGTAAAACATTAAAAAATGACAACTAGGGAATAAAGAATAACGCAGTTTACCAATTATCACCTGCGCAAGCTGACAACAGATCACTTTACCTAGAAAACACATAAAAAATAAATGACGAGAAATCTAACATCACGCTCTAAAACTCCCTCTTAATTACTGATCAAAGCGCATCACCGAAACAAAATAAAATGCACTCTCAATTAGGATAACAACGACTCTACATAAAATCCCATCAGTTTACTTTATCTTACTAATTTACTCACAAAAAAACACATCAAAAGCGTAAGCAGACACTAACTCTTCTCCAATTATCCCGATACGTTCATTAATTTGTACATTAGACCTATATAAAACGTATTGCGCCTCCACCTACAACATCAACATAAGTTTCGCGAATATTGAAAACACCGTAAAACAACGCATACCAAAAGATACCATTAAAAACATTTTCCTCTCCCGATTCCGGATACCGTAAATCAAATAAATATGAGAAAAACACGCCCTCTCAATAAAGAAAAAGTTTGATAACAAAAACACCGAATATCCCTTTAATGGAATCACACCCCTCACGTAAAACAGAACGCCCTCAACAGAATAAATTTGGATTACAAATTCATGGGTTTGTTTTAAAAGACATCTCGCTCCCTAGCCTATCTCACGACAGTGTTCGTAAATGTTATAACTATAAATCTATTAAGCACGACCCTCTTCACACTTAAATAAAACACTATCATTATATTTTCCTACCCCCAATGTTGCAAAAAACCTTGGAATTTGAGAGCATTCATAAGAGGCATTTTTAGTGCTTTCTTGTACAGTTTTTATCCACACGCCCCCCACTTATGACGTGCAAAAGACATTGTTCTGATTGATTTAATATGAAAAATAATAAATTATTAATAATAAACAATGACTAGCTCTGTTTATGAGACACATTCATTGCTAAGATAATCATCTCTGTATCAAACATAAAAGTTTCCCCATAGGTGCTGTGGTTTTCATCATAATCTATTTTGACTTTCTTCTCATCCCATGAAGATTCTTAATTCATACCGATCTGCAAACAATTCATTTTCTTGTCTAAAAGATTCCTCTGGCTCACTATTTTAAGTGATTCAATTAATCTATAATACATTGATTTATAAAAATAATACTTTTTTTCAATTTGAATCATAACTTCGAATACTGTAAAATTCTTCCATCACAAACCCTCTTATCAATTAAAATCTCTTGGCTACACGTCACAAGAAGACATGTGAGAAAAAATGATGAAAAACGCTCTCTAATGCTAAAAACTGTAGTAACATTAGAGGCTAGCAAAGTATATAATGAGTGTCGACTTGCGCTTTTATTAAGCATAAAGATAGAGTTGCTCTATGGGTTTTATATTCTTCACAAGGAACTTTACTTCTACACCATTCATAAACACCGCCGCGAAATAGATATGACGCGCATTGAAAAATATTTCTAAGAACGCGTATGAATCTACCATACAAGTGTCTTCTGTTGTTTGAGATACTCTGTTTTACATGGGGGTGTTACTCCATTAAGACTCTATGAACCAACCTAATATTCACCAAATACCCACACAAAAAACATCGAACACATAAAATTTGATATGGGCCTCGTATCACTACCCTAAAAACAGTATTTTACGACACAACAAAATAATAAAACTGTTTCAAAATGGCCTTTTGAAAATAAACTATTTCTTTTGAAGAAAAATTTCTATCAAGCTTTCAAGCTCCTAAAATGCATCCTCAAAAATACAAGTTCCATCAACCTCTACTTGATAGCATAACAGTTTTAATTACTGAAAATACCTCTGTGGTATACCAAAAATAAAAAATCATTATATTTCTAGGCTGTTAAGCTGCCATCTGGCGTCGTGCAATAATTGTAAGCCCTAACAAAACTTGACGAATGATAGCTTCGCCCAAAAGTGGATTTTTACGACTGTCTAAAACAGCACTCTGAATTCTTTCCATTGCATAAGAAATTTGTTCTAACTTCCAATATTTTAAAGCTTGTTCAACGATCTTTTTCCGTTGAAAAAAAATGGGAGGGCGTGCCTGAGAAACCACCGTAAAAGGTGAATTTCCTTCAACCTCTACCTGATAACGCAATAGCTGTAATTGCTGAAAATGCCTTTGAGCTGTACTCAAAATTAAAAAAAGTGCCCCCTGCACTGCTGCATGTCGGTTAAAATGCGCTTCAAAGCCTGATATATCGCCCAATAAAAGAGCATCAATGACTTCATCTTGAGAAAGAGCACTGACATCGCTTACAACAGCTTTCACATCTTCAAGAGTAATATGAACATTTGCAGCGTAAAGACAAAGCTTTTCTAATTCACTGCGTGATACAAGGCGATCCGCCCCTAAACATTCATGCAACCATCTACGTGCATCTAAAGAAAGAGTCTTCTTAAACTGTCCTAAAACCTCATCAATCAAACCGTCAAGAGACCGCATATCATCGGCAAAACAGGGCAAAGCCATCGCTTTTGATGCTGTTTCAATAGCATTGCGCAACCCTGTTCCTTTTTTTAAATCCCCTGCCTCAATGAGAATAAAACAAGCTTCTGGTGGTTTCTCAATTAAAAGTTTTAAGGCAGCAAGAAAACCTTTTTGGTTAGCAGCATTAGAGATCCATATCAAACGATCTCCCCCAAAAAGCGATAACGTACGCGCTTCATTTTCTAAACGTGCAGGATCTTTATCAATTTCAGCAGCATCCAAACGAATTGTCGAAAATGGATCTTCTATTGCTACCCGTGTAAGTTTTGCAAAACATTGTGCACGCTCACAAATAAGACCACGATCTGGCCCATAAATGAGAACAATAGGAAAAGCACGTGAAAAACGCATTAGAAACTGATCAACTTCATGTGCTTTTTTCTGAGCCACACTATTAATCCATTAATAGTTCATCATCATCAAGAACTTCCCCGCGAACTTTCTGAAACATGCCAATTAAATCATTGACATCCAAGCCCTTCCGCTCTTCATGACAGACATCCAAAATCACTTTTCCACCATGCAACATCAAGGTACGATCGCCATAATCAAGAGCCTGACGCATAGAATGAGTCACCATAATAGTTGTTAATTTTTTCTCTTCAACGATTTTTTCAGTCAACCGCATCACAAAATCAGCCATTCCAGGATCAAGCGCTGAGGTATGTTCATCAAGCAATAAAACATCCGCATGTGCTAATGTTGCCATCACAAGACAAACTGCTTGGCGTTGCCCACCTGATAAACTATCCATAGGATTATGAATATATGTTTCAAGACCAATGCCTAATTGAGCAATTTTCTCTCGAAAAAATTGCCGTTTCTCATGATTTAAAGCCGCATGCAAACCACGACGACTTCCTCGAAGAGCAGCAAGAGCCAAATTTTCTTCAATTGTTAAAGAACCACAACTTCCCTCTAACGAATCTTGAAAAACACAAGCAATCTTTCCAGCGCGTTCACTGACTGATTGCCTAGAAACATTTTGTCCATTGATAACCACTTTCCCTGTTGAAGGAAGCGTAGCACCCGCTAAAACACTGAGCAAAGTTGATTTACCAGCACCATTTGAACCAATAACCGTAACAAAACTACCCTGATCAATTTTCAGGTTAATATCAATTAAAGCCTGTTTTTCCAAAGGTGTTTGCGGTTTAAATGTGACCCCAACATGAAAAAACTCAATCACGTTTATGCCTCCTCCAATAGCGTGGCACAATAAGGGTTAAAACAACCAACAGCGAAGTAATCAACTGAAGATCTGTCGACGTATCAATGCCAATGCCATTTGCTTCAAATGCAAATTGCACCGCCACACGATAAAGCACAGACCCTACAATACAGCTGATTATAATCCAAAAAATATTGCGCGTACGAAAGAGAGTTTCACCGATAATCACGGCTGCCAATCCAAAAACAATTGTTCCAATTCCACCGGTAATATCTGTTGCAATCGCAGTTTGAATATAAAGAGAACCACCAAGTGCCACACACGCATTGGAAAGCCCCATTCCAAAATATATCAATGCTGATGTATGGACACCTTGCGCCGTCGCCATGCGTGGATTAGCGCCCATTGCACGCATAGCAAGACCAATTTCACTTTCCAAAAAGCGCCAAATCAAAAACGCCATAACGAGCAACACAATACCAACGAAAAGAGGACGCACAAAAATATCAGATAAACCAAACAGATTATAAAAGGGGGTTAACGCCGTATCAGCAAGTGCTAAATTAACATTAGACCCTCCCATAATTCCCATAATACGAAGATTAACTGTATAAAGTGCTGACATTGTTAAAATAGAAGCTAAAAGATTCAAAATGCCAAAACGCAAATTCAATAGAGCTGTTAACAAACCAGCCGCCATACCTGCACAAAAAGCGCATGCCATAGCTGTCCACGCATTGAAACCTAAAAGAATCAAAACACCACAGACACAGGATCCAAGAAGAAACGAGCCATCAACCGTTAAATCAGGAAAATCCAAAACCCGAAATGAAAGATAAACCCCTATAGCAACAAACGCATAAATAAGGCCTAATTCCACAGCACCAGAAAACGCAAATATATTCATGTAAAGACAATCCCCATGAAAACTTAACGTATTTTTATTGTATCAACACTCTATCAATAAAAGTTATTGAATCACTTTTGTTGCACGGTCAATAACTGCCTGCGGAATAATAATCCCTGCTTTTTGGGCTGCTTTCAAATCAATTCGAATGTCATTATTAGCCGCCTGCACAACATCAATATCACCAGGCTTTTCACCCTTTAGAATACGCACAACCAATTTCCCAGCATCAACCCCTACATCATAGAAATTCACACCTTGCGTCATAAAAGGCCCGCGCCCGATAGTATTCGCATCAACAGTAAATACAGGCATATTGGCTTCCTCTGAGACCTTTATTGCACCTTCTAAAACAGATAAAATCGTATTATCAGCAGGAACAAAAATAATATCGACCTTACCGATTAAAGCGCGTGTTGCTGCCTGAACATCTGAAGGCTTTGGTGCCGATGAGGGAATAATTTCAATTCCAGCTTTTTTTGCTACATCCTTTAACGTTTTAAGTGTCGAAACAGAATTTGCCTCAGAAGCATTATAAAGATAACCAATTTTTTTCAAATCTGGTTTTACTTCTTGTAAAAGTCTAACACTTTCTGCAACATCTATACGATCAGAACTCCCCGTCATATTACCGCCAGGTTTGGTAAGTGAAGAAACGATTTTAGCTCCGATAGGATCAGAAATTGCTGCAAAGACGATAGGAATTGTTTTTGTTGCCGCAAGCATCGTTTGTGCTGAAGGCGTGGTAATTGCTACAATAACATCGGGTTTATCACCAACAAATTTACGCGCAATTTGCGTTGCTGTTGAAATATTACCCTGCGCTGATAAAAAGGTAAGTTGAAAATTTTCACCTTGCTTATAACCATTTGCTGCAAGCACATCTTCCACACCTTTACGAACAGCATCCGCAGCAGGATGGACCATAATTTGCGTTATTGCAACTTTAACGTGTTTAACTTGGTCATCGGCCTTTGCAACACTGTTCATCATAAAAACAGTTGCAATGATAACCCCTAATATATTTATTCTCTTCAACATTATATTCCACCCCTCTCCATGCAAAAATTAAAAAAGGAATAATTTATTACTGAAGAATTTTCTAAAATCAATCTTTATTTCATTTTATTTAAACATGGACAAAATAAATCAAACTAAAATGATATTTTTTTGTTGCAATTCGTAGAAGCCTACGCCATACAGACAAGACATATATCGAATCGGTAAGCGGGTGTAGCTCAGGGGTAGAGCACAACCTTGCCAAGGTTGGGGTCGTGGGTTCGAATCCCATCGCCCGCTCCATTGAATTTTGTATTTATTCGTTCTTGTGTGGAGTTATAGCTTGTCATCGGTTGTTGTAGCTGTATGTATGTAGCTTGCCAGCAGGTTTTGTATATTTTGCCACTAGGTTTTGTACCAATTTATTTTTTTCAAAGAGTTTTTAAGGGGTTCTCAAAGGGTCTTCAAAGACCTTTCAAAGATCATTTAAAGGTCTTTTATGTGTATTGTTTCTTTTTCTATATCGCAGTCGATGATGAAAAATCTCTCACGCTAATTGTAATTATTTTCAAACGAAATAACTGTTTTCACCTATTATTTAGAGTAAATTAAGTTTTTTGGATTTCTGGCACATCATTTGGTAATCCTCTTTCTTGAACAAATTCTTATCCAGAATAATCTTCAATACAAAAATAAATTAATAACTTGGTTTATAAAGATAATTTATAATTATTCATATTGAGCAAGCGTCTAAAATATCATAGGATTATCTCATTTCAAATCTCTATACATTAAAATCACTCACAATCATCTGCTCATGCATAACAGGAAAAATTGAGGCATCAATAAAATTCACTTGAAGAAAGGAATAAAAACTCTTCTTCTGAACACTCTGAAATACCAAAGATTATCGCAAAATTGGGAGCTAAAATAGTATAGGGGAGTACCCCTTTCACCTTGAAAACGTAAAAATGGGAAGCATAATAGCTTTATACACTTCATAGAGGCTTTAGACCATTCACGAACGTTATTATAAAATGGATATGACACACTTTGAGAGAAATCTCTTTAAAATAGACATGTGAATTAACAATATAAATGCATTCTATTTTACATGAGGAGCATAACTTCAAATCAAGGTAAGGTAACATAAAGTATTGAAACCGTCATAGCGCACAATAAAATCAGACCATTTTAAATGTTTAATGGTAACCTCTGCTAAACAACAGAATAAAAATTCAATTTTGAAAAGATTAAACCATATGCTACAGGTCTATTGAAACTCCGATTGTGCAATCGACTACCTTCTCGCTAAAACTTAATCACTATAAATATAAAAACCTTAAAACCCGCTCTAAGTGCGTGAAAGTTTCTAGATCTTGCTGTATTAAATGTTGAAACTCCTCACGGCTTCTCATCTGAAACGCCAATAATTCCATAAAGCAGTTCCATACAAAGAGAATAATGACGTTGTAATATCCGAAAAAATTCACTACATCACCTGAAAGATCATTGATAATTCTATCAGGACGTATCAATTTCCATTTAGAAAACCCTACCCATACCGACAAAAACTCTGTAAATGTTAGATATCTTCAATAATTTTGATAACAATTTTGGCTCATTCTGTTTTGCCACCAATATAAGAAACAGCAAATATAGTGGGATCAGCCAGCTTCAATATCGCCTTGTAAAAGGTCTTTCCCTCTACCCTTTTTGCTATCAAATCCTGATTTTATAATTCCTTGCTCTCTTTTTTATACTCAAAATTGCCTCTGAAACAGGATAGATTAATCGTAAAAAATATATAAAAGAAGCAAATTATAACATTTTTTCTTATCCTTCTTAATACAAAATAACTGTTAAGCTACAATACGCTAACATTTATCAGTCATAAGTCTAAAACATCATATAATGACGAAACAAGTTCATAGAGTGAAGATTTTTCACTATCAACCGTTGTATTAATCTTTCCATAATGCATAAAAATGATGAAGCGGCCCTCGCCCTTTCCCTACTTTTAAAGCATCTGAGGCAGTTAAAGCGCCATGCAAATAATCTTTTGCTTGTTTAACAGCGCAATCCAAAGGTTGGGTAGGTAACAGAGCTGCAATGGCAGCAGAAATGGTACACCCTGTCCCATGATCATGAGTAGTTGAAAGACGAGAGGCTTCAAGTATAACAAGGTTTTCACAATCACAATAAAGATCTGGACTAGAACAATCGTAATTTTCTGTACTATTTTTGGTCAGCGTATTCAAATGTCCCCCTTTTAACAAAACTGCATGACACCCTAGCGCCAAGAGTCGTGGAGCATATTGATACATAGTCTCTAAAGACCATTGCACTTCACGCCCCAATAACAGTGCAGCTTCAGGCAAATTTGGCGTGATCAAAGTTGACATCGGCACAAGAACATCACGCATAATTTCAATTGCATCAGACTTTAAAAGAACATCACCACTTTTTGCAACCATAACCGGATCAAAAACAATGAAACGCGCTTTATGATAAGCAAGACGTTCTGCAATAACCTGTGCAATCTGAGCATTTGCAACCATACCAATTTTAACGGCATCAACATGGATATCCTCAAAAACAGAATCAATTTGATCTGCAACAAAAGAAGCATCTAATGCCTGAAAAGAACGCACACCCTGAGTATTTTGTGCAACAACAGCTGTAACCACACTCATACCATAAGTTTTCATAGCTGAAAAAACCTTCAAATCCGCCTGCATTCCAGCGCCACCAGAAGGATCTGTTCCCGCAATAGATAAAATCCGTGGAATAAAAAGTTTATCTTTTTGTAATTCCATTAACCTCTTTCCTTCTGTTTTTAAATATCGGAAAATGAGTTACCGAAAAAATAGATGCTTGAAAAAACATAAAGAAGATGTTTTCTCATGTGAATTATATTATATATGAAGTCTTCTTATAGATATAAAATGGAAAATGTAGTGCTTATCCTTCGTTCTATTCTTTTTACGTTCGCTTTTTATACAACAACTTTCATACAAATGATTCTTTACGCTCCCGTTTATTTTTTAATGCCCCGCAAAAAGGCATGGATTGTCCCTAAAACATGGGCGCGCGTTACACTCTTTTTGCAAAAATACATCGCAGGCACAAGTTATGAGATTGAAGGTTTAGAAAATCTTCCCAAAGGACCCTATATCATTGCTCCAAAGCATCAATCGGCTTGGGAAACTTTCAGTCTTGTTCCTTATTTTGATGATCCCACTCTCATTTTAAAACGTGAATTGATGTGGATTCCATTGTTTGGCTGGTATATGGCAAAAACGCAAATTATCCCCATTAACCGCACAACACCCATCAAAGCCTTAAAAATGATTATACAAAAAGCAAAAGAGAAAGTAAAACAAGGGCGCCAAATCTTGATTTTTCCCGAAGGAACACGCCGACAACCCGGTCAAGAACCAGATTATAAGTCGGGAATTGTCGCGCTCTATAATGAATTAGGACTTCAAGTTGTTCCTATTGCACATAATGCGGGTTTATATTGGCCACGCAATAATTTTCGCCGCTATCCCGGAACAATTCGTGTCCGTATTCTTCCCCCGATAGAGGCTGGTTTAAGCAAACGTGATTTTCTAGATCAACTTGTCCAAAAAACTGAAAAAGCGTGTGATGAACTGCTTCTCTTAGCAGCTCAAGATCCCACCCCTCCTCCTATGCCACCATACGCTGTTCAGAAACTTCAAAAACTAAATCATCATGAAACAATGCACTGATTGATAAGAATAATGCATAACTTTGTATATTGAGCGGAGTATAGGGAACAAAAATATAAGAAAGATACTTCAAACTTTCTAATTTAAAATTGTAAAACACTTGTACATGATAAGAAATGATCAATGTGTAAATTTTTTTGAAAAAGAATTCTTCCTCTCTTTAAAATCATTTAAATAACATACATCTCATTGATTTATAAGGATATTTTAGCGTTATTCAACTTGAATGAGAACCCTGAATACCGTAAGATTTTCTCATTTCAAATCTATTCTAGGTTGAATCAATTAGAATCATTTTCTTACACATTACAAGCGGGGATATCTGTGTGAATAAAACGATACAAGAAAAGATTAAAATGCTTTTTACTAACCGTCTCAAGTGCCAAGGGCTATCCTAACAGGAGAGCAAGAAAAATGCATGATTATGCAGATTCATTCCTTTCTGAGAAATTCAATCCCTCCAAGAACCTGAAATCTTGTACAATCTTCATTATTTAAAAAGTATTTTTTGAGATACTTAAGTCATCAAACCAAATTCAAGGGGAAAATAAAAATGAGAATTGGTTTTTATCCCACAGACACAACGGATACAGCAATTAACCATCTTTCCTTCCTATCCTAGACTTAAATGCTTTGTGTGCTACATTAAAACAATTCTAAATAACGAATAAGAGGGAACTAGATTTAAATTAATGCGACGTCTCTTCTATAATTTATTTTTTTCTGTGATTTTGAGTTTATCCAGCGCTGTTGCTCTAGCGCAGCCTTTTATTTCTGTTGATGTTACAACGAGGCGTATCTTAAAACATAATCAAGCTTTTGAGCGTTGGTATCCTGCTTCCTTGACAAAATTAATGACCGCTTATGTTATTTTTCGTGCCATGAGCCGAGGGGAAGTTTCACCAAACAAACATATCACCATCAGCGAATACGCCGCAAAAGCTCCCTCATATCGTTCAGGCTATAAAGCTGGTTCTGTACTCACACTTGATACAGCCTTAAGTATCACCATGGTTAAATCTACCAATGATTTAGCCATTGCCATGAGTGAAGCTGTTGCGGGTTCACAGAAAGATTTTGTACGTAAAATGAATAGCGAAGCTAAACGTTTAGGCATGTTTGGCACCCATTTTGCGAACGCAAGTGGTTTACCAGATCCTCAAAACTACTCCACGGCACGCGATATTGCTCTTTTAGCCGTTCAAATACGTCGAGAATTTCCACAATATGCTCATTATTTTTCTATTCCAGCCATTGATTTTGGTAATAATCGAAAAATCCAACATAACTCAAACAACCTCATTGGCCGTTTTTATGGGATAGACGGTATGAAAACAGGCTTTATTTGTGCCTCTGGTTTTAATCTTGTTGCCTCAGCCACCCGCAATAAACGTACAATTATTGCTGTCATTCTAGGTGCTAACAACATAAGTGAAAGAGAAGAAAAAGCTGCACAACTTCTTGAAATAGGATTTTTGCACCAAGGAAGCCCCCAATTAACACTAGCAACATTAAAACCTTATGGGAGCAACATAACACAAGCCAACAATATGAGACAACAAACATGCACACCTGAAGCCATAAAAATGCATGCAAATTCATATGATGATCAAGGAAATATTATTCTCACCTCACCTTTTATCACTGCTCCACCTTCTTTTTCTCATCCTTTATCAGTACACCTCATTCGTACGCCACAAACACCTAAAATGACAGTAAAACCACTAAGAAAACCCTATATTCCGTATAAAAGGCACGCAAACCATTCTATAAAAAGCCATAAATCATAATCTACAATTAATTATAATACTTTGATTTATAATCATAATTAATTATTTTGTACCTTATGTCAAAACCACAAGTATTGTAAGATTCTCTCATTTCAAATCTGTATTTGTTGAATCAATAAAACCAGTCTCTTGCGCGCCACAAGGTGGATGAACATGTAGATAAAATAATTAAAACAAGGAATAAAAATCCTTCCTATAAGTCCTTTCAAGAACCAAGAATTATCATAACATTGACGCTAAAAGTGTATAATATACCCACGTGCACCTACCTTTATAAGCGTAAAGATAGTGGTACAATGGATTTCATGGGGGATTAACCATTATATCCCTCACGGACATCATTATAAATTGCTTAGACATACTGAGATATATTTTTTAAAAACAAAACTATGATTGATGATTAACATGAAAATAAAGCGCATCCCTCTCACGCTTATTACGGGTTTTTTAGGCTCTGGCAAAACAACTTTGCTCAACCGTATGCTACAAGACCCTCTTCTAACAGAATGTGCTGTTATCATCAATGAATTCGGCGAAATCAGTATTGACCACCTTCTGGTTGAAAAAACGACAGAAGGAATTATTGAGCTTGCCAATGGTTGCTTATGCTGTAATTTACGCAGTGATCTCATCGACACATTAATTGATTTAATAAATCGCGTTCAGACAGGACAGATCAAACAACTCCATCATATTATCATTGAAACCACAGGGATGGCTGATCCCGCCCCTATTTTACAAATACTTTTAAGCCACCCATTGTTTATTCAAACATTGTCCATAAATGCTGTTCTTGCAACATTTGATACATTAAGTCCACTTTCCATATGTAAGCGCTATCCTGAAATATATAAACAATTAATATTTGCTGATAAAATCATTCTCACCAAAACAGATCTTAGAGACCCACAAACGCTTTCAGATGCACTCCTTAGCACACTTAAAACAATGAATCCTACAGCACAAATCATTGACGGCCATTCTAAAGATTTCTGTTCAAATCTATTAATAAATAACACATTATGGGATGAAAAAGTAGAAAATACAAAACTTAAACAAAATCTTACGACTACCCCACATGATCATACCCCCCATAAAACCATTCGTACCTTTTCACTAAACTGTGAGGGTCCTGTTGATTACGCCACAATTGAAGCTTTTTTAGATCTCCTACAAGAGCGTTATGGTACAAAATTATTACGTATTAAAGCAATTATCGCATTGCGTGATGACCCTTATCGCCCACTTGTATTACATGGCGTACAAACATTTTTTCATCCTCCCATAAGATTGCCGGCATGGCCAAAAGGAATAAAACAAACACGTTTTGTCATCATTGCCGATGGTGTTGAAAAAGACGCAATACAAAAGCTCCTCAATGCTTTTTTTAATAAACCAGCAATAGATACTGCAGACAAAACAGCTCTCTTAGAAAATCCTCTGGTCATTCCAGGAATAAAATTTTAATTTTTTCTCCCCTTCAATGATATAACATTAAATTCATTAGCACCACCATCTTTATGCTTTTAAAGGAGCAAACCGGCACCATTACACACTTTGCTAATTCCCAATGTTGAAACCAAGCCCTTGGTACTTGAGACGGTTTGTAAAAAGCATTTTAGTCTTTCTTGCACAGTTTCACCCACGCGGTTATCCCCGCTTGTAACGTGCAAGAAAATGGTTTTAATTTATTCAACATGGAACGGCTTTGAAATGAGAGAATCTTACGGTATTCAGGGTTCTAATTTAACTTGAATAACACTAAATTATCATTATAAATCAAATTGTTATGATAAAAAATTTAATACCCATCAATCTGCAAACAGATTGTTTTCTCTCTAAATGCGCTTCATCTGCAAACCACTTCATGTGATTCATTTCACAGACCGATTGGCCAAATTCTTGGTTCTAAAATATTCTGCTCAACTCTATATTTATTCAAGCTAATTGAAATCAAAATCCCTGTTAAGAAAAAAAACAAAATCAGACAGAGGCAATATCGCATTTTAAAATATGTGAATGTATCTTATATAACAGCACGACAAGACAATATTTCACAGCATAAAAGAATAAAACTCTTTGAAAGAAATAAAAAGAGAGGTACATTTCATGTTAACTTACTCTTCACTAAAAACGAAGATTGATACCAGTAACAATGTGCAAACAATCCAACTTCTTTGAGAAAATTCCTCTTGGCTTCCCACTTCATATGATTTACTTACATAAAGCTCTATGAAAAAACTCTGCGCTTTAAAATATTGACTACTCACTTAAACACCTTATGTGCAAAGTTTTTGCGTATCCTGTATCACCATTATTAAGTGATAGTGTTTACGGTGCAGTAGGATACAATAACACTCACTGCATTAGAGAAACTGAATTTTTATCAATATCGCGATTAAAAACGTAACGTTTTCCATAAACCTCAACAGTTGGAGGTTGACGATTTTTTTCAAAAAAATCATAACCTTTCTTAAGCATAACCCAGAATTGATAATGAGGATTCTTGCTATGACGTGACATATTATCCTCGGTCATGCGGAAAGGAAAAGCCTGCAACTGAAACTCTCTTTGTCCTCCTTTAAAAGCATCCCGTGCAAACGCATAAATCTGAGCCATGTTCTTATCACTCATAGAATAACACCCTGCGGAAAAGCAAGAACCATGCACCATAAGATTGCTTCCTGTGCGACCATTTTCCTGATCATAAAGGTTAGGAAATCCTATATTAAAAGAGAGATAATATTTTGAATAAGGATTCATTTGGTTTGCGCTAATAGTATAAAAACCCTCTGGTGTCTGAAGATCCCCTTCTTTATATTTAGGTCCAAGCTTACCAGACCATTTGCAAATGCCATAGCGAGCAACCAAGATAAAAGGTCCTGAACGAGATTGCTTCCAAACTTCAGCAAGATTTTCTTCCTTAAAAAACCGCATCATAATCGGTGCATAGGGATCTATATCATACAGAACCATTCTATTTTTGATTTCTTGCGGCAACGGCTGCTCAACTTTAGCGCGAATAGAGGCTGGTAATCTTCCTTCACATGCTGTCAATAGTCCCATTACAAACAACACACACACAGCAAGGAATCTGCTAAATGTCATCGAATAAAACTCCAATCCAACACCCCTCACAAAAAATAACCTATGTTAGAGATCGACCAATTTGAAGGTATTTTTCCCTTCGCTCTTGTTTAAGCACTTGACCATCTTTTCCAGCCATAGCTTTTAAAGCTTCTGAAATAACATCACCCGTTGCATCAATGACAATCTCTTTGCCACGATGCGCTCCCCCTAAAGGTTCCGAAATAATGCCATCAATAATCTTTAAGCGATACAAATCTTGAGCGGTAATACGCATATTCATTGCAGCATCTTTTGCACGAGCTGGATCACGCCATAAGATAGAAGCTGCTCCTTCTGGTGAAATAACAGAGTAAATTGCGTGCTCCAACATATAAACTTTGTTGGCAGCCGCGATTGCTATCGCCCCTCCAGAACCGCCTTCTCCAATAACAACGGAAACCACAGGAACTTTCAAACGCAAAGTTGTAGCTGTTGATTGAGCAATTGCTTCCGCTTGCCCACGTTCTTCAGCGCTTACCCCAGGATAAGCACCTGCTGTATCAATAAAAGTGAGGAGTGGCAAACCAAAGCGGTCAGCCATTTCCATAATACGTACAGCTTTACGATAGCCTTCTGGACGCGCAGAACCAAAATTATAGCGCAAACGTGTTTGCGTATCATGACCTTTCTCTTGACCGATATAAGCAACGGCCTCACCTTTAAAGCGTGCAAACCCCGCTTGAATAGCCTCATCTTCAGCAAACTTGCGATCTCCGGCCAAAGGCGTAACGTCACTCAATAGGCGTTTAGAATAGTCCATAAAATGGGGACGATCCGGATGACGAGCAACTTGTGTTTTTTGCCACGGCGATAATTTTTTATAAATATCGCGCAACGCTGTTTGGGAACGCGTTTCAAGACGAGCAATCTCGTCACTCATATCAAGACTGCCTTTTTCCTGAGAAATTTTTTTTAATTCAAGAATTTTCCCATCAAGATCAGCAACTGGTTTTTCAAAATCAAGATAATTATACATTTGTGTCAACTCATTCAGTGTCACTTATACACTTATAATTTGCTTTATAAAGTCTTTTTCAAAAACATCACCTTTTCTTTAACGAGCCTTTTGCTCATCGGCAAGTGGATGATGCTCATTGACTAAACGATAAAGTCCCTCTTCCAACACATGGGTATAAATCTGAGTGGTAGCAATATCAGAATGACCTAACAAATGTTGAACGGCACGCAAATCAGCACCATTTTGCAAAAGATGACTAGCAAAAGCATGACGCAACACATGGGGAGAAAAGCTATCACTTCCTATCCCTGCTCTTCTAGCGAGATTTTTCAACTCTCGTGCAACGACTTGACGAGCAATATATCCTGTCTCGGAATGCGCAGGAAAAAGATAAGAACTCGTAGCGTCCTTTCCCTGATCACGCAAATTTAACCACTGTGAAAGAACTTGGCATGCTTTTTTTGATAACAGCACCATTCGTTCTTTTTTACCCTTACCACGAACCAAAACGCTGTATTCCTTCCTTCGAACAGACTGAACCGGCAGACTCACCAACTCACTAATACGTAACCCTGTTGCATAAAGCATTTCAATCAATAGCTGAAGACGCAGTGCACGGAAATAACCTTTGGACCCATAGTCTGCTTGATTGACTTCTAACTCCGCAAAATCAAGCAATTTTATCACTGCATCTTCACTCATGATTTTGGGTAAAGGACGCCCCTGACGAGGTGCATCAATATCATGAGAGGGATCATCTGCTCTCAACCCTTCAGCATAAAGGAATTGATAAAACTGACGCAAAGTCGATAAACGGCGCGCTTGCGACGATGCCGCAAAACCAAAAGTATGCATAAGTGACAAAAGAGTAATTAAATCTTCTTTTTGTGCTGAAAAAAGCGAAACAGAGTGTGAAGACAATTCGTCTTGTGCCCACTGCAAATCATGCTGATAAGCCGCAAGCGTATGAGACGAAGCCCCTCTCTCCGCACTCATCATCTCAAGAAAATGATCTATCACAGCACCACTTTTCATTTCATTGATTCGCTTCCGTAGAAAGATTCCATGAATCCAAGGGAACATCAATGTACATATCCACAGTTACTGGTTCAACCCAAACCACAAGAGCACCCATTATAATGAAAAGAACAGAAAGCAAAATGAAAAGAATCATCAAAAATCTAGTCAATGTTGGCATAAGACAATAACCTACCCAAAAATATTCTATCTCGTATTATGCCTCACAAAGATTAACAGGAATTGACTTTAAGATGGATAAATGCCGAAATAAAGTTATGAAAAGCAATCGACAAAAACGCGTCCCCATAACACAAATAAAGAATCAGCTCTTATCGTCCCTTGATAAAAGAGCACTTGTCCTTGTTGGTCTTATGGGGGCAGGCAAATCAGTGATTGGAAAACGCGTCGCCACCATGCTTCGTTTACCTTTTTATGATTCTGACCAAGAAATTGAAAAAGCTGCACAAATGACAATCACGGAACTCTTTGAAATTTATGGTGAATCCGAATTTCGTGCTCTTGAACAGCGTGTTATTCTAAACCTCATGAAAAAAAGTCCCCTTGTTTTAGCAACAGGTGGTGGTGCCTACATAAATGAAAATATCCGAAAAGCCATTCACCAAAATGGTATATCCATATGGCTAAAAGTCGATCTTGATATCCTCATGCAACGTGTCTCAAAGCACCCAACACGTCCCCTGCTTCAAACAGCCAATCCTAAAGAAACCATGCAAAAACTCATGGAACAGCGTTATCCTATCTATGCAAAGGCAAACTTAACAATTAACAGTCATAAAGAAAGCCGTCATACCGTAGCACAAAATGTTATACGATCCGTACAGCACTACCTATACACAGAAATTAACAATAGGGATAATCAGCATGCAAACCAAAACCGTCACTGTTAAACTTGACAAACACTGTTACGATATCATCATTGGTCCGGGTCTGATTACACAAGCTGCTTCACAGATTAAACATGCTCTTAATAAAAAAGATCCTCATCAAACGCGCTTGGCACTTGTTACAGATACAAATGTTGCTTCCCTTCATTTGGAGATATTGCAAGCAGAATTAACAAAAAATAAAATTCATACTGTCCCTATTATTGTAGAAGCAGGAGAACAATCAAAATCATTTTCAACCCTGCAAGTTGTCATCGATCAAATTCTTGCTGCGCGTTTAGAAAGAGGCGACTGTGTTATTGCTTTTGGCGGTGGTGTCATTGGTGATCTAGCAGGATTTGCGGCAAGTATAATCCGCCGTGGCATGAACTTCATTCAAATGCCCACAACGCTTCTTGCACAAATTGATTCTTCTGTTGGTGGAAAAACGGGAATCAATAGCCAATATGGCAAAAATCTTATTGGTGCCTTTTATCAACCACAATGCGTTATTGCTGACACGTGTCTTCTTGATACCCTGCCACCGCGCGAATTTCGCGCTGGCTACGCAGAAATAGTAAAATACGGTCTCATTAACCAACCTGACTTTTTTGAGTGGCTTGAAAAAAATGGGCAGAAAATTTTCTCTAATGGCCCTATGCGAACAGAGGCCATTGTTCGCTCATGCCAATTTAAAGCTGCCATTGTAGCACGCGATGAGTACGAAACGGGAGAGCGCGCACTCTTAAATCTTGGCCATACATTTGGACACATGCTTGAAACAGCAACCGCTTATGACTCCAACCGTTTAATCCATGGCGAAAGCGTAGCAATTGGGATGATTCTAGCTCATCAATTCTCTGCTCAATTAAATTTAATAAGCCCCACGCTTATACAACGCATTGAAGCGCACTTCAAATTTATAGGATTGCCTACACAATTAAAGGATATCCCAGGGTGTCTACCAGATGCTGAAACTTTAATGACTCTCATTGCCCAAGATAAAAAAGTTTCGCAAAACAATTTGACTTTCATCTTAACACGCGGACTTGGCCAATCATTTATTGCAAAAAATGTTTCACCAGATGCCGTTTTATCCTTTTTGGAACAAAAATTAACAGAAATTCGTTAATTCATATTGAATATAATTGATTCGTTTTTATACTTCTATTAAAGATTAACATGATGATGTCTGCGTAGCTCAGTAGGATAGAGCACAGGATTCCTAAAGAAATTGGGCACTTTGAGGAGAAATCCTCAAAGTGAATCTGCTCAAATTCGGGGAAAGCTTCATGGGCGACTGTATGCCAATCCCGAGCCAAGTCTCTCTTCAAATGAGAGAAAGGTGTAGAGACTGAACGGGCAGCACCTAAAGAGCAAAAGCTTCAAGGTGAAGAGACAGTCCAGACCACAAACAGCCGATAAGGCTGGCGGTGAAAATCGAAGTGGTATGAATCCTGGGGTCGCAGGTTCGAATCCTGCCGTAGACACCATCGTATCAGTCAAATTATTCTTTGTGCACAATATTAGGAATATAGGGAAGCATCATGAAAAAAACTTTGCACATTTTAGGATTTTTCACCGCTTTAAGTTTATCACTCTTCAGCTCAAACAATAGCTTAGCTGGTTCTTTAATCATTGAAGTACCAGACAATCCAGAGCCCAAAACAGAGACCATTACCTATCAGTGTGAAACTGGAGCAGGTAAAGAGCGCATTGAGGCAGTCTATCTTAATGCTGATAATATTTCGTTGGTTGATTTCAAATGGAACGGTGATCGTGTCATTGCTGCTAATGTCATCGCGGCAACAGGAGCAAAATTTGCAGGAGCTCAGTACATCTGGTGGGAAAAGAACAAAGAAGTCACGCTTTATGACCTTGCTCAGGATCCAGAAGAAAAAAAACCTATCCTCTGTAAAGATGAGTCAACATTATTATTTTAAATAACACGGGAAATATTATGAAAAAAATTTCTTTTACTAAACAATTTTTCATTACTTTAAGTGTGCTCCTCCTCGGTTCAATTAATGCATTAGCAAGTTCTTTAGTCATTGAAGTACCAGATGATCCAGAACCAACAACAGAGACCGTCTCCTATCAATGCGATATGGGAACAAGCAAAGAGTATGTTGAAGCAACTTATTATAATGCTGGCAATATTGCGCTTGTTGATTTAAAATGGAACGGTAAGCGCATCGTTGGTTCTAATGTAATTGCCGCTTCTGGAGGAAAATATGTGGGTGGACAATACATTTGGTGGATAACTAAAAATGAAGCCATATTCTACGATCTTATTAATGATCCAAAAGAAGAAAAGCCCATCCACTGTGTAGAAGAAAAAAGCACAGAATAAGGAAGATTCTTACATTTCAAGAACCGCGCTGGCTCTCATCTCGTGATGTTCCTTCTGATGTGGGTAGCTTTTCCTCCGTTTGGTGTAATAAAAGAGCCAGCGGTTTTTCTGATTGTTTTTCTGAATGATGTCGATAAGCTGCTGTATGTGAAAGCAACATAGAAGCTACCGGTGCTGTTAAAAACAAAAAAAACATCAGCAACACTTCATGAAAAACAAAATAATGGTCCACAAATATTGAATAAAGAAATGAAGAAATAAGAATACTACCAACGCCCCAACTCGTACATACTGAAAGCATATGCAAACGCTTATAAAAATTGGAAAAACGCACCAAACCTATCGTTGCGATCAATGTCAATCCAGACCCTAATATTAAGAAAACTGTGATAGCAATAGCAACCACAAGCGATATATCATCTTTCATTCAATAATCTCCCCCCGCATAAGAAATTTCGCCAAAGCGATGCTTGAGACAGATCCCAACAATCCAATAATGAGAGCTGCGACAAAATAAGTGGTTGTTCCTGAACGAATATCGAATGTAAGAAACAAAAGAATAGTGGTTATATAAAGGGCATCTAAACCAACAATTCTATCCTGCGCCCGTGGACCACGAATCAACCGAAACAGCGCGAAAGTCACCGCTAAACTTAAAAAAAACTGTGAAAAGAAAAGCCCCCAATAAAGAATCACCATACTCATAAAAAAATCTCCAAAAGCAATTGCTCATACCGTTGTTTGATCAACTGTTTGTAATCATATCCATTTTTTAAATTTAAGACATGAAGCAAAAGTTCACCCTTTTTACTATTATAGGCAACCCAAGCAGTTCCAGGGGTTGCCGAAAGGATGCATGCTAAAATAGCCAAAGCAGTGCGATTATGAAGCAGAAGAGGTACTACAATAAAACCAGATTTCTGCACTCGAGACCTTTTTGTTAAAACAAACCAAGCCACCGAAACATTTGAGAATATAGAATCTATAAATACTCGAAAAACGAGACGAAAAACCGCACTCCAGCTTTTAATAACAACCTTCTCCGGCTCCAGAAGCCGTATCATCCAACCACAAAACAAAGCGGTTAAAATCCCTAAAAGCAATTGCCCTAAACTAAAACCATTTAAAATAAGCCACATAAGGACAATGACACCACTGAAAAAAGGGGAAGGACAAAAACAATTCATTTACTTATCTCCCTATTTTCGAGAGAAAAATCCGTTAAAACGCTCCCAATATAGTTTTGAGGTTCATACAAAGTCTTAGCAGTTTCAGACATATAATGACTAACAGGACTGGCTACAATTGTTATAAGAAAACACAAAGCAAGGAGAACGGCAATAGGCGCAAATTCTATCACTTGCACACGAGGAATACGCCCTTCAAGAGAAACCCAAAAAGTTCGGATACCCGTTCGTGTCAATGCAATCAAAGCCGCAAAACCAGAGAGAGTGACAAAAACTACAAAAAGCCAATCTTGGTAAACCGGAAGAGAAGTAGAAAAATCCTCTCTACTGTGGTTTAAAATTGCCATGAACATCATAAATTTAGCAACAAAACCAGAAAAAGGCGGCAATCCAATAATCAAAATGGCACAGATACCAAAACAAGCTCCAAGAATTGCCAAGGTTACTGGAAAATAGATGCCAACTTCATCTTCTTCCTCCTCTTCATCGTCACCATACACCTCCATTGTGACAGCAAGAACATTAGCAGCCACATCTTGACAGCGTTCTACCAACTCTACCAAAAGAAAAAAAGCTCCCAGTGCTAAAGTTGAAGAAACAATATAAAAAAGTGCGCCTGCTGTCAGTGCTGCATTGCCTATCCCGATCGCAGCCAACAATGTGCCAGAAGAGACAAGAACGCTATAAGCTGCCAAACGCACCAAAACTTGGCTCGCCAATACTCCAATAAAACCAATAATCATAGTGGCAAGCCCACCATAAAACAAAACCGTATGACCAAAATGGTTAAAATATTCACTTTCAGAACCAAACCATAGCAACGTTAAACGTAAAATAATATAAATACCAACCTTGCTCAAAAGTGCAAAAGAAGCTCCAACAGGCGCTGCTGCTGCACTGTAAGTTGGCACCAACCAAAAATTAAGCGGCCACATACCCGCTTTAAGCAAAAAAGCAATACCTAAAAGTGCAACACCTATTTCGAACAAAACAATATCTGTAGAAGATATATATTTTATTTTAACAGCCAAATCGGCCATATTAAGAGTACCAACGACTCCATAAATGAGCGCTATACCAACTAAAAAAAATAATGAAGCAACAAGATTAACCACAACATAATGCAACCCTGCACGCACGCGTGTCTGACCAGAACCATGCAAAGCAAGCCCATAGGAAGCCGTTAACATAACTTCAAAAAACACAAATAAATTAAATAAATCGCCAGTCAAAAAAGCACCATTTATCCCCACCATAAAAAATTGCATTAGTGACTGAAAATGAGAACCAGCTTTGTACCAATGAGCCCGCGCAAAAACCAACACGCTAGTCACCAACAAGCTGGAAAGTAAAAGCATCATAGCGCTTAAGCGATCAAGGACTAAAACAATTCCAAAAGAAGACGGCCAATTACCAAGTCGATAAACATCGCAAGCCGGTGCTATTTCAAGAGTACGTATAATCAATAAAATGGCAGTAACGACCAACAGTCCCGCAGAAGAAAGACTGATGAATGATTTAAGTCTTGCACGACGTTCATCATAAAAAAGAAGAAGTGCTCCAGTGATTAACGGCAAAAGAATAGGCAAAATAAGGAGATGATGCACTCCTATTTCCATTATTGCACCTCACGTCCATCAACGTGATCAGAACCCGTTAAACCACGTGAAACCAACAAGATAACTAAAAATAAAGCTGTTGTTGCAAAACCAATCACAATCGCAGTTAAAACCAAGGCTTGTGGAAGAGGATCGACATAATTAGCTGGATTAATAACAGTGGTAGGATCAACAATTGGAGCAGCATTACTACGCGGTCTACTCATTGAAAATATAAAAAGATTAACACCATAGGAGATCAAGGACAAACCAAGAATGACTTGAAAAGTACGTGGACGCAAAACAAGCCAAATACCTGATCCGACAAAAACACCGATACCCAAAGAAAGAACAATTTCCATTAATTTTCCTTCTCTTTTAAAATAGGTTTCTTACCGATTCGGTAACTCCGAATTGACTGGTGTGCAAGTGCAATTAAAATGAGAACAGTTGCTCCTAACACAAGAGAAAGCACACCAAAATCAAACAAAAAAGCAGATGCCATGGGAACTTTCCCAATTAACGGAAGATGAATATATCGAAAAAAGGATGTTAAAAAAGGATATCCAAAAAACCAAGAGCCCATCCCCGTTACGACTGACAATAATAAACCAAAGCCTATCCAACGCAAAGGTAAAACTCTCAAATGCGTTTCCACCCACCGAATATCGCGTGCAAGATATTGTAAAATAAATCCTATAGCCAAAGTAATACCACCGACAAATCCACCTCCTGGCAGATCATGCCCTCGCATTAATAAATAAATAGCAAAAGCGATAATAATTGGAAAGAGCCAACCCATAATAACAGCAGGAACAGCTAAATAATTCAATACTGTATCTCCCACATTTCGATTAGGCTGTGCTATATCAAAGGCTTTCTGGATACGTTGTTGAAAAGGCGCATCAATACTCTCAGGCGCAGGACGAAAACGTCGTAAGAGTGCAAAAACAGTAAGGGAAACAACACCCAAAACCACAATTTCTCCCATGGTATCAAAACCACGGAAATCAACCAATAACACATTCACAACATTGCGACCACCAGCATCTGAGTAAGCATGCGTTAGAAAAAAATCAGAAATCGTTGTACCTTGGGGACGTGTCATCACTGCAAAAGAAAGCCATGCTACACCAGCACCTCCTACAAAGGATATGATGAAATCACGGAAACGACGCAAGCGAACCCAAAAATGAACAGCAGCTGGCCCAGGGTCATGCAAACGTTTAGGCAACCACCGTAAACCAAGCAATAATAAAACGACTGTAACAACCTCAACAACCAATTGTGTTATTGCTAAATCAGGAGCAGAAAGCCATAAAAAGGTTGCACAAGTCATCAAACCAGCTCCCCCTAAAAGCATAAGTGAAGCAAGACGATGAAACTTTGCTCGCCAAGCAACTAAAAGCGCACATAATCCGCCAACCAGCCAAAGAGCGAGAAAAGGAATATCAAGTGGAAAAAGCGGTAATGTCCCCACTGGAATGAAACCATCGCACCAAAGTAAAAGACCAACAAAGGCAAAACAGACCCAAAAAATCCAATGCAATTGGATCTGCAAACGGCGTGTTGACAAAGCAGACTCCACCGCACGGGCCCATTTCCAAGAAATAATTACGAGAATGCGTTCAAAAATACGCGGTCCTTTTAAGTGACGGAAAAAAGGAGCCCCATCATCACAGGATAAAAAATAACGATGCCCAACAGCATAGAGCAATCCGCCCCCTAATAATGCAACAAAGCTCATCACTAATGGAGTGTTAAACCCATGCCAAACAGCCAAACTATAAGGAATTGTCATTGGTCCTAAAACAGACACGACCGCATTATCTAAAATAGGTCCTATTGTTAAATTAGGAAAAATACCAACCGCTAAACAAATAAACACCAAAAGCTCCATTGGTAAACGCATGAAATGCGGTGGTTCATGGGGAGTCTTGGGTAAATTGTCAGGCTTTGGTCCTAAAAAAACGCCATGAATAAAGCGTATAGAATAGGTCACACTAAACAGACTAGCTAGCGTTGCCACATAAGGCGCAATCCAATCGAGCCATGATTCCATATGCGTTTCAACAGCTTCAGCAAAAAACATCTCTTTCGATAAAAAACCATTCAACAAAGGAACCCCAGCCATCGCTGCACTCGCAACTAAAGCAAGAGTTGCTGTGATAGGCATAGAACGATAAAGCCCTGACAGTTTACGCATATCACGTGTTCCCGTCTCGTGATCAATAATGCCAGCAGCCATAAATAAAGAAGCTTTAAAAGTAGCATGATTGGCCATATGAAAGATCGCCGCAACACAAGCAAGTGGACTACCAAGACTTAAAAGTGTTGTAATTAATCCAAGATGACTAATAGTCGAGTAAGCAAGTAGTCCTTTCAAGTCTTGCTGAAACATGGAAAAATAGGCACCTAGAAGAAGAGTTGAGAGTCCTGAAAAGCCAACCAGCCAAAACCAAGATTCTGTTCCAGAGAGCACAGGCCATAAACGAACAAGCAAAAACAATCCCGCTTTTACCATTGTTGCCGAATGCAAATAAGCCGATACGGGAGTTGGAGCAGCCATCGCGTTAGGTAGCCAAAAATGAAAGGGAAATTGCGCGCTTTTTGTTAACCCTCCCAATAAAATACAAATAAGGATAGGACTATAAAGAGAACTTGACCGGATCATATCTCCAGACTGTAGCACCTTATCCAAATCAAAACTGCCAACAGTATACCCAATCAATAAAACTCCAATAAAAAGAGCAAAGCCGCCAAAACCTGTGATCGTTAGAGCCATACGCGCACCCTCACGCGCACTTGCATTATGGTACCAATAGCCGATCAGCAAAAAAGAAAAAATACTGGTAAGTTCCCAGAAAACAACCAAAAAGACGAGATTACCTGATAAAACTATTCCTATCATTGATCCCATAAAGGCCAAAAAAAAGGAAAAAAAACGCGGTACAGAATCCGCTGGATCTATGTAATAACGTGAATAAATGACAACAAGCAGCCCAATCCCTGTAATAAGCAAGCAAAAAAGCCATGACAAACCATCTATGCGGAGAATCAAATCGCTTCCCCATTCTGGAAGCCAAGAAATATCTAAACGCACTATGTGGTTTCCGCGAACTTCCGGATAAAGCATTATTGTAAAAATAAGACAGAAAAGTGCGACAACCCCAGCAAACCACGCTTCATTATTTTTTGCTGTCGAACGAAAAAAGCCAATGACAGCACTTCCACCAAAGGGAAGCAAAACGAGCAATACCAACATTGCTTCCCGTGTTGTCATTCTTTAAACTCCATTTTACCTTAATATTTTGTCATCGACAAAACAAAAACTTATATTCTCACCCCCCATTCCACACTTAATGATAATAAGATTTAATAAAACTTAAAAGCATTTAAATTTTTTTAAAAAAAACAATGCTTGCATGAAAATACTGCGCACCACACAAGTCTTCTCTTTATTGTAAGAACAATAACGCTCACGACAAGAAGCAATTAAAATTTTATTTAATTTCTATCCTTTAAAAAAGCGTGATAAACACTGCCTACGCCCCCCATGAAAAGGCTGAAAACTATTATCATTTTTATTATAAGAGCGATAACGCACACGGCAAGATTCAATATGTTGTTTAAGCATCCATGGCTCTTTTTTTTCTAATTTTTCCGAAGAAGACGTTAAAAACACTTTTTTAGCATCTGGTACAACTTTTAATGATGCGCCTTTTGTGCTTAAGTGCGGTGATGTAACAAATGCCACTTCAGGATACCACCAATTATCACTGTATTTACGATAACCACGCCGATAATGACGATAACCTTTGAAACCATTAAGTTCTCTACGCCCCGTAAAAATCAGAGGCACCGAACTATCTTGGACAGAAGTCTGAGTAACCAGTTTGGCTTTAGCGTCACTTCTATTTTGCCCCCAATTAACAAGAGTGGTTGTTATGATGAAAAAACTGCTAACAAATACAAAAGCTAAAGCATAATATAATTTTTTTTTCATACTCATAACAAAAAACTCAACATAATAAACAACAGTAATTACAGAAAGCCTTTCTCTTGCTAGACAGAAACAGATTCTTTTCTTAAGATTCTTTTTTCTTGAGACATTCTGTTACTCTTTGTACTAAACGTTGATCTTGGCAATAAGATCCTTCAAAAAAGAATGAATAAATGATGATAAAAACCCCCTATTATCTTATAGACAAATCGAAACTCATCAAAAACATGCAAACAATTTCTCATTTACGGGAAATGTCCGGAGCTAAAATTTTACTTGCTTTAAAATGTTTTGCCACATGGAGTGTTTTTGATTTAATGTCTGAGTTCATGGATGGAACCACATCATCATCCCTTTATGAACTACGTTTAGGAAGAGAAAAATTTGGCAAAGAAACCCATGCTTATTCAGTGGCTTGGGCAGATGATGAAATTGATGAAGCCTGTGGTTATGCAGATAAAATCATCTTTAATTCCATCCAACAGCTTCAACGCTTTTCTGATGCAACAAAAACCATTCAAAGAGGTTTAAGGTTAAACCCAGGAATGAGCGCATCAAATTTTGATCTTGCCAACCCCTCACGCCCTTTTAGCCGCTTAGGAGAAACAAACCAAAGCGCTATCAAAGAAATTCTGCCACTTATCAACGGATTGATGATCCATAACAATTGTGAAAATGCTGACTTTAATCTTTTTAACCAAATGCTTGGGTATATGGAAGAAAAATTTGCAGAACTTTTTTCTGCTGTTGACTGGATAAGCCTTGGCGGTGGAATCCATTTTACGGCTGAAAATTATCCTCTAGAAGCTTTCGCAAAACGCTTAAAACAATTTTCTAAAACTCATGGTGTCACTCTTTTTCTAGAACCAGGAGAAGCTGCTATTACCAAAAGCACCACATTAGAAGTCAGTGTTCTTGACACATTGTATAATGAAAAGAATCTAGCCATCGTTGATAGCTCAATTGAAGCACATATGCTTGATCTTCTCATTTATCGTGAAAATGCTAAATTAGAACCTAATCAAGGACCACACGAAATTATGATTTGTGGAAAATCTTGTCTTGCCGGCGATATTTTTGGAACATTTCAATTTCAAAAACCTCTTAAAATAGGCGATAGACTGTCTTTTCAAGATGCAGCAGGTTATACAATGGTCAAGAAAAACTGGTTTAATGGCGTTACAATGCCTGCTATTGTTCTCAAAGAGTGCGATGGTACATTAACACTTCAACGCCAATTCAGCTATAACGACTATCAGGAAAGCCTTTCATAAAGATAAACCATAAAAAACGTCATACAACAGTATTAAAAAGGAGATGGACCTACAATGAAAAAAAATGTTCTCATTATTGGTGCTGGAGGTGTTGCACAAGTTGTTGCACACAAATGTGCTCAAAACAATGATATTCTTGGTGAAATTCATATTGCGTCACGAACACTCAAAAAATGTGAAGCCATCATTGCTTCTATTAAAGAAAAAAACACAATGAAAGAGCAAAGTGTTCTCAAAAGCCATTCGCTCAATGCCATGAATGTAGAAGAAACTATAAAGCTCATCCAAAAGACCAAATGCGAAATTGTCATTAATGTTGGTTCTGCCTTTCTTAATATGTCTGTTCTTTCAGCTTGTATTGAAACCAAATGCGCTTATATCGATACCGCAATTCATGAAGACCCATTGAAAATTTGTGAAACACCTCCTTGGTATGGCAATTATGAATGGCCTCGACGTCAAGAATGTGAAAAAGCTGGTATAACCGCTATTTTAGGAGCAGGTTTTGACCCAGGTGTAGTGAATGCTTATGCAGCATTAGCGCGCGATGATTATTTTGATAAAATCACAGATATTGATATTATTGATATTAATGCCGGAAATCATGGACGTTGGTTTGCTACAAATTTTGATCCAGAAATTAACTTCCGTGAATTTACAGGACAAGTATGGTCATGGCAAAATAAAAAATGGACTTCCAATAAAATGTTTGAAATCAGCCATGAATGGGATCTTCCCGTTGTGGGAAAACAAAAAGCCTATATGACAGGACATGATGAAATTCATTCACTTTCCAAAAATCTTGATGTAGAGAATGTCCGTTTCTGGATGGGATTTGGTGATCGTTATATCACTGTTTTTACGGTTCTAAAAAATCTTGGTCTCTTATCTGAACAGCCCATTAAGACAGCAGAAGGACAAGAAGTCGTGCCCTTGAAAGTCGTAAAGGCCGTCTTACCCGACCCTTCTTCTCTCGCCCCAGACTACACAGGAAAAACCTGTATTGGAGATCTTATTAAAGGCGAAAAAGATGGACACCTGCGAGAAATTTTTATCTATAATATAGCCGATCACAAACAAGCTTTTCATGAAACTGGGGCACAAGGCATTTCCTATACGGCTGGCGTACCAGCAGCGGCAACAGCTCTTCTTATTGCCACAGGTGAATGGGATGTTAAAACTATGGTCAATGTGGAAGAATTACCACCCCACCCTTTCCTTAAATATCTTGATCATATGGGGCTTCCCACTTTTATAAGAGAACAACAAGAGGATAAAAAATTACAATTTTAATACCTATAGAAAGCATATGCTTGATTTTTTAAGTTATCACAAAACTGCCCAATGAAAACAAACTTAATATTCTCGTGTAATTATGGTTTTCAAAAAAATTTTAGCTATTCGTTATATTTTGGCAACATTGCGATTTCTTAACAACCCTAAAGAAGAGACATAGCATCTTTTTAAGACATAGCGAGCAATGATCAAGAAAAACAGAGAAGAAAAAACTAATTTAATCACACTGTATAACTTGTCATTATCATCAAAAAGATAGTGTCATAAACAAAAGATATAAAAATACCGCTCTTTTAAAGAAGAGCGGTATTTTGTAGAATATTCAATTCCTCGCCTCTTCATCTTAAATGACAAAGATCCTTAACCTACACCAATCATTAAACAATTCAATTTCTTTGAGTGAATTCCTTTTGACTTCCCTCTTCATATATAACGCTTTGATTTATAACAATAAATCATCATTTTCAACTTGATTCATAACGCTGAATACTGTAAAATTCTCTTAATCACAAACTCTCTCACATTGAAGTAATTAAAATCTTTTGTCTGCACATCACAAACAAAACGAGCGTGTGAGGTAAAATGATAAAAGCACAGAATGAAAATTCTCAAATAATAAAGAGCTTTAGCAATATTAAGAACTGAAAAAGTGTATTATAATGCCAGCGTGTACTTTTACTAAACATAAAGATGATGGTGCACAATAGGTCTTATAACAGTTTGAATGAATTTCATATATTTCAAGAGGAACTTTTACAGCTATACCATTCACGAACACCCTCGCGAAGTAGATTTGGGCACTTTGAGAGATGTTTTCTTAACACAAAGCACGCAGATAGGCTCAGAATCCTATCTTAAATATTTTATAACAGTATAAAAACTACCCCATATATAAAACTTTACATAGACTAAACACCACCGCTCTAAACGATAGTGCACAACAGAATAATCAATCAAAACTGCACAACAGATATCTAAAACAGTAATTATCGAAAAGCATACAACAAATGGAACATTTCAATACAATTGGTTATATTTTTTTAAAGTTTTAAAATGTTGTTGCATGCTTCACTAATATTTTCTGCCTCATGTGCCTTTTAAAATGTACTTTTTAAAAGCTTTTTAAATATGAAGTGGTTTAGCAAATGTTGCCAAAGCTGCCTCACGCACGGCTTCTGATAAGGTAGGATGTGCATGGCAACAACGTCCCAGATCTTCTGATGAACCACCAAATTCCATTAAAACTGCAATTTCATGGATCATTTCACCAGCACCAAATCCAAGAATATGCCCCCCTAATACCCGATCTGTTTTTTTATCAGAAAGGATTTTAACGAACCCATCACTCTTTTGCATTGCACGTGCACGACCATTGGCCATAAAAGGAAATTTGCCAACATTATATTCAATACCAGCAGTTTTTAGCTCTTCTTCTGTCCTTCCTACACTCGCAATTTCCGGCTGTGTATAAACAACACTAGGAATAACATCAAAATTAACATGCCCTTTTTGACCTGCCAAAATTTCTGCCACAGCAACGCCTTCTTCCTCTGCTTTATGTGCTAGCATTGGTCCTTTTACGACATCACCAATCGCATAAATTCCTGGAACATTCGTCTGCCAATGAGCATCAATTGCAATAAATCCGCGTTCATCTAACTGAACACCAGCCTCTTGTAATCCAAGCCCCTCTGTATAAGGAGAACGTCCAGTAGCAATAAGCACAACATCAGCCTCTAAAGTTTCAGATTCACCACCTTTGACAGATTCAAAGCTCACCTGAGCAGTTGAGCCAGATTGTGTAACAGCTGTTACCTTTGCACCCGTTTTATATTCAATCCCCTGTTTTTCCATTAATTTCTGAAATTGCCGTGAAACTTCACCATCCATTGAGCCCAAAACTTTATTAAGATACTCAATAATGGTCACCTTAGCACCTAAACGGCTCCAAACTGATCCAAGTTCTGAACCAATGACACCAGCACCTACTACAATCATATGCGTTGGTACTTTTTCAAGTGAAAGAGCTCCCGTAGAAGAAACAATAGTCTTTTCATCAATTTCAACATTCACCCCTGGAATGCCTGAACTCTCTGAACCGGTAGCAATAATAATATTTTTTGTCTCAATTGTTTGTTTATTACCATCTCTGGCAACAACTTCCACATGACCCGCACTCAAAATTTTGGCTGTCCCAAAAAAAGTATCAACTTTATTTTTTTTCATCAAAAAAGAAACACCACTCGTATTGGCTGTCACCACAGCTTTCTTATGAACCATCATTTGTTCAAGATTAAGCTTAGATTTACCAATAGAAATACCAAGCGTTTCAAAACCATGCTGGGTTTCAGAAAACACTTCTGAAGCATGCAGCAACGCTTTAGAAGGAATACAACCAACGTTGAGACATGTTCCTCCTAATGTTGTACGCTTTTCAATAATTGCTACTTTAAGTCCCAGTTGCGCCGCTTTTATTGCTGCTACATAACCACCTGGACCCGCTCCGATCACAGCCACATCATAAGACATCCGTTTCTCCTTTCATCCTGAAAACTGTATTTTACAAATCAAGAACAAGGCGTTCCGGATCTTCTAAGCTTTCCTTAACACGCACAAGGAAAGTCACAGCTTCTTGCCCATCCACAATACGGTGATCATAAGAAAGCGCTAAATACATCATGGGGCGGATCACAACTTGACCCTCAACAACCATTGCTCGCTCTTTAATCGCATGCATTCCCAAAATACCAGATTGTGGTGCATTCAAAATCGGTGTTGACATCAACGATCCATACACACCACCATTGGTAATGGTAAAAGTTCCGCCCTGCATATCAGAAACGGCTAATTTTCCATCACGCGCAAGACGCCCCAAACGACCAATCTCTTTTTCAATCTCTGCCAATGACATTTGATCTGCATCTCGCACCACTGGAACAACAAGCCCTTTATCCGTTCCAACAGCAATTCCAACATTGACATAGTTTTTGTAAACAATATCTGTCCCATCAATCTCTGCATTAACAGCAGGAAGTTCTTTTAATGCATGACAAACAGCCTTGGTAAAAAAACCCATAAAACCAAGCTTAACACCATGTTTCTTTTCAAAAAGATCCTTATAACGCTTGCGCAAATCCATCACCGCTGACATATCAACCTCATTAAATGTGGTTAACATTGCTGCTACATTTTGTGCATCTTTAAGACGGCGAGCAATTGTTTGACGCAATTTCGTCATACGAACCCGCTCTTCACGTGTTTCTTGGACAGGAGGTGCCGAAGAACTCGTCGCAGAAGAAGAGGGTGTAGGAGCATTTGTACTTTGTTTTAATCCATCAAGAACATCTTCTTTAAGAATTTGTCCACGTTTTCCAGAACCTGAAATATCGCTTTTTGCAACATTATTTTCAGCCATCAATTTTGCTGCTGAAGGAGAAGGAGGCATTGCACTGCTCAAAGCAGGCTTCTCCGATTCAGATGAAGCCGCTGGAACAAGTGTAGCAGAAGGTGAAAGTGATTGGGAAATACCAGCTTCTCCAGCTTTCACCACTCCTAAAAGAGCATTTACTTCAACCGTATCGCCTTCTTTTGCAATGATTTCAGATAATTTCCCAGCAACAGGAGAAGGAACTTCAACGGTTACCTTATCAGTTTCTAATTCAACCAAAGGCTCATCCATAGCGACAGCTTCGCCAAGTTTTTTAAACCATTTGCCAACCGTTGCTTCGGTAACCGATTCGCCCAAAGTAGGAACACGAATTTCAGTAGTCATAATATTTTTCCATACATCAGAGTAGTAATAAATTAAGAACCTAACGCGTCTTTAAGAAACGCAGCCAGTTGTTCAAGGTGTTTCACCATTAACCCAGAGGCCGGTGACGCACTCGCAGGACGTCCTGCATAACGAGCACGTGAATATTGCGCATTAATATGCGTCAAAACCCATTCCAAATAAGGCTCAATAAATGACCAAGCCCCCATGTTTTTTGGTTCCTCTTGGCACCAAAAAACTTCCGCCTGCAAAAAGCGCGATAATACATTCACCAAAACTTTTGCAGGGAAAGGATAAAGCTGTTCAACACGAAGGAGGTAAACATCATCAATACCCCTTTTTTCACGTTCTTCATAAAGGTCGTAATAAACCTTACCAGTACAAAGAACGACACGGCGAATCTTATTATCTTTTTGCAACTTAATGACAGAATCTTTGAGACATTCTGCATCATCAAGCAACACACGACAAAAACTTGTTTCTGGCCCCATTTCATTGAGAAAAGAAACAGCTCGCTTATGACGTAAAAGTGATTTCGGTGTCATCAAAATCAATGGCTTCCGGAAATCACGCTTAATTTGTCGACGCAAAATATGAAAATAATTTGCAGGGGTTGTACAATTAGCAACCTGCATATTATCTTCCGCACAAAGTTGAAGAAACCGTTCTAAACGTGCAGAAGAATGCTCCGGCCCTTGCCCTTCAAAACCATGAGGCAATAAACACACAAGACCAGACATACGAAGCCACTTACGCTCTGCGGATGAAATAAATTGATCAAAAATGACCTGTGCACCATTAGAGAAATCACCAAATTGTGCTTCCCAAAGTGTTAATCCTCGTGGTTCAGCAAGAGAATATCCATATTCAAAACCAAGAACAGCTTCTTCAGAAAGCATAGAATTAACAACGTCATAAAGCGCTTGCCCCTTTTGTAAATGATTCAAAGGAATATAACGCGCCTCATTTTCTTGGTCATAAAGAACGGAATGACGTTGTGAAAAAGTTCCCCGCTCAACATCTTCACCGGAAAGACGAACCGGTGCACCTTCCAAACAAAGTGAACCAAAAGCTAAAGCTTCAGCGGTTGCCCAGTCAACACCCTCACCGGTTTCAAAAATTTTAGCACGATTATTTAAAAAACGTTGAATGGTTTTGTGAACGTGAAAATTCGCCGGAATTTCAACAATTTTCTGACCAATTTCCTTTAAAGTTTTTAATTCAACACCGGTTGCTCTAGAATGCTGCTCATCAGAACTACTAAAAGCTTTGAGTCCCGTCCAGCTTCCATCAAGCCAATCAGCCTTATTAGGTTTATAAGAAGCACTTGCTTCAAGTTCACCTTCAAGCTTATCGCGCCATAATTTTTTTTGTTGCTCAATTTCTTCTGAAGTAACCATTCCTTCTGCTACCAATCGGTCACTATAAAGTTGAAGTGTTGTTTTATGATTACGTATTGCTTTATACATAAGCGGCTGCGTAAAGGAAGGTTCATCACCTTCATTATGCCCATAACGGCGATAACAAAACATATCAATAACCACTGGTTTATGGAAAATTTGGCGAAACTCTGTTGCTATTTTGGCAACAAAAACAACTGCCTCAGGATCATCACCATTCACATGGAAAATTGGTGCGTCAATCATTTTTGCGACATCTGATGGATAAGGCGAAGAACGTGAAAAACGTGGAGATGTTGTAAAACCAATCTGGTTATTGATAATAACATGAAGTGAGCCTGCAACACGATAACCTTTAAGACCTGAAAGACCAAAAGTTTCTTGGATAACGCCTTGTCCTGCAAAAGCGGCATCACCATGAATAAGCAATGGCATCACTTTTGAACGCTCACTTAATGGGAGTAAATCAGTATGCGCAGGTCCCATAAGTTGATCTTGTTTAGCACGTGCTTTTCCCATAACAACCGGATCAACAATCTCAAGATGAGATGGATTCGCCAACAGTGATAAATGAACTTTTTTACCATCAAAGTCCAGATCAGCGGTAGTTCCCAAATGATATTTGACATCACCGGATCCCTCCACATCATCAGGCTTGTAAGATCCCCCTTTGAATTCATGAAAAATAGCCCTATGCGGTTTGGCAAGAACTTGTGAAAGAACATTTAAACGACCACGATGTGCCATTCCTAAAATAACTTCCCTAACCCCCAAAGCACTACCACATTTGATAATCTGTTCAAGAGCGGGAATCAGCGCCTCACCACCATCGAGTCCAAAACGCTTTGTACCTTTATATTTAGTGTCTAAAAACTGTTCGAATCCCTCTGCCTGAATAAGCTTATTCAGAATAGCTTTCTTGTCTTGTTGTGTGAAAGAATTTTTTTTATCTCGCCCTTCAATGCGTTCTTGAAGCCATACTTTCTGAACCGGATCAGAAACATGCATATATTCCACACCGATTGTTGAACAATAGGTACGATTGAGAATCTCAAGCATTTGCGGAATAGTTGCATATTCCAACCCTAAAACATTATCAATAAAAATGAGACGCTCGTAATCAGCTGGAGTAAAACCATAAGCTTCTGGAGAAAGTTCCTTGTAATCTTCTTGTTTTTCAGCCAATTGAAGAGGGTCAAGTTGCGCATGAAGATGTCCCCGTTCTCGAAACGCACGAATCATCATAATTGCATGAACGGAATCACGTGTTGCACGAATAATATCTTGTTCACTGGAAGTTTTTCCCTTTTGTGCAGCACCTGTTATTGCTTTTTCCTTTAATTTATCGCCAAAATATTTTTCAAGAGAAGACCAATCACCATCAAGAGCAGAAATCAATTCACCCTCTGCTTTTAATGGCCAATGATCACGCTGCCATGTTGCTCCTTCAGCATTTTTAAGAACATCTTCTTTATTATCATGAAGTCCTTCAAAAAAAGCACGCCACTGTGAATCAACACTGGTAGGATCTTTTTCATATTGAGCATAAAGTTGATCTATATAATCCGCATTCCCACCATAAAGAAATGATGTCTGTGCAAAAAGGCTATTTATTTCGTCCTGCCTTGCCATATACTTCTCCGGAACATTTATTCCGTCTCCTTATATCTCTTTTTGACCTTTAAATGCTTACAAACAAGCAGTGATTCGAACATTCAAAAAAGTTTTACCTTTTTATACTCAAGCTTTTTCACCTGAATCTAAGAACCTTTTCTTATTCAGGTGAAACTTTCTTTTAGCCTTTCAAAACTGACATCAAAGTCTTACCTATCTGTGATGGCGAAGAAGATACACGAATCCCTGCTGATTCCATTGCCGCAATTTTATCTTCTGCTCCACCTTTACCACCAGAAATAACAGCACCAGCATGTCCCATTGTACGTCCTGGAGGAGCCGTACGGCCAGCAATAAAGCCAACAACTGGCTTTTTACGACCTTTTCTTGCTTCATCTTGCAAAAACTGTGCTGCTTCTTCTTCAGCAGAACCACCAATCTCACCAATCATAACAATAGACTCGGTTTCATCATCCGCTAAAAACATTTCCAACACATCAATAAATTCAGTGCCCTTAACAGGATCGCCACCAATCCCTATAGCAGTTGTTTGTCCGAGACCTTCCTGACTCGTTTGAAAAACGGCTTCATAAGTTAAAGTTCCCGACCTCGAGACAACCCCAACAGAACCTTTTCTAAAAATAGAACCAGGCATAATACCAATTTTACATTCATTTGGAGTAAGAATACCGGGACAATTAGGACCAATAAGACGAGACTTTGAGTTTTCTAATCGCGCCTTCACTTTAACCATATCCATAACGGGAATACCTTCCGTAATACAGATAATTAAACGAACTTCAGCTTCTATAGCCTCTATAATAGCTGCCGCAGCCCCTGCAGGAGGAACATAAATAACGGAAGCATCTGCACCTGTTTTTTCTTTTGCTTCTGCAACATTAGCGAAAATAGGAAGAGTTTCGCCTTTTGAACCTTCCCATGTTTCTCCACCCTTTTTAGGATTAACGCCACCAACCATTTGCGTACCATGATAAGCAAGCGCCTGTTCTGTATGAAATGTTCCTGTTTTTCCTGTAAGCCCTTGAACGAGAACTTTTGTCTCTTTATTCACAAGAATTGACATAGCTTAAGCTCCCTTCACGGCTGCAACAATTTTTTGGGCAGCATCATCTAAATCATCAGCAGGAATAACATTCAAACCACTCTCATTGATAATTGCTTTACCTTGCTCAACATTAGTACCTTCAAGACGAACAACCAAGGGAACCTTTAAACCAACCTCACGAACAGCAGCAACCACACCTTCAGCAATGACATCACAACGCATAATACCACCAAAAATGTTAACCAAAATGCCCTTAACATTTGGATCGGCCGTAATAATTTTAAAAGCAGCTGTCACCTTTTCTTTTGATGCTCCACCACCAACATCCAAAAAATTCGCTGGCTCTGCTCCATAAAGCTTAATGATATCCATTGTTGCCATAGCAAGCCCAGCACCATTAACCATGCAACCAATCGTACCCTCAAGAGCAACATAAGCAAGATCATGCTTTGATGCTTCTATTTCCTTTGGATCTTCTTCTGAAAGATCGCGCAATTCTAAAATATCTGGATGACGAAACAGAGCATTATTATCAAAAGAAACTTTCGCATCAAGAACACGCAAGTGACCATCTTTCATCACAATAAGCGGATTGATTTCTAAAAGGCTCATATCTTTTTCACAAAATGCCTTATAGAGAATCGGAAAAAGCTTTTCACCATCTTCTCGCGCACTGCTTTGTAGTTTCAACGCATCACAAAGTCTTGCACAATCAGCAGAAGTAACACCCTCTACAGCATCAATGGGAAGCGTGAATATTTTTTCTGGTGTCTCTTCAGCAACCGTTTCAATATCCATTCCACCTTCTGTTGAAACAACAAAAGCAATTCGACCAACGCTACGATCAACCAAAAGTGAAAGATAAAGCTCCCGTTCAATATCGGCACCATCTTCAATATAAAGGCGGTTGACCTGCTTACCCTCTGGACCAGTTTGTTTGGTTACCAAAGTTTTTCCAAGCATTTCTTGAACATTTGCAACAACTTCTTCAACAGATTGTGCAAGCCGAACACCACCCTTTGCATCAGGACCAAGTTCTTTAAACTTACCCTTACCACGACCACCAGCGTGTATCTGACTTTTAACCACATAGAGAGGTCCGGGCAATTTTTCCGCCCATTTTTCAGCTTGCTCTACAGAATAAACAGCGACACCATTTGCAATTGGTGCTCCATATTCATGAAGCAGACGTTTGGCCTGATACTCATGGATATTCATGCATTTGTCCTTTTCTTTTATGGATCTTATTAATCCTAAAGTTTTAATATTCTAAATACTTATTTTAATGAATTAAATCTTGTTCAATTTACTTGAGACTAGGTACAAGAGCAATACAAGCTTCACAAAGCTTTTTAACCGCATTTACTGAATGATCAAAAGCACCTCTTTCTTCTTTATCAAGATCAATTTCAATGACTCGTTCAACACCACCTGCACCAAGTACAACAGGTACCCCAACATAGGTATCATTAACCCCATATTCTCCTGAAAGATAAGCTGCAACAGGCACAACACGCTTAGTATCCTTTAGGTAGGCCTCAGCCATAGAAACAGCAGAAGCTGCTGGTGCATAATAAGCAGAACCTGTTTTTAACAAACCAACAATTTCTGCACCGCCATCACGGGTACGCTGGATAATTTGATCAATTCTTCCCTGTGTTGTCCAGCCCATCTTTATAAGATCAGGCAAAGAAATACCACCAACCGTTGAATAACGCACGAGAGGAACCATTGTATCACCGTGGCCCCCTAAAACAAACGCTGTCACATCTTTAATAGAGACCTTAAATTCCTCAGATAAGAAATGACGAAAACGCGCTGAATCAAGAACACCAGCCATACCAACCACTTTATGTGTAGGGAGACCTGAAAATTTCTGCAATGCCCACACCATCGCATCAAGGGGATTGGTAATACAAATAACAAACGCTGAAGAAGCGTATTTTTTAATTCCAGCTCCAACTTGTTCCATAACCTTTAAATTAATGCCCAAAAGTTCATCACGACTCATACCAGGTTTTCGCGCAACGCCTGCTGTTACAATAACAACATCAGCACCTTCAATTGCTTCATAAGCATTAGCACCTTTTAGACTGATATCAAAACCATCAACAGGAGAAGATTCGGCTATATCTAGAGCCTTACCTTGTGGCACACCTTCTGTAATATCAAATAAGACCACATCAGCAAGCTCTTTAAGCCCAATAATATGTGCTAAAGTACCACCAATCATACCTGAACCAATGAGAGCTATTTTTTTCCGTGCCATTTTATTTTTTCCTAACTTTTAGATAATTCAGCGCACACCCAATCAACGTCCGTATACTGAATATTTTTGACTTCAACCATATTCAAACAATATCATAAAAAGGAGTAAAGAAATGAAATTTACAAATTTATCTCCTTACAGAAACAACAACCCTCCGCTGAAACAACTATTAGAAAATTATCACGATGTATCGATAAAGTGAATTTTAAAAAAATACAACAGAATTATTATATTTCTTTAATTTCAAAAAGTTATTGTTTTGACAGTTTACGTAAAGGTAAAAGTATAATCAATGCTTCTTCTTCAAAAGAAAATGTTCTTCCCAAAGTTTTAAATAATCGTAGCTTTGCATTTCGAAAAGACGTGATTGTGTTCTTTGAAATTCAAATGTTTCCGTAATCTGCGCATGCCCTTTATACAAAGCCCCTATCCCTGCGGCTGCCGACATAAACAACCGTATGTGGCGCTCATAAAGAATATCAATAAGCAAAATAAACCGTTTTGTTTCATTGCGACATGTATCATCCATGACCGGTACATTATCAATAAAAATCGTATGATAACGCTTCCCTAATAACAAATATTCAGCCGCGGCCAAAGGCTTTTCACATAAATCCCCATAATCAAAACGAGCACATCCTGCACCAAAGCGCGGAATAGGAATAATGCGCCCTTTTATAGAAAGCTCATCAGATGTCTCCTTATGTCCTTGCAATACAAGTGTCCATGCTTGATCCATATATTCATTTGCCGGGACCCCCAACGGCGACACATACACCTGTTGTAGATTTGATTTTTCAAGGCGATAATCTGTTTTTGCATCAAGATTAACAACACGAACATATGCTTTCAAAACTTGAATAAAAGGCAAAAAGAGCTCACGATTCAAACCGTTACAATAAAGGTTATCCGGCGCCACATTTGAGGTTGCAATAAAGAAAATTCCTTTATCAAACAGAGCAGAAATAAGCCGCCCCAATACCATAGCATCAGCAATATCCGTTACACTAAACTCATCAAAACAAAGTACTTTTGCTTCTCGTACAAGATCCTCAGCAACAGCTAAAATAGGATTATCTTGTTTAAATTTTGCACACCCAGATGCTTGACGATAAAAATTAATACGCTCATGCACATCAGCCATAAAATCATTAAAATGGGCACGCTTTTTATGACCTTTAGGCAAACAAGAAAAGAACAAATCCATCAGCATGGTTTTGCCCCGTCCTACTTCACCATAAATATACAGTCCCTGAAAAAAACCTGTTTCATCTCCTTGTTTTACAACACAAGAAATATTTTGTTTTTTCCTTTTAAATATTCTGTTAAAGAAAGAGCAAAATATCCAAGGCAAAGGATGAGAGATATTTTGTTCCGCAATTTTTTTTAATAAATGATCAAAATATTCTGTTATAGCTAATTGAGCGGGATCAAAACAAACCTCTCCTTTAGCGACAAGCTCCTTATAACGTGTTGAAACGAGAATCATCCAAAAAACCTTTTTCAAACCGATCTCAATGAAAAATACAAATACTTTTCAAGAATCTGTCCGTCTAGTTTAGTTTGTCATAAACGATCAAAAATGATTTAACGACTTAAAATAACGGGATGATCATCAAGTGTACGTCCCTCAAAACGATCAACATTTGAAGAATAAAGAACGAGGATAACACGTCCAGAGTTATTATAAAAATATAATCTTTTTCCTTTAACAGCCCACGATCTCACTTGGGAAGCAATTCCTGGACAGTGTAAAGGACCAGCACGGTACCCTTGTCCAAACTTTGTTTGTGGAGTTGCAATCCGGCAAACTTTTCCTCCCATAGAAAGATTCCACACCCCAGCAACACTTGCAGGAAATAAATCAGTGGCATTACTTGGCAATTCGAGACTAGCCATTCGTCCATCGCTCTGAGAATCTCCTTTTTCATACATCGGAGCGTTTGCATCTTCAGATATCGACGAAGAAGTAGACGACAGATCAGACGCTTCTAATATTGTCATTTGTTGAGATGGATAAAAAACTTCTAATGCGTTACCATCGTCATTACCATCAAACCGTGTTGTTGAACATCCCCCTAAAAACATTACAGTTGATAGTGCAACGAAAAACGAAACTTTTGAAAACGCCATGTCTGTACTCTCTCCCACGACAATAAATAAGTTCACAAAAAAATTAAGCGAATATTTGTTATAGTTACAAAGATAAATTAACAAATTAAAAAAAACAGGTTAAAATCACTTATTTTAAAAGAAATAATTTATGTGCCCAATTTTATATTTATTAAACACTAGAAATTTATAATATTTTCAGTCATATATCTTTTTATAAGTAATCATTAGAAATAGAGAAGTTTCATGAAAACGCCATTTAGCAAAATGGACGGTCTTGGAAATCAAATTATTGTTGTTGATATGCGTGAAAGCACATACGCTCTTACACCACAAGCAATCCTTGCTTTGTCGGCAGATCCTGAAATGCATTTTGATCAAATCATGGCTATCCACACACCAACCCAGAAAAAAACCGACTTCCGCATAGAAATATGGAATGCCGACGGATCAATGGCTAAAGCTTGTGGCAATGGTACCCGCTGTGTCATCGCATGGCTTAAAGATCACAATTTTGGTGAAAAATTTCATTTAGAAACTCCCGCTGGAATTATTGAAGGAAAATACCAAACCGATAATCTCATTTCTGTTGATATGGGATGCCCAAATTTCAATGCAAAAGAGATGCCTGTTTCACGTGAAATAGTTGATACCAATCACGTAGAAATTATGGCTGGTCCCCTAAAAGACGCTTGTCTCATATCCATTGGCAATCTCCATGCTATCTTTTTTGTTGAAAATGATATTCAACATATTCCATTAGAAAAATATGGGCCAAAACTTGAACATGATCCCCTGTTTCCCGAACGGTGCAATATTTCCATTGCTTGCATAACGTCAAAGAAAAGTCTAAATTTACGTACATGGGAGCGAGGGGCAGGATTAACACAAGCATGTGGGAGTGCTGCTTGTGCAAGTGCAGTGGCTGCTTATCGTCGTGGACTTACAGAGCGCCATGTTGATGTAAATTTACCAAAGGGAACACTTAATATTTTTTACCGAAAAGACGATCATATTATCATGACAGGACCAATTAAATATCACTTTAGTGGTTTTTTAAGCCCTTTAACAGGGTGCTACAAAAAGGATCACTCCTGATGGCAATAGAAATTGTAACTTTTGGTTGTCGACTTAATAGCTACGAATCGGAAATCATTCGCAAAGAAAGTACTTCTTCAGGGCTAGATCAACTTAAAGATGGTGCTATTATCTTTAATACCTGTGCTGTCACTGCCGAAGCCGTACGACAAGCAAAACAAGCTATCCGCAAAGCAAGACGTGAAAATCCTCATGCGCGTATCATTGTAACAGGGTGTGCAGCCCAAACAGAAGCACAAAATTTTGCCTCAATGACAGAAGTGGATCTTGTTTTAGGAAACGAAGATAAACTTCACGCTCATTCTTATCGTCAACTTCCTGATTTTGGTATTAATCATTCTGAAAAGGTGCATATCAATGACATTATGGAAGTACAAAAAATTGCTCCACATATGGTCGGTGCAATACAAGAGCGCACCCGCGCTTTTGTACAGGTACAAAACGGATGCGATCACCGCTGTACATTTTGCATTATTCCTTATGGACGAGGACCATCTCGTTCAGTTCCCATGGGTGCTGTCATAGAACAAATTAAAAAGCTGATAGGTGGGGGTATCCAAGAAGTGGTCCTTACAGGTGTTGACCTTACAAGTTATGGCCACGATCTTCCTGGAAAAGCTACTCTAGGAAAATTAACTTCAGCTATTTTGCATCATGTCCCTGACTTAGCCCGATTACGCCTCTCATCTATTGACTCTATTGAAGCAGACGAAGAACTCATAAATCTTTTAGCTTATGAAACAAGAATCATGCCCCATTTGCATTTATCTTTGCAAGCAGGTGATAATATGATTTTAAAACGGATGAAACGGCGTCATCTGCGCGAACATGCCATTCAATTTTGCCAAGAATTGCGTGCCAAACGTTCTACAATGGTTTATGGTGCCGACTTAATTGCTGGTTTTCCTACAGAAACAGAAGAGATGTTTCAAAATAGTCTTGCCTTAATCAAAGATTGTAATTTAACCCATCTCCATGTCTTCCCCTTTAGTCCAAGAGAAGGAACACCTGCCGCACGTATGCCACAAATCAACCGTAAAATAGTTAAGCTGCGTGCTGAAAAATTGCGTAAAGCAGGTGATATGGCTTACCAAAAGCATCTTGCTCATTTACAAAACAGTCTACAAACAATTCTCGTTGAAAAAGATGAAATCGGACGAACAGAAGATTATACTCTTGTACAAGTTAAAGGTGCAAAAGCAGGAACAATTGTTCAAGCCCTTATCGTTGATCATGATGGCGATAAATTGATTGCTGTCCCTCCAAAATTAAACGCTGCTTGAGCAGGAGAATTCTTATGACTAAATCTTTTATAAAAAAAATATTCTCTTTTAACAAATCTCAAGAGCAAGAAATTGAACAACAGATTTCTATTCCTGATAAAAGCGATATAATAGAAGAAAATAAAGACAAAAATGAAAAGACAAAAAATAATCAAATCTCTATAAACACAGAAAAAGAAGAACAAACAAAAAATCCAGAGTCAATACTTACAAAATATGATGAAAAATCTCCATTTCTAGAATCCCATTCTGATAAAATTCCCTTTTCTGGTAAAATTATTGTCACAGACAACATCCGTGAAAAAAAGAATGAAGAAATTTTATCTGAACCTTCTGTTGAACAAAAAAAGACAGCGTGGTTTGGGCGCCTTAAAAAAGGCCTATCCCTTTCTTCACAACGCCTAAGCGGATCAATTGGCGATCTCTTTGTTAAAAGAAAACTTGATGAAGATACATTGCAAGAGCTCGAAGATATTCTTATCCAAGCTGACATAGGTGTAGAGACGGCAACACGCATCACAAATACTTTAGCTTCCAGTCGTTACGGAAAAAACCTCTCCCCAGATGATATTCATACTATTGTAGCTGATGAGGTCAAAAAAGTTCTGGAACCTGTTGCAATACCATTAGAACTTGATCTCAGCCATAAACCTCATGTTATTTTGCTGGTAGGTGTAAATGGCACTGGAAAAACGACAACTATTGGAAAACTTTCAGCCAAATTAACAGAAGGGGGATTAAAAGTTATGCTGGCAGCAGGTGATACTTTCCGAGCCGCTGCTATTGAGCAACTACACATTTGGGGTGAACGTACCAATTCTCCTGTTATTTCGACAAAATTGGGTGCAGATGCCGCCAGCTTAGCATTTGATGCTTATGAAAAAGCAAAAAAAACAAACAGTGATGTATTAATTATTGATACAGCAGGGCGTTTACAAAATAAATCTGAATTAATGGATGAGTTGGCAAAAATTATTCGTGTTTTAAAAAAACACACCCCCCAAGCACCCCACACAATCCTTCAAACTCTTGATGCAACAACCGGACAAAATGCACTCAACCAAGTGGACATTTTCCGTGATATTGCTGGTGTTAATGGTTTAGTTATGACAAAGCTAGATGGGACTGCACGAGGAGGAATTCTTGTCGCTATCGCAGCAAAATATAAATTACCCGTTTATTTTATCGGTATAGGAGAAGATATTGAAGACCTTCAACCCTTTTCTGCTTCTGACTTTGCCGAAACTATTGCAGGAAAACACGCATGAAACAGCCTTTATCTAATCTTAATTTACACAATAATTCTGAAAAAAAGATGAATAACAATAAAAAAATTTCTCTCTCACCAACACTTAAGTTTCTTTTGGAAATGGGTCCATTGGTTGCCTTCTTTTTTGCCAATTATAAGGGAGAATGGCTGATAAAAAACATTGGATTTTTTCAAAATTTTAGTAAGCCTATTTTCCCTGCAACAGCTATTTTTATGGTGGCTATTATTATTTCCCTAAGCTTATCATGGATCCTTGCAAAACAAATTCCTATTATGCCTCTTATTTCAGGAATATTTGTTTTAGTTTTTGGCTTTCTAACTCTCTGGCTTCATAATGAAACTTTCATAAAAATGAAACCAACAATCATTAATAGCTTATTTGCTTTTATACTTTTTGGAGGGATGTTTTTTAAAAAACCACTTTTACGTTATGCTCTTGATTCTACCTTAAAACTTGATGATTTAGGTTGGCAAAAACTTACCTATCGTTGGGCGTTTTTTTTCATTTTTCTTGCCATTTTGAATGAAATAATTTGGCGTAATTTTAGCGATAATTTCTGGACAAGTTTCAAAGTATTTGGCGTCATGCCTATAACAGTCCTTTTCATGCTTACCCAAATGCCTATAATTATAAAACATTCAAAAGGACTTTTTACAGAAGAGGACAAATCTGATTCTTAAAAAAATCATCACTACCGATTATTTTATAGATTCATCGCCAAACACTGTTCGGGAGAAAAAATATGTTGATTGAACAGTTTATTTGTCGAGAAGACAATTTCGGTGTACTCCTTCATGATGAAAAAAGTGGTATGACAGCTGCAATAGATGCTCCTGAAGGCAAAGCGATTCACAATGCCTTAAAGCGCCACAATTGGACACTTAACACTATTTTTGTAACTCATCATCATCACGACCATGTAGAAGCCCTATCAGAATTAAAACAAGTTTACAACGCTACGGTTATCGGACCAGAAGCAGAAAAAGAAAAGATCAATCATCTTGATAAAACACTTCAACCTGATGAAAGTTTTTCTTTTGGCTCACACCTTCTTTTAGCTCTTTCAACACCTGGTCATACTCTAGGCGCATTATCTTACTATTTTCCTGAAAAGAATTTACTCTTTGCTGGAGATACACTTTTTTCATTGGGCTGTGGACGTCTTTTCGAAGGAAAACCAGCACAAATGCTGAATTCTTTAAAAAAACTTCGTAAACTTCCTGATGAAACACTTCTCTATTGTGGACACGAATATACAAAAAATAACGCTCTTTTCGCACTAACAATTGACCCACATAATAAAAAACTCCACCAAAGAATAGAGGAAGTTTTTTTGCTACGTGCAAAAAACGCTATGACTTTACCAGTAACCTTAGGGCAAGAAAAAGCCACCAATCCCTTTCTCCGCTGGGATGATAGTGTATTGCGAAAGAACCTTGTAATGGAAGAAAAAACAGATGAAGAAGTTTTTGCTGAAGTTCGAAGAAGAAAGGACAATTTTTAACCATGCGTAAGTTCGTATTACGTTTGTTCCTGCTTTTTCTTTTCGTGATACATATTCAACAAACAATGGCAGAGGAAAAGGAAACAGATAATTCTTCTCTTATAGCACCTCTCATTGCAAATTATCCCTTAACAGAAGATTTTCTTTTAAAGCTGGAAAAAATTGAAAAAGAATGTAAAAACTTACTTCCAGAAACAAAAAATAATCTTATAACTTATGATTCTAGTATCCACTCTAGTATTGAAAACTACACTACCTATATTTCTAGTAAACCAAAACTTGTGAATATTTTAAAAGAAAATAATATAACACCGAAAGATTTTGCTGCGGGAACCTTAGCACTTAAAGAAATATCAGCGCTTCTCATATTTGTACCTGAAAAGGAATATTCTACTGAGAAAAATACTATATTTCTAAACAATCTTGAATTTGTTAAAAAACATTTTTACAAAGCAACAATTCTTTTAAATAGCTGTGAAAAACTCATTTTGAGCAACTAATCAGCTATGAGACATTAAAAAATATCATCCCATTAATCTAATAAAAAAGTATGTGCATTAAAAAAACACCGTGTTTTTACCATTCCTAATAATTGTTTTTATTTCGATTATATTTACAAATGTTTTTCTAAAAATAAAGAATAACAGACGGAAAAATATTTATTGAAATTCAAAAAAGAAAGGATAATTTTTCGTCATGTTTAAACTTCTATTGTGTTTTTTCTTCATTTTTCCTTTTGTATCATACGCTCAAGAAAAAAAACAAGAAATAGATGATCCTTCTTTTATACCGCCTTTCATTGCAAATTATCCCTTAACAGAAGATATTCTTTTAAAGCTGGAAAAAATCAAAGCAGAATGTAGAAATTTATCTTCAGAACCAGAACAAACAAATACAAAAAGTGATCTCAGTACTTATGATGATAATATTGAAAAAGACGCTTCCTATATTTTTAATAATCCAAAACTTGTAAATATTTTAAAAGAAAATAATATAACACCGAAAGATTTTGTTGTTGCTCACCTAGCACTTCAAGCGACATTGTATGTACTTACTGATGAAGAAAATTCTACTTATGAAAAAAACTCTTTACCTGCAAGAAATATAGAATTTGCTAAAGAGCATATGTATAGAATAATAAAAATTTTAAAAGATACCTGTTAAAAAAATCTTTTTAGAACAATTGATTAACTTTGTAAACGCCGACAAATTTCATCTAATTGTTCTAATGAAGAGTAATGTATTTTTAAATCTCCACCTTTTTTACCATGTCGAATAATAACTTTCATTCCTATCACATCTGCAAGTAATTTTTCTAAAGATTTTGTTTCAGCATCTTTCTCCGTATTGGTACGCTTTTTAGTTTTAGGATTAGCTTGCTCATATGCAAGTATTTCTGTTTGACGTACTGAAAGCCCTTCACGAATAATTTTCTCAGCTAAATTTTGTGGATCATCAACGGTTATAAGACAACGTGCATGACCTGCAGAAAGTTGTCCATCAGTTAAGAATTGTTGTACTTTTTCTGGAAGTTTTAACAAACGAAGCGTATTTGCAACATGACTACGACTTTTTCCTATAACTTGCGCTAAATCTACTTGCGTATAATCATGTTCATTTAGAAGCATCTCATATCCCTTTGCTTCTTCGATAGGATTAAGATCTGCACGTTGAACATTTTCAATAATTGCCAATTCCAAAGCCGTTTTATCGTCCACATCACGAATAATAACGGGTAATTGACTTAAATTTGCACGTTGTGCTGCACGCCAGCGCCGTTCACCCGCAATCAATTCAAACCGATGAGGATGATCTCTTAAAGGCCTCACAATAACCGGTTGAACCACACCGTGTTGACGAATTGATTGTGTCAAATTATCAAGCTCTGTTTCAGTAAAATGACGCCGAGGATTGTGAGGATTACATGAAATAGATTCAATAGAAATAAATCGCTCAGAAAGACTACCGGATTCATTTAATTTATCAAAGCTTGATGAACGTGCAATATTGTTGTTTAAATTGATATCTCCAATCAATGCCGCTAATCCACGTCCTAGTCTTTTTTTTGATAGATCATCGTTCATAATTTTGCTCTTTGAGTTTTCTTACAAAAAATTTTACATTTTTAAGCAGCAGCACGTGCTTGTTTTTCACGTTGAATCATTTCTGATGCTAGACGCAAATAAGCTTGGCTCCCAGCACATTTAAGATCATAAAGCAATACAGGTTTGCCAAAAGAAGGCGCTTCTGATACTCTTACATTTCGTGGAATAACAGTACGATAAACTTTATCTCCCATAAAAGAGCGTACATCTTCAACAACTTGATTTGAAAGGTTATTACGTCCATCATACATTGTTAAAACAATACCTTGGATCTCTAAAGATGGATTAAGTACGGATCGCACTTGTTTTACTGTTTCAAGTAATTGACTTAAACCTTCAAGTGCTAAAAATTCACACTGCATAGGCACTAAAACAGAATCCGCAGCCCCCATAGCATTAAGTGTTAAAAGATTAAGGGAGGGAGGACAGTCAATTAAAATATAATTGAATTTTTTTTCCATTTCCGGATCATCATAGAGAGCTTTACGTAAGCGTTGTATGCGATCTTTTGATGAAGAAATTTCCATTTCCACACCTAAGAGATCAAGTGTAGAAGGAACTATATAAAGATTGGGTACGGCTGTTTTTAAAGCCGCCTGTGTAATTGAAACGCCCGAAACCAAAACATCATAAGAAGATAAAGGACGGCTATTACGATCAATCCCTAAACCTGTACTAGCATTACCTTGTGGATCAACATCCATAATAAGGACATTTTCACCAATAGCCGCTAAAGCTGTAGCAAGATTAATTGCTGTGGTTGTTTTTCCGACTCCACCCTTTTGGTTTGCAATAGCGATAATTCGTGTTTCGCTCATTTTGCTCTACCCTCTATATGATCGAATATGAGAAATTTCCAAAATAACAGAATTTTCATCAACTTTACTTTTATGTTTTAACAGATCAAAGTGCCAATTGGCAGAGGCATTTTTTATTTCTGTAGCGTAATCCCGACCTTTTTGCAAAAGAGCTATTGTTTTTTCTGTTAATAAAGGAAAAATGAGTTGTAAAAGAGTATCAAGCGGCGCTAATCCCCGTGCTGTTATAATATCAGATATGGGAATTTTTTGATATATATCTTCAATTCTAGCGTGATAAACCGTTGCTGGAAGATTAAGTTGAGCAATAACTGTTCGCAAAAAAGCAACTTTTTTCCCATTACTTTCAACAAGATTAATATGTCCTGCTTTTTTTTCTTTCAAAAAGATAGCAATCACAATTGCAGGAAAACCTCCTCCTGATCCTAAATCACACCAATGTAAAGAATGAGCATACAAAGGAAAAATTTGTGCTGAATCTAGAATATGTCGTGTCCATAGATCTGGTATAGTTGTAGCAGATATCAAATTAATATGTGCATTCCACTGAAGTATTAAAGACTCAAACTGAATTAAATTTTCCATCGTTTCACGTGAAACAGAAGGAACAATATTTAATAATTGTTGATATTTTTTTTCTGTAGAAAAATTCATTAAGCTGTTTTAGCCTTTTCACGTCGTTGACGTTGAATATGTGTAATAATAAGCGATAACGCGGCGGGTGTCATGCCATCAATTTTTTGTGCATCAGCAATTGAACGCGGCGACACTTCTTGAATTTTTGATTTAAGTTCATTTGAAAGACCTGAAATTGCCTGAACATCAAGAGAAGAAGGAATTTCTAAACGCTCATCTCTCTGAAGAGAGGCAATATCTTGTGCTTGTTTATCTAAATAAACCGCATATTGTGCTTCAATTTCTAAAGATTCTGCTGTTTTAGAATCAATTGTTTTTAATTGTGGCCAAAAATCTGAAAGACGCTCTAAGGTCATATGAGGATAAGCAAGAAAATCATAAGCCGAACGCCGAATTCCATCATGATTAACATGTAATCCATGAGCAGAAGCTTCATTGGGTGTTAAAAAAAGATTTTGACATATTGATCGTGCTTGATCAAGCCGTTGTTGTTTTTTCTGATAACATTCCCAACGTATTTTACTCACAATACCCCATTTTTGTGCCAAAGGTGTTAAACGCGTATCAGCATTATCAGATCGTAAAGATAAACGAAATTCAGCACGTGATGTAAACATCCTATAAGGTTCACAAACACCACGTGAAACCAAATCATCAATCATAACACCAATATAAGCAGTAGAACGACTTATAAGTATTTCATCTAATTTACCTACTTTACGTGCAGCATTTAATCCAGCTAAAAGTCCTTGTGCTGCTGCTTCTTCATATCCTGTTGTACCATTAATTTGGCCTGCTAAGAACAAACCCGGTAAAGAACGTAATTCTAAGTTTCTCGTTAATTGTTGTGGATTAACAAAATCATATTCAATAGCATAACCAGGTTGCAAAACTATAGCATTTTCCAATCCTTCAATGGTTTTCAATAGAGAAATTTGTACATCTTCAGGAAGAGAAGTAGAAAGACCATTTGGATAAACAGTATCATCATTTAATCCTTCTGGTTCCAGAAAGATCTGATGTCCATCACGTTCTCCAAATTTAACAATTTTATCTTCAACAGAAGGACAATAACGTGGTCCTAACCCTTCAATATTTCCAGAATATAAAGCAGAGCGATAAATATTCTCGCTAATAATTTGATGTGTTTTCTCATTTGTACGTGTTATTGCACATTCAATTTGTGGTTGTTCAATTTTCTCTGTTAAAAGAGAAAAGGGTATGGGATTTTCATCTGCTTGTTGTTTTTGGAGAGCTTCCCAAGCAATTGTTTTTTTACTCAAACGAGCAGGGGTTCCTGTTTTTAATCGTCCAAGTTTTATATGATATTTTTTCAAATGTTCAGCAAGTTTTACACTTGACTGATCTCCCATACGACCAGCAGCCCATGTTTTATTACCAATATGAATAAAGCCATTTAAAAACGTACCTGTTGTTAAAACAACAGCACCAGAAAAAATTGTTCCTTGTTTTTTTAAAATAACACCTGATACACAATTATCTTTAACAACCAGATCAATAACTTCATCCTCAATAAGAGTAAGATTTTCTTGTTCTTTTAATAATTTTTGAATTACTTTTTTATAAAGTTGTCTATCTGCCTGTGTCCGTGGTCCTCTTACTGCCGGTCCTTTACGTCTATTAAGTAGTCTAAACTGAATTCCAGCAGCATCCGCTGCTCTTCCCATAAGACCATCTAACGCATCTATTTCACGAACTAGATGCCCTTTTCCAAGTCCACCAATAGCAGGATTACACGACATTGTTCCCAGTGCTGATATTTTATGTGTAACAAGCGCTGTTTTGGCTCCTACACGTGCTGAAGCTGAAGCCGCTTCACAGCCAGCATGACCACCACCAACAATAACAACATCATATGATTGCATTTAATTAATTCCGTAGAAAATATTCTAAGGTTTCACGTGAAACAGGATATAAATTACATAATCTTTATAATCTGTCTATGAAATAATCAATGTTTCACGTGAATCATTATTTACCAACACAAAATTCTGAAAAAATAATATCAAGCAAATCTTCAACATCAATATCCCCTGTAATTTTCCCAAGAAAATCACTTGCACAACGGAGATGTTCTGCACGTAAACTGAGATCAAGAGAATGATAATTAAGAGAAAATTCAATCTCTTTAACAGCCTGCTTTAATAATTGAAGTTGCCTTTTACGTGCTGGAACAATATTTCCAATTTTAGAAGCACGATAATGACAAAATGATTCAAGTTCTTTTATAAAATAATCAAAATTTAAACCAGTTAATGCGGAAAATTGTATAGACCAACGCTGATCATTTTTTTCATAAAGATCAAGCTTATTGCCAACACACCATATTTCAGCCGATGTTTCTGGTAAATCAACTTGCTTAGGATTTCCTATATCATAAACCAAAATAACCAAATCAGCTTCCCTAACATGCTGTTTAGCAATTTCTATTCCCATCTGTTCTATTTTATTTTCTGTTTTTCTAAAACCAGCAGTATCGGTTAAAAAAATAGGTAAACCACCAAGAATAATTCTCATTTCTAAAGCATCACGGGTTGTTCCTGCTTCTTCCGTTACAATAGCAACAGATCTTCCTGAAAGACGATTCATAATGCTTGATTTTCCAGAATTTGGAGCACCAGCAATAACAATTTTTAATCCATCACGTAAAATACTCGCACGTTCTCCTTCAGTAATATATTCCCGAATAGAAGTACAAAGATCCTGAACATCTTTCCAAACTTTATCAGATATTGCGTTGGGAATATCTGCTTCATCAACAAAATCAAGTTCTGCCTCAATAAAAGCACGCGCCTTCATAAGCTTATGACGCCAATCACGATAAAGCGTCGTTAAATATCCACTTGTACCCATAACAGCTAAACGCCGTTGGCTTTCCGTTTCTGCTTCTATTAAATCAGCAAGACCTTCTGCTTGAACAAGATCTAATTTTCCTTCCATAAAAGCACGACGTGAAAATTCACCTGCTTCTGCAATACGGCATCCAGAAAATGTCGACAATTCATCGAGAAAACGATTAACGACTGCTTTTCCTCCATGTAAATGGAATTCTGCACAATCTTCCCCCGTAAAACTATGAGGAGCAGGAAAAAAAACAGTTAAACCAGAATCTAAAAAACTACCATCACGAGCAGTAAGATTTCCATAATGCATAAAACGTGCTTTAGGTAAACGACCACAAAGCGTTTTAACTATATCCACAACATGAGGACCAGAAAGCCGAATGACTGCAACCCCTGAAGGTAACAATCCACTCGAAACAGCAAAGATTGTATCCACAGGTTTTATCCTAATAAAAACTTTAATGACTCTACGTATTCATTGAATCAAAAAATTCACTATTGTTTTTTGTTTGCTTTAATTTATCAATCAAAAATTCAATTGCATCTGTTACATTCATAGATGCTAAAATACGACGAAGAACAAAAATTTTGTGTAAATCTTGTCGTTCTACCAGAAGTTCTTCCTTACGCGTTCCTGACTTTAAAATATCCATAGCAGGGAAAATACGTTTATCAGCAACTTTTCGATCAAGAACAATTTCCGAATTACCTGTTCCTTTAAATTCTTCAAAAATAACCTCATCCATACGACTTCCTGTATCAATCAAAGCCGTTGCAATAATGGTTAAAGATCCGCCTTCTTCAATATTACGTGCTGCACCAAAAAAACGCTTTGGACGCTGGAGGGCATTTGCATCCACACCACCTGTTAAAACTTTACCCGAAGAAGGAACAACTGTATTATATGCACGTCCAAGACGTGTAATAGAATCGAGAAGAATAACAACATCACGCCCATATTCAACAAGACGTTTGGCTTTTTCAATAACCATTTCTGCCACTTGTACGTGACGTATTGCAGGTTCATCAAAAGTAGAAGAAACCACTTCTCCTTTTACTGAACGCTGCATATCAGTAACTTCTTCTGGTCGTTCATCTATTAAAAGAACAATGAGATAACATTCAGGATGATTAGTGGTAATAGAATGAGCAATATTTTGAAGTAAAACTGTTTTTCCCGTCCGAGGAGGAGCTACAATTAACCCTCTTTGTCCTTTTCCCAATGGAGATATCAAATCAATCACGCGTGATGACATATCTTTCTCTGTAGGATCTTGTATTTCCATTTGGAAACGTTCATTTGAATAAAGAGGAGTAAGATTATCAAAGTGGATTTTATAACGAATCTTTTCAGGTTTTTCGAAATTAATTGTATTAATTTTAAGGAGAGCAAAATAACGTTCTCCCTCTTTTGGACTGCGTATGGGACCTTCAATTGTATCGCCTGTTTTTAAAGAAAACGACTGTATTTGTGCAGGTGAAAGATAAATATCATCAGGACCAGGAAGATAATTAGCATCAGCAGATCTCAAAAATCCAAATCCGTCTTGTAAAACTTCAACAACACCTTCTCCTATAATTTCAACGTCTTGTAGAGCAAGTTTTTTCAAGATAGCAAACATTAATTCTTGTTTGCGCATAAGGGAGGCATTTTCAACTTCTAATGTTTCAGCAAAAGAAACAAGCTCAACGGGATTTTTGCTTTTAAGTTCTTGTAGTTTCATTTTTTGCATGAAATATGCTCTTTGTAATTAAGGAGAAGATTGTTCTAAATAATTTATGGAAATTTATGAGTGAAATATTATTAAGAAAAAATATCCTACACTCAATTTTTTTAATCTGCAAGTACCATTTATATGAAATTTGTTCCTGTAATATTAAGTAATTATATGAAAAACTTGAAAAAATATAAAATCCAAATAGTATTTAATTATTTTAATAACAAAAATGTGAGTTAGGATTATAGCATTAATAAAATGCTATTCAAAAGTATTTTTTACAGAAATTTATATTAATAAATTTATATTAAAGAAAGGATTATTCTTATTTATAACTGTGTTTAGTGTGGATTATTATTTATCCTCAATTTTATCCACAAAAGGAACTGAAAAAAGAATAAAAATATCACTATCTTAAAGATATTATCCCCTCTTTTTTTATAAGAGGGATTAAATTATCACAAGCATTTAATTTGTGCATAAAAAAGGAGAATTTTTCATAAATTTTAGTTTTATAAAAAACGGTGAGGATATATACACATGTCTTAACAAGGAGTTAAAATTTTTGTGACAAAAGAAAAAAAATTCTTTCATTTACACATGCTTTCTGATGCAACAGGAGAAACATTAATTTCTGTTGGAAGAGCTGTAGCATCGCAATATGCAATGATTCAGGCAACAGAGCATATCTATCCTATGATTCGTAATAGAATACAGTTACAGAAAGCTCTTGATGAAATACAACAAGAGCCAGGTATTGTTCTTTACACAATGATTGATGAAGAACTTAAACTACTCCTTCAAAAAAAATGCAAAAAAATAGAAGTTCCCTGTATTGATATATTGCATCCTGTTTTAAATGCTTTTCAGTCTTACCTTGGAATGCCAACACATTTACGTGCGAGCGCACAACATGATCTTAATGCAGATTATTTTCGCCGTATTGAGGCACTGGATTTTACAATAGAGCATGATGATGGACAGTCTTCCAGTAGCTTATCCGAAGCAGATGTGATCCTTGTGGGAATTTCAAGAACCTCTAAAACACCAACAAGCATCTATTTAGCAAATCGCGGAATAAAGACGGCTAATATTCCTCTTATTCCTAATATTGATTTGCCAGAATCCCTTTTAGAGGCAAAAAATTCTTTAATTATTGGTTTAATTGCTTCAGCTGAAAGAATCTCACATATTCGTCAAAATAGAGATTTAGGAGAAGGTTTTGCTCTTGATAATTATACTAATCGTATCAACATAGCTGAAGAATTAATCCATGCAAAACGCATTTGCGAACGTTTTGGTTGGCCTATTATTGATGTCACAAGACGTTCTATTGAAGAAACTGCTGCTGCAATATTTGAACTGTTATCACGATTTCGTGAAGGAAATGAGAGAAAATTCTCATGAACGCAGATACTTTAATATTAGCATCTCTTAGTTTTTATCGTGCAAAATTATTAAAAAAAGCAGGCTTAAATTTTTCCATTGAAGGAGCTTCTTTTGATGAAAGAGAAGTAGAAAAAAAAGCAAAAGAAAAAACACCTAAAGAACTCAGCTGTTTTCTTGCGAGCGCAAAAGCAAAAAATGTTTCAGATCGTTTTCCTGATGCTTTCGTTATTGGTTGTGATCAAGTTCTTGATTTTGAAGGTCAAGTTTTTCACAAAGCAACAAATATTAAAGAAGCACATCAACGTTTATGTGAATTATCAGGAAAAACCCATTCTCTTCATAGTGCGGTAGCTTTATTTAAAAATGGTCAAAAAATTTGGGTTGAAGCTTTTAGTGCACATATGTCCGTCCGTTTACTCTCATCAGAATTTATTGAACGTTATTTAGCACGCGTAGGAAAAGATGTTTTAAACAGCGTGGGAGTATATCAAATTGAAAGAGAAGGAATTCATCTCTTTGAAAAAATTGAAGGAGATTTTTTTACCATTGTTGGTTTACCTTTGCTGCCTCTACTCATAAAACTGCGCCACTTAGGAATTATTGATGGTTGACTTAACAATAAAAAAAACAAATTATCCGCGTGCTTTTGTTGTTGGTTCTCCAATTCATCATTCAAAATCGCCAAGAATTCACAATTTTTGGCTTAAACAATATGGTTTACAAGGAGAATATCTTGCACAAGAAGTAACATCTGAAGAGTTCAGTCATTTTATTGCGTCTTTACAAAAAATAGGCTTTTGTGGAGGAAATGTTACTTTGCCTTATAAACAGGAAGCTTTTCGTTTAGCAGATTATAAAGATGAGAGAGCAACAATGATTGGTGCTGTTAATACACTTTGGTATGAAGGAGATAAGCTTTGTGCCACGAATAGTGATGCCTATGGTTTTAGCGCTAATCTTGATGATTTTGTATCTGATTGGGGAGGGGAAACAGCTCTTGTTTTTGGAGCAGGTGGTGCCGCACGCGCTATCATATATGCCTTAAAAAGACGCGGATTTGAACAGATTTATTTAATTAACCGTACAAAACAACGTGCTGATAATTTAGCTCAGCATTTTGGAAAAATCATTAAAGTTTACGATTGGCATAAAATCCATGAAATACTTCATCAAGCTGATTTGATTGTTAATACAACCTCTATTGGCATAAAAAGTCCAGAAGAAAAAAGTGATTCTTTTTTTTGCGATTTTCATAAAGCAAAAAAAACGGCATTAGTAACAGATATTATTTATACACCATTGATAACTCCTTTTTTACAACAGGCAAAGGCTTGTGATCTCAAGACGGTTGATGGACTTGGGATGCTTCTACATCAGGCTGTTATAGGGTTTGAACAGTGGTTCGGAATAAGACCACAGGTAACAAAAGCGTTACGGACAGCTATTTTAGAGGATATGAGTGAAAAAAGAGAATGAAGATCATAGGATTAACGGGATCAATTGCTATGGGAAAATCAACAGTTGCTGATTTTTTCAAGCAAGCGGGTATTTCTGTTTTTAGTGCTGATGAAGCAGTACAACAGCTTTATAAAAGTGAGCCAGCTTTGTCATTCATAGAGCGTATTTTTCCAGGTGTTGTTGAAAACGGAGAAGTTAACCGTTTGAAACTTTCTGAAATTTTGATTGATGATAAAGAAAAATTACAAACATTAGAAAAAATAATTCATCCTTTGGTGCAAGAAAAAGAAAGGGAATTTATTGATATAGCGCGTGAACAAGGGAAAAAATTAGTTATTCTTGATATTCCACTTCTGTTTGAAAAAAATGGTGAAAGTCGTGTGGATAGCGTTATTGTTGTTTCTGCTCCACCAGAAATACAAAAAGAACGTGTAATGATTCGCCAAGGTATGAATGAGAAAAAATTTGCCTTTATCAACGCTCAACAAATGCCAGATGAAAAAAAACGAGAACGCGCTGATTTTATTATTGATACAGGGAAAGATTTAGAGAATACACGTCAACAGGTTTTTGATGTGATAAAAAAATTGCTAAAGAATTAAAATTATGCGTGAAATTATTTTTGATACAGAAACAACAGGTTTAGATAAAGAGAAAGATCGCATAATCGAAATTGGTTGTGTAGAAATGGTTGATCGTTATCTCACAGGACGCCAATTTCATGTTTATTTAAACCCTGAAGGCGTTATTATTCCTGATGAAGTTGTAGCAATTCACGGATTAACCAATGAACGCTTGAAAAACGAGAAAAGTTTTAGTGATATTGTTGATGAATTTTTGGAATTTATCAAAGACGCGACAATGATTGCGCATAATGCGAGTTTTGATATTGGTTTTATTAATGCAGAATTAAAACGCGTCAACAAACCGCTTATCAGTGTTGATAATATTCTTGATACATTGGCTATGGCGCGGCGTAAATTTCCTATGGGTCCTAATTCTCTTGATATTTTATGCAAACGTTTTGGAATTGATAACAGCCATCGTGTTCTTCATGGTGCTTTGCTTGATGCAGAGATTCTAGCCGATGTTTATATTGAGCTCATCGGTGGAAAGCAAGGTGTATTGGGTTTTGATAACAGAAGGGGTATTGATGAACATATCCAGAACGATAAAGATACATCTTATGCCGTTAAAATTCGCCCGCAGGCTTTACCTTCAAGATTGAGTATGCAAGAAAAAAAGTTACACGCTGATTTTATCTACAAAATGGGTGAAAAAGCTCTGTGGAATAACTTCAAAATTCATGAATAACATCATCTTTTATCTAAAAGAGTCACGATTGAAATTAAAGAATATCGATGTCAAAAAAAAACGGTCGTTGTGGGGAGGGGAACACCACAACGACCCTGTCGCTACATCGTACCTCAGCTATCATAGGAGGAGCAAAATGAAAGCTATTAATCCTGTAACAGCAAAGAAAAGCTCTAGGTACTTAATATAAAGTGCAACGACTTCACGTCTTATGAAGAGAAAAAATGGCTTTTTAGAGGCAAAGTGAAAAAATATATAAGGGTAATTTGTTTTTTTAGCTGAAATGGAGAAAAAATTGTCATGAAAGCAACAGATCATCTTTTTTTGGTTGACGGATCAGGCTATATTTTTCGTGCTTATTATGCTTTGCCGCCTTTAAAACGTAAAAAGGATGGACTTCCTGTAGGAGCAGTAGCTGGTTTTTGCAATATGTTATGGAAATTACTTTGTGATGCTCGTAATACAGCTACGGGTGTTGTTCCAACACATTTTGCTGTTATTTTTGATTATTCATCTGATACTTTTCGGAAACAAATTTATCCTGAATATAAAGCGAATCGCGTTGAACCTCCTGAAGATCTAATTCCTCAATTCGCGCTAATACGCCAAGCAACGAAGGCTTTTAATTTGCCTTGTATTGAAAAGGAAGGCTTTGAAGCGGATGATTTAATTGCTACCTATGCAAAGTTGGCAACAAAGGTTGGGGCAAAAACAACCATTATTTCTTCCGATAAGGATCTTATGCAACTCGTAAATACGCATGTATCTTTGTATGATGGAATGAAAGATAAGCATATAGGTATCTCAGAAGTTATAGAAAAATGGGGTGTTGCGCCTGAAAAAATGATTGATTTACAAGCATTAATTGGAGATTCAACGGATAATGTACCGGGTATTCCAGGCATTGGTCCAAAAACTGCAGCTCAGTTGTTAAATGAATTTGGTTCTCTTGATCTTTTATTGCAAAACGTAACAGAAATTAAACAAACAAAACGACGTGAAAACATTCAAGCTTATAGAGAACAAGTTAAAATATCTCGTGAACTTGTCAGGCTTAAAACAGATGTTCCTATAGATAATGATTTAGATGATTTTATTTTGGAGCCACAAGATGGTCCACGTTTAATTGCTTTTTTGAAAGCGATGGAGTTTTCAACATTAACGCGTCGCGTGGCAGAGGCAACAACATGCGATGCAGCTGTTATTGACGCACTTGATATAAATGTTGAATGGGAAAAACTAAGCCCCAGGAATGATTCTGATATCAGGCATGATTCTGATATCAAGAATACTGAGCGCGCATCCCTTCATAATTTTTCTGAAAATTCTCCACAAGTTTTTGCACAAGAACGTAAAGATCAAGCGCTGACTCAAAAAATTACAAGAGATGCTTATACAACAATTCTTGATGAGGAAATTTTAAAAGACTGGTTATCACAAGCACAAGAGCAGGGTTTTTTCGCTTTTGATACTAAAACAACATCTCTTGATCCGATGCAAGCAAAGCTTGTTGGTTTTTCACTCGCATTACAGCCGGAAAAAGCAGCTTATATACCTCTTGAACATTTTGATGAAGGAGAAGAGGACCTTTTGAGGGGCGGGCGCATTGCTTCACAGATTGGGGCTCGAAAAGCTTTAGCACTTTTAAAACCGATATTAGAAGATTCAGCGGTGTTAAAAATTGGTCATAATATAAAATATGATTGGTTGGTGATGAAGCAATACGACATTATGATAAGCTCTTTTGACGACACCATGCTTTTATCATATGCTTTTGATGCTGGAATGTTAACCCATAATATGGATGATTTGTCTGAACGTTGGCTTGAGCATAAACCAATTGCCTATAAAGATTTAACGCATAACGGGAAAAAAATTACTTCTTTTGCACAAGTAGATTTAAAACAAGCAACCCTTTATGCGGCGGAAGATGCTGATATAAAGCTACGTCTTTGGCAAGTATTGAAACCGCAACTTGTTGCTCGTGGAATGACAAAAATTTATGAGCGTCTTGATAGACCTCTTGTAGAAGTTCTTGCAAGAATGGAAGAACGGGGGATTCTTATTGATCGGCAGATTTTATTGCGTCTTTCAGGAGAGTTGGCACAAGCTGCTTTGATTCTAGAAGAGGAAATTTACAAACAAGCTGATGAAAAGTTTAATCTTGCTTCGCCAAAGCAATTAGGGGATATCCTTTTTGGCAAAATGGGATTGCCTGGAGGCGCTAAAACAAAGGGTGGACAATGGTCAACTTCTGCACAGACCTTAGAAGAGTTGGCTGCTGAAGGTCATATTTTACCGCGTAAAATTATTGAGTGGCGTCAACTTTCAAAGCTAAAATCTACCTATACAGATGCCTTGCCTTCTTATATTTTTTCAAAAACAGGGCGAGTTCACACGAATTATTCTTTGGCAATAACATCAACAGGTCGGTTATCATCATCAGAGCCAAATTTGCAAAATATTCCAGTGCGAACTGCTGAAGGACGTAAAATTCGAACAGCTTTTATTGCTCCCAAAGGACATGTGTTACTTTCTGCTGATTATAGTCAGATTGAGTTGCGCATTCTTGCACATATTGCGGATATAAAAGCATTAAAAGAAGCTTTTGCTAAAGGGCATGATATTCACGCTATAACGGCATCACAAATGTTTGGTGTTGCGATAGAAGGAATGCATTCAGATATACGACGGCGTGCAAAAGCGATTAATTTTGGTATTATTTATGGTATTTCAGCTTTTGGATTAGCCAATCAATTGGGAATTTCACGCCAAGAAGCGGGTCGTTATATTCAACTGTATTTTGAAAGATTTCCAGGAATTAAAGATTATATGGAGAAGACCAAAATCTTTGCACGTGAAAATGGTTATGTAGAAACAATTTTTGGACGTCGTATCCATTATCCAGAAATAAAAGCAAAGAATGTAAAAATTCGTTCTCTTAATGAGCGGGCAGCTATCAATGCTCCAATTCAAGGTTCTGCGGCCGATATTATTCGCCGCGCTATGATACATATGGAAGATGCTTTAAAAGCAGAAAAACTATCAGCAAAAATGTTGCTGCAAGTTCATGATGAACTGATTTTTGAAGTACCAGAAGAAGAAAGTAAAAAAACCATGACTGTTGTTAAAAATGTTATGGAAAATGCTACAATACCGGTTCTATCTTTATCTGTACCGCTTGAAGTAAAAGTTATGACGGCTCAAAATTGGGATGAGGCACATTAATTTTTTTATTTATTTTTAAGAATATTGATTGCGTTGGAAAGATTAAGATAGGCTTTGATAGGCAAATGATCTGAAGCAATGCGTGCAAGTGGTGAATAATGATTTTCAATACTTGTTACCAATTGGTGGGGAAAAGAAAAAACTCTATCAAGGGCTAACAAAGGAAAACGAGAGGGAAAGCTTGGTACAACTTCAAAAGTGCTATCAAAATAGGGAGAAAAATGATTTAAAGATGAGCCTTTTCCCATTCGCCATTCATTAAAATCTCCTATGAGGAGTGTAGGCATAAGGGGGCGTTTTTGGAAAATTTCAAGGAGCATTTTTGTTTGTTGTTTACGAGAGTAACGTAATAAGCCAAAATGAGCCGCAATAATACGAATAGGGCCTGCTGCCATTTCCAACTCTACAATTACAGCCCCACGTGGTTCAATACTAGGAAGAGTGACTTGTAAAGTATCACGTACATATCCCTTTCGCAAAAAAAGAGCATTCCCATGCCAACCATGGCCATGAGGTGACATAGTATTAAGAGGTACAGGAATCAAACCGGTTTCAGCTTTTAATAGCTGAAGATTAATCAAACCGATGCGTTCCCCAAAACGTTTATCTGCTTCTTGAAGAGCAAGGATATCAACTTGTAATTCAGTAATAACACGGACAATTCTTGTAGGATTAAAAACTTTATCAACACCTACACATTTATGCACATTATAGGAAGCAACGGTCAGATCATAATTACTATTTTGATTGACGATGTTTGATTGATGATGAGAGCGGCTGTGAATTGTATTTAAAAAGGAGCTATGGAGTTTTTGTTGGATAAAACCGGTAAACCAAGGGAATTTTTGCTTATAAGGGATTTTTGTCATTTTGCGAAAAGAATAGTTTCTAAGAAGCAGAGGGTAAAGATTTACACTAAAAACAAAAGAACCTTGTTTCTTTTAGAAACAAGGTTCTTTAATTAAGTAATGATTTTTGCAATCAATCACGGTTTGAGCCAAGAAACTGTAGCAAGAAGACAAACATATTGATGAAATCAAGATAAAGATTCAGCGCGCCCATAATAACTTTACGTCCTCTGGTATCGCTTTCATCTCCTTCATAATACATCAACTTAATGCTCTGGGTATCGTAGGCTGTTAAACCAGCAAAGATAAAAACACCAATCACAGAAATAGCAAACTGCAAAGCGCTTGATCCAAGAAAAATGTTCACAATCATGGAAAGCAACAAGCCGATCAATCCAATGAATAAGAATGAACCGATTGCTGTGAGATCACGCTTTGTTGTGTATCCATAAAGTGAAAGAGCTCCAAAAGTTGCGGCGGAAATGACAAAGGTTTGCACAACACTTTCTGTCGTATAGCGCAAAACGATTGAAGACAGTGAAAGACCAACCAGAGCAGCATAACCAAAAAAGAGACTACGAGCAGCATTTGTGCTCAATGTATTAATTTTAAAACTGAGAAATAAGACTGCTATGAGTGGTGCAAACATAACAATATAAGAGAATGGCGATGTATAAAATGTTACTCCAAATGGTGTTAGATAAACACTGCTATTGATTTGAGCTGCTGCTTGGCTCATATCTGTTGTCGTTGCTAATGATACAATTGCATAAGCGGCAGCAGCTGTAATAAGCAAACCAATGGCCATTGCATTGTAGACACCCAACATATAGTCGCGTAATCCCTGATCAATTGATGCATCGGCATGAGAAGCAGGTGCCGAACGTAAATCTTTAAAATTAGCCATAATATAAAATCCTTTAGCATATGTTCTGTCAGGTATAGGGCTTTAAAGGTGTCTCTGTCATTACACAGATAAGCTTGGTATAAGCCTTAATTGGGCAAATACAAAAACCCTTAAGAATCACTGACAGAATTCCAGCATATATGCTCTTATTATGGAGATTTATTTAAAAATTACAAGAGATTTATATGAAGAAGGAACCTTACAAATTGGTAAGGAAATAGTTCATTTTAATAAAAAATATTTCCATTTTTTGCCATATTTTTGCAAGATAAAAAGACTATACTTAAAAACTTTTCTATTTTCACAGAAACTATGTAATACAATCCCTTATAAAATATTCACTATTTTTGCGTTTATGAGAAGAGCGGCAAGTATCATCACACTATTTTCAACCTCCAATATTGCATCTGTTTTGCACGGTTATAAGAGCTATTGAATTGGATTTTTATATAATATATTGATGTATAATGATAAATTGTCTTTTTGAATGCTAAATGATACTCCGAATATCGCAAGATTCTCTGGTTGAAAATCTGTTCATATTAAATCAATCAAGATTATTGACTTGTGTCTTGCAAGAGACATTGTTTTAATGGATTCAACATGAACAGATTCCAAATAAAAGAGATTTAGGATAGTAAGGGCTTTTATTCAATATGAAAAACGGTAATTTATATTTATAATCAATATGTTGCTTTAACAAGACACCATTGAAAATAGTTGAAAAAATGTTTTTTATTAAACAATATATAAAATAAAAAAGGAAAGTTTTTAAACGAAGCGCTTAAGAAAGGCTCTGTAAAAGCGATATCTGTAAAAACTAAAAAACGTACGAAAATCAATTGTTCTAATCAAATAAACAGAACTTCAAATGCTGTGAAATGTCTCCTCAAAAATTGTGATGTAGGACACATGGATAAAAAATATTGATTCTATTTGAGTTCATTTCTTTTGCACTAACTAAGTGTAGAAATGTAAAGTTTAAAAGAAAGTAAGATCTTATAGTCCCATGAAGAGAAACACGTGAAATGACGAGCAACAAGAATTGATTAAGAGAAATCAATGCGTAATCAGACTTGTGACGGTCAATAATCTCTGTTTTCTAAGGCACTGAACATATCAATGAGAAGATGTACTATTGGAATGACGCCTTGCTTTCATCCAAGTACGCAATTCTTCAATAAGGATGGCAATAACACCGAGAGTGATAAAACTATCTGCAAGGTTGAAAATAGCAAAATAAAAAATATCATCAATATGAAAAAGTATATAATCAGTGACATGATGAAAGCGAATACGATCAATGAGATTGCCGATGGCTCCCCCAATAATAAGAATAAGGCCAAAGCACATTAAAGACTTATTATATTCAGTATTTTTCCATAACCATAAAAGAAAGATAATCACAATGATCGTGATGGCGATGATTCCCCACTGAGAAAAGGAAGAAAAAAACGAAAATGCAATGCCAGAATTGCGCACATGATAAAGGGAAAGAAAAGGAATAAGCGAAATTTCTGTTCCTAAAGGCATATTGTGCATAACCCAGTATTTGACAGCTTGATCAAGTACTACTGTAAAAGCCAAGCCCAAGAGAAGAAAAGGGAGTGATTTACGAATCATGTTTTTCCTCACATGGTTCCAGTATTAAATAGGGGCGACGGATTTCATAAAGCATAACAGCTGTTGCTACAGCTAGATTAAGCGAGTCTGCTCGTCCGCTTTGTGGAATACGCGTAAGTTTATCACACCGATTCGTAAGAAGATCTGATAATCCCTGTTTTTCATTCCCCATTAAAAGGATAATAGGGCCATTTTTGAAGTCAAGTGTGCGATAATCCAGAGAACCTTTGAGGTGTGTTCCAACAATCATACCTTTAAAGTGAGAAGACCAGTTTAAAAAGCCGTTTTCATCAAAACGATAAAGTGGTACAGAGAAAATAGATCCCATGGTTGCGCGGACTGTTTCAGGCGAGAAAGGGTCTGTTGTCTCGCCAATTAAAATAACACCTTTAGCACCTACAGCATCAGCGGTTCGAATAATGGTACCAAGGTTTCCAGGATCACGTACACGATCAAGCGCGATGTAAACATCTTTAATCTGCCCTTTTATCATTTCAAAAGAGTGCCATTTTTGCTTGAAAATACCAATAACTGTTTGTGGATTATCGCGTCGGGTAAGTGATTCCATAACCTTTTGTGAGGCTTTAATAACAAAACCACCGTTGGCTACAGCACGTGCGGCAGTATTTTCGATAGTAGCATTACCGATTTCACTTTTAGAAAAAATAAGCGTCTGTATTGTCCAGCCAAGATTGAGAGCATCAATGACCAATTTCAATCCTTCTGCCATGAAAAGACCTTCTCTATTACGGTTTTTCTTTTGGCTAAGTGCTTTAAGATTTTTTATGATGGGGTTGCTAAGAGAGGTAATTTCTTTCACTCTACCAGTTTTGGGTCTACACATATTCAAGCAATCCAACGGCTAAAAAGAGAAGTAGAAAGAGCACGTCCTGCAACTTCTTCACGCAAAATGAGTTCTCCTGATTCGACCGTACCACCAAGATTTACAAATGCATCACGCATTAAAGCATGAAGTGCAAAGAAGGAAGCACGAATAGAATAAGCCGTAAGGACAACAGAGAGCGGTTTATCAGAGAGAAGTTTACGACAATTTGTGATCATAGCGGGTAAATGATCAAACAGTTGCCAAATTTCACCATGGGGTCCACGCCCATAAGCAGGGGGATCAAGAAGAATCATATCATAGCTTTTCTTACGACGCAGTTCACGCTCGACAAATTTCATAGCATCATCGCAAATCCAGCGAATAGAATGATCTGGTAATCCTGCTCTTTCTTGATTAGCTTTTGCCCACGCAATGGCTTTTTTAGAAGCATCAACATGGGTAACATTCGCACCCGCTCGTGCTCCAATCAAAGAGGCAATACCTGTATAGCCAAAAAGATTCAACAATTTTATAGGGCGTTCGGCTTTAACAATTTGTTCTTCCATAGAGCGCCAATGGGCATCTTGTTCAGGAAAAACCCCCACATGACGAAAGGAAGTAAAACGGCCTAGAAAAGACAATCCATTCCAAGCAAGAGCCCATGTTTCATCAAGTGGCTTTTTAGGAAAATGCCAACGCCCAACCCCTTCTTCATCAAGGTTTCCTGTGAAAATAGCATCAACATCAGCCCATTGTTTTTGTGGTAAAGCGGGTTTCCATAGTGCTTGACCTTCTGGTCGAATAATGCGGTAAGCTCCATAACGTTCTAATTTTTGTCCATGACCAGAATCAATGAGAGCATAGTTTTCGCTTATACCCGTTTCTAAAATAAGGGGCAGCTTTTCCTGCGGATATCTATTGTTATGGGAGGATTGAAAGCATTGTGCGGGCATGTTTTGTATCATGGTATATGAGGTATAAAAATATATTATAAAGCTCTTAAATGTTTCGTAAAAGTGCAAAAAAGCTAAAGTCAATTAAAACATGTATAAAAAAGAAAAAGAGCGCTTTTAACTCTGTACTGAATATAAAATACTAAAGAGAAAAGATTTCATTTAAATACCATTACACAAGATTTGTGATAGATGTTTTCAATTTTTCAATCTCAGCTTCACTTTTTTTGAGAGCTTTTTTGTATTTGTGATAGGAAAACCAACTGATCAGATTTCCTAATAAAATACCAAAACCAAAGAAAATAAAGAGCCATATAAAGAGGGGAGCATGATAAGTAAAACTTTCAGGATTTGCTCGAAAAGGATCAAGGGTTAACGGAACCATTTGACGATTAGCCACGATAAAAACAATCAAAACCGCTGCGAGAATCACACCGATACTTGTTAGAAGAATACGTTTAATTATCATAAGTTTCTCACTGATTAAGACGGTCGCGTAAATCCTTGCCAGTTTTAAAAAAAGGAATCCACTTTTCTTCAACAGAAACGGCTTCACCTGTTCGTGGGTTACGTCCATTACGGGCTGAACGGCTTTTTACAGAAAAAGCTCCAAATCCACGAAGTTCAACGCGATTGCCATTTGCAAGTGCTGTTGCAATTTCCTCAAAAATAGCGTTTACAATATTCTCCACATCCCGTTGAAAAAGATGCGGGTTATGACGAGCGATAATTTGTACAAGCTCTGATTTTACCACAATAGCCTCACTTTCACACAAAAAAATTTTGTAATTGTGCACTCCATGCATATTACAATATATAAACGGATAAAAGCAAAATAAAATCAAGAAAAAACAAATTGCAAGAAACAAAATTTGAAAATACCTTCTATAAAGGGTATACAGATTAAAAATGCGGAGGATTTAAGAGATCAGGAGAGTATGTCCGTACACAATCATTATAAAGCCTTTTCAACGCAATCATCTTTTGGAGATGTTTTAAAAAAAGCATCCCGTCATTCGCGTCGCATTAGCATATTAAAAATTTTTTTACCTCTCTTAGCGTTGATTTCAGCGCTGGTTTTTTGCTGGTTTACGTTTTTCTTGGTTCCCGTTACTTCTGATTCTATGCCTTTGAATAATGGAGAAAGTGGCGTGATGAATTTGACGATGCTCAATCCAAAATTAGAAGGGTATACGCGTGCTCATGAACCTTATTGGCTTAAAGCAGAAAAGGCATTTCAAGACCATACACGCGCTGGAATGATTGGGTTGCAAAACATTACAGCTAGAGCGTTTATGGGCCAACAACGACAGGTTTTTCTCGTCGCACAAGGGGGGGTTTACGATAACATTAATGGTTTTTTACAGTTGGATAAGCCATTCACGATTACGACGAATGATGGGATGATGGTACGATTTATGTCAGCTAGTATTAACTTATCCGAGGGACAGTTAAAAACAGATCAACGTGTTAATATTCAGCAAGCCGGTTTGAATCTTGCCGCAAACGCCTTACAAATTCGAGAAAAAGGAAAAAACATATATTTCCATGGTGGTGTGCATTTAGTGCTTCAAAAGCAATAACGCAATATCAATACAAATCTTTAAAGGATATTTATAAAGAGAAGTATGTGTATATACAAACAGAAGAATTGAAATAATGAAATCGTACAAAAGATGGATAGGTGTGATGTTAGCTTTTAGCATGGGAATGTTAGGAGAAGGAGCAGTTTTAGGATATGCTGAAGTGGCTCATTTTGGAATAAGTCTATCAAGCGATAAAGAACCGGTAGAACTTCATGCAGATTCTTTGGAAATACGTGATAAAGAAGGGATAGCGCTTTTTAAGGGTGATGTTTCAGTGGTACAAGGTGAACGTCTTTTAAAAACGGCAGAATTAGTTGTTTACTACGATAAAGCATATAAAGAAATTGATAAAAACAAGGAAGATACAAAGGCATCATCTGTTTCTTTATTTGGTTCGTCGAGTATACAAAAAATGGAAGCTTTAGGAAAAGTTTATATAAAAATTGCTACGCAAGTTGCTACGGGTGATAAAGGTGTTTTTGATGGAAAGTCAAAAATGATGAGTTTGACAGGGAATCATGTTGTGTTAACTGATGGTGACAATGTGGCAACGGGGTGCAAACTAACGGCAAATATGGAAAGCGGAAAGGCTTTTTTAGAAGGTTGTGAGACGCCTAAGAAAAAAGGTCGTGTTTCTATTATTTTAAAACAAAATCAAAAGAATGGCCATTAAGATTTCATGTTTGGAATCAAAAGAAAAAAACAGACCGATAGGTATAATCTTGAAAGTGAAGCTTCAAAAAATCCCTTAAAAGGGACCTTGATTGCCAGTAATTTGATTAAAGTTTATCGAGGAAGACGAACTGTTAATGGTGTTTCTTTTGGCATTCGTACGGGAGAAGCCGTTGGCATTTTAGGGCCCAATGGGGCAGGTAAAACAACTTGTTTTTATATGGTGACAGGGCTTATAAAATCTGATGGAGGATCCATTAAAATTGATGGATTTGATATTACGCATCTTCCGATGTATCGACGTGCGCGTTTAGGTATTGGATATCTTCCACAGGAAGCGTCTATTTTTCGTGGTCTTTCAGTAGAAAATAACATTAAAGCTGTTTTAGAGGTCGTTGAAAAAGATCGCCTTAAACAACGTGAAGAGTTAGATAGCCTTTTACATGAATTTAAAATTGATCATTTACGTAAAATGTCTGCACTTTCGTTATCTGGAGGTGAACGTCGGCGACTTGAAATTGCACGCGCTTTAGCTTCTCGTCCCCATTTTATGTTACTTGATGAACCATTTGCAGGAATTGATCCTATCGCTATTTTCGATATTCAACAACTTATTCGTCATTTAACGAGGCGTGGCATTGGTGTTTTAATAACGGATCATAATGTGCGTGAGACATTAGGGCTTGTCGATCGCGCTTATATTATTCATACAGGGCGGGTGTTAGTTCACGGTTGTCCTAACGATATTATCAACAACGTTGATGTACGCAGAATTTATTTGGGAAATCAGTTTTCTCTTTGATTTTACAGCTTTCACGAGTTTCCATTTAAGTTTAACCAAACATTATTACTGAAAATTTCCTTATTTATGCCAAAACTTCTTTTATGACTATAACCTTAATGTTGTTATTGAGTGGTGAAAAAGGCTTCATCATTAGAGGTTAGTTTGTTGTTTTATAAGTTTAGCTTACTCATAATTGTATCATAGATAAAGATATCACTAGATTAACGTGATAATGAGTGATAAACGAAGCTCTCAATAAATGCGTGTGTTATTGAAAGGTAAGAGATATTTATCATATTTTTCTCTGTCGAATCAAAAAATATATCGATGATGCTGTTTTAGGTATTTTGATGGGAGCACCGGTTTATATATTGCGGTTATTCAATAGGAGTTGTCGTATTTTATTGGTTTATATCGCCTATTTGAAAATAGGAGCTTGGCTACAGATATCAGGCTAAATCTATAAATCTTTTAAAATAATCATTAAATTTCTAAAAATCTTTATATTCTTGTTATAAGTCGATGTTCAAGCTATACAGTAATTTTCAAAGTAAAGGTCCATTTTGCTCAGTATGCTTTTCATCTTAATTTAAGGGCTCATTGTTTAAAGAAAGAAAAACTCTGATGGCGGATTATACATCAACTCTTATGACAAGTTTAATAAGTTTATGAATAATGGCCTTTTCTAGAGTCGTAAGGAAATTAACTTTATGAACAACTTCATTTGTTTGGTTTCTCATGCCGTTAATGATGATCCGAATACTATTTATTATTGTTTTAGAAGTGATATGAGATGTATTGAGCCATCACCCATTATAAATTGAAAAGTAAAAACACATGCGATGTTGCGAAAAGTGAAAGAACATTAAGTATCTATAGCGTTTATAGGTTTATTGATGAGCATTTTAGCGTGTAAGAGGAAAATTAAAGTATGAATTTGAGTGAGTTAATAGCACCGGAAGCGATCATTCCGGCTCTTAAGGCTAATTCGAAAAAACAGGTTCTGCAAATTTTAGCCGAAAAAGCTTCCAAGCTAACAGGTCTTAGTGAACATGTGATTTTTGATGTTGTTTTACAACGCGAGAAGCTTGGTTCAACGGGTTTGGGTGGAGGTATTGCGATTCCTCATGGAAAATTACCTGATATTAATCGGATCATTGGTATATTTGCACGTCTTGAAAGTCCTGTTGATTTTGAAGCTCTTGACGACGAACCTATAGATCTCGTTTTTCTCCTTTTAGCACCTGAAAATGCTGGTGCAGATCACTTAAAAGCTTTATCACAGATCGCACGTGTTTTGCGTCACACTGATGTTGTACAAAAGTTGCGCAGTACGCATAATGCCAATGCGCTTTATGCTTTATTGATTCAAACTTCAGAATCAAATGCAGCTTAAAAGTTATTATGAGCGTATAAATTGCGAGGTATGCACTACAGAGCGTAGGAAATAATATAATTTGCATCTTAAGACTAATAACAAAAGGTTATGTCATGAGATTTAAGAAAATTACTTCTAATTGAACCTTCTTTTTAAAGAGTAACCAACAAAAACGAAGGGCTTTTCCTTTCTTGTTCTCGTATATTAAAGCATCTAATTATTATGTTCGTGGATTCTTTTATCCTGTTATACTGTAAAAACACTATCATTTGAGATATGGTGAGATAAATTCTGTAAGTCTTCTTAATATATTAAGTGCTTTTAGAGTGCGTGGTAAATATTTTTAAACAGGACTTGTCTGTAGAGCCTTTAGTTAAGTGAATCACATGAGTGGGAAGAAAAGAGGAGATCGCTCGACAAGAATCCAAACTTTTTCAGTCCAGATTGGATTAAGAATCTTCGTCCTTTGAAAGCGGGAAAGAAATCAACAGAAAAGTTTATTTGTGCATTGAATTTTTTTGTAAGTTGAGTTTGAGTGTTTAGGGATAATATTTTAATGCTCAAGAAGAAATAAGAGATATATTGTATCTTCAGTATAGCAAGATATTGATTTTAAATATAATTCACTATTTCGCATGTTAGATGAGAGATCCGAATATTGTAAAATTCTCTCATTCCAAACTTGTTTATGTTGAATCAATCAAAACCATTTCCTTGCACGTTGTAAACGGAATTAGCGTGTGGATAAAAACTGTACAAGAAAGGGGTAAAAATGCTTCTTATGAATCGTCTCAAGTATTGAGGGTTGCAGCAAAACATTGGGAGCTGGAAAATAGTGTTATGATGCCAGCTTTCTTCTTCACAAGTGGAGAGATCAACTATTTTATAGATATGATTTAGATGTCTGCTGTTGTATAGAGCTCATGCTAAAGAACAATTTTGTACGGTAAGAATGAAAATTATACCTTTAGGTTGGGTGAAAGAGTTTTTATGCATAGGAAGATTTATTTAAGTGTCTTTAATTGATTAAAATATTGTTTAAAAAATGGTAATGTTAGAACTGCTATAGAAAAAAGTTTTATATTTCTTTTTATAAATTACTTAGAAATAAGATAAGGAGACTTTCCCAAAGAATTCTTAAGAAGTTTTTTATAACAGAAAGAAAAATATCGTCTAATACATTAAAATAATACGATTAAGCTATTATAAGTTACTAAAATCATTTTAGAAATTAATAATTGGAGATGAAATATATAGGGAAATAAGATCAAAAGAAACAAAGTTGTATGTGATTATTGAGATAGAATCTAAATTCTTTATGTTTTATTATTAATACCTTGATAATATTTTATTATTTTTACAAGGTCTTTTGAAGGTTGAGAAAAAGTGTTATCGGGACGATATTGAATACGAAATATGAATGCACTATAATGAGTAAAAGGTGGAGTATTTTGCGAACATAAATGTATTGAATGCATAAAGTCGAGAAGTGATATTCGTAAGGCGATTAAGCTTTTTTGCGGGGAGTCTGGGGTGTGTTTTCAAAATTTTGCATCAGATTGCTTGTGATATAAAGAGTATGGTTTATTTCTTAATAGTGTGATGGTATATTTTCATCTCGTTTTGAAGTTCTATAGCTTAAAGAAATCGTTTTTTATACAAAAACGAAATAAGTAGCGTAAAATGAAGATGTTATTTTTTAATGTGGTTATTGAATAAGAAGTTTATTTTTTGGTAACGATTAAAAGGTCATAATGAAACGTAGAAATCTATTTTGATTAGTTTGAAAATATTTCGCTTATTGAAGGAATTAGGACAATAACACATGAATGTCGGGGAGTTTTTGTTGAATTTTTCCAATGAAGAAAATCTTGTTAGAGACTAAAGAAGTGAGCTAAATGAAGATGTTTGAAAAGACTGTTATTGCTGCATCTGTAATGGTTTTTGTTACAGCAGGAGTGGCATATGCACAAACGCCAAGCCGTTTAAATCAATTTGAAGCGTGGGGAGCCTATTCTTATAAATCGCCCAAAAATACGATTTGCTATGTGTTATCGGTACCTTTGAAGGCTCTTCCAACGACAGTTAATCATGGTGATAATTTTTTCTTGGTTACCAAGCGTTCTCATTCACCTATTTCGTTTGAACCGCAGTTTATGGCTGGTTATACCCTTCAAGAAGGGTCGAGAGTGACAGTGACCATTGGAGGTAAGGATTTTGATTTTTTCACGAAAGATTCCTCAGCTTGGCTGGCGTCATCAGAGCTAGAAAAGCAGCTTGTTTCTGCTATGCGTGCTGGAAGCAATATGACAGTGCAAGCGATATCAAAACGAGGAACGCATACCACTTATACTTATTCCTTAAAAGGGGTCACTGCTGCATTAAATGCAGCTCAAAAGTGCCATTAAGGTTTCGATAACTCTAAAATAGTGATGTGAATTGGAAAGCAATGGCCATTTCTTATGACCTTAGACCAGTTGGTTCATGTTTTGCACGAAAAACAGATAATGTGGTCGTGAAGGAGAGTTCTAAGCTCTCTTTAATTGGTTTGTCGCAAGATGAAATGATGCAAGCTTTAAAGACAGTTGGTGTACCAGAGCATCAAACGCGTATGCGTGTGCGTCAGCTTTGGCATTGGCTTTATGTGCGTGGTGTTTCAAATTTTGATGAGATGCTGAATATTTCTAAAGCAATGCAAGAAACACTTAAGTGTCATTTCTCCATTGCGCGCCCAGAAATTGTTGGAGAACAAATATCAAAAGATGGTACGCGTAAATGGCTCTTACGTTTTCCTGCACGTGGAGCTGGAAGGCCTGTTGAAATTGAAACGGTTTATATCCCTGAAGAAGGACGTGGTACTTTATGTCTTTCATCGCAAGTAGGGTGTACGTTAACCTGCTCTTTTTGCCATACGGGAACGCAGATGCTTGTTCGTAATCTGACCGCAGAAGAAATTTTGGCACAATTATTGGTTGCACGTGATTGTTTGGGTGATTTTCCTGATAAGAATACCCCTGATGGAGTAATTGTTCCCATTGAAGGACGAAAAATTACCAATATTGTTATGATGGGAATGGGAGAACCTCTTTATAATTTTGAAGCTGTTAAAAAAGCTTTATTGATTGCCTCTGATGGCGATGGACTTTCTTTATCAAAACGTCGAATTACGCTTTCAACTAGTGGAGTTGTTCCTGGAATTATCCGAACTGGAGAAGAAATTGGTGTTATGTTAGCAATTTCACTCCACGCAGTACACGATACACTAAGGGATATGCTTGTTCCCATTAATAAAAAATATCCGCTTGCTTTACTAATGGAGGCTTGCCGTAATTATCCTGGTCTTTCCAATGCAAAACGAATCACATTTGAATATGTTATGCTGAAAGATATCAATGATAGTTTAGATGATGCTAAGCGATTGATTCAGTTATTGAAAGGGATTCCTGCTAAGATTAATTTAATCCCTTTTAATCCGTGGCCAGGGAGTAATTATCAATGTTCTGATTGGGAGCAAATCGAGCGTTTTGCTGATGTCGTTAATCAAGCGGGCTATGCTTCTCCTATTCGGATACCGCGTGGACGCGATATTTTAGCTGCATGTGGACAGCTTAAATCAGCTTCAGAGCGCTTACGTAAATCTGAACGTTTACGACTTGAAAATGCCATTGGTCATTAGGTAACGCAATTTTCAGCGATATCGAGGCCTATACTTTTTTGTTTGTAATTTAATATCCAAACTTCATGCGATGGCATATGTGAGACAGAGATTAAGATGGATAAGTGCTAGACGAACAGTTTCAGCGTTTATATGCTAAATGGGGTAAGAGATTGTCTATAGTCTGTTTACATAATCTCTGAAATAAGAAGGAAACCTAATTTAGAGGGAATATGAGGTCTTAAGGATTATAACTAATTTCTACCTTATTATCATACTCGTTAATTCGGTTTTATGTCTTTTAAAAGCATCTACGGTAATATCTTTTAAAAAGTGGAGATTGTGCACTGCCTCATGCTTTTGTTTATTATTTTCTTAAATAAGATCACGCATCACAAGCAAAACAGAGGATCTAAAATATAAATACCATTGAGTTATCCATTGATATGTTTTTTAAGTATCTCTTAGTACACTCTTCATATCACGATAATGCTTGTGAGGAGTATAGCAAAAAGCTTCTGTAAATGTATTGTACTCCTACACCTTTATGTTTAATAAAGGTGTAAATTGATACCACCATTCTATTTTTCAGCTCCCAATGTTGTAACAGCTTTTAGTACTTGAGATGGTTTATAAGAGGTGTTTTTATTCTTTTCTTAGATAGTTTTTATCCATACGAAAACTCCAGCTTCTCTTGTGATGTACAAAGGAAAGGTATTGTTTTATCCAAAACAAACAGGTTTGAAATGAAAAAATCTTATAATATTTGTTTTTTTTATTTAAATTAAAAGCGATACATTACACGTATAAATCAATGTTTTGTAACCACAAGGAGATGGAGGGCAAAGCTGGTAAAAGTACCAGCAATAAGCCAGTCGAGAAAGCGAATATAAAGAGGGTTCTTTTTGAGAGTTTTGGTAAGTTTATGCGCTGTAAAAACGATTGCAATTGTAATGGGGAAAGAAATAGGAATATAAGAGAGTCCTAAAAAGAGCAATTTTTGTGTTGCCATAGGATCATTCGCATTGATAAATTGTGGTAAGAATGTCGCGTTAAAGAGTATAACTTTAGGATTGAGAAGATTAATTCCAATACCAGCAAGATAGTTACGTTTAGCGCTTTGAGATTTAGAAGATGTCTGTTCAAAGGAAAAAGTGGGGTTTCTCCGTAAAGCTTGAAAGGAAAACCATAAAAGATAAAAGGCGCCAACAATTTTCAGAAGAACAAAAGTATGTGGTGCAGCAAAAATAAGCGCTGATAAGCCAAGTGCTACAGCGGTAACCTGAATGGCAAACCCTGTTGCACTACCCAAGGCGCACATAATTCCAGCTTTTTTGCTTTGTGTAATGGTTCGTCCTACAGAAAGCATCATATCTGGTCCTGGAATAAGTGCTAAAATCAACGATGCTAAAGCAAATTGTACAACAATAGACCACTCCGGTAGAAATGACACGTAAATCTCCTTTTATTTTTAAGCAGTGTTCACTATTTATACTTTGAGGCACCTTTATTTACGCTTTTTGCGTCTTTTTAATGTTGCTTAAAAAGAATTTATTTTTATATTTCTTGCATCGTTTTGATTTTTAGGTAGAAATAAAAAAGTAGCTCATATAGAACGTTAAAATGAAAAAGTGGCAAAATATTAGAAAAGTTGTTTTGGCTTATTCAGGTGGATTGGATACGTCAATTATTCTTAAATGGTTGCAAAGTGCGCTAGGTGTTGAAGTTGTAACTTTTACAGCAGATTTGGGGCAGGGGGAAGAGCTAGAACTTGCTCGTCGTAAAGCTGAAATGCTAGGTGTTAAAGAGATCTACATTGAAGATTTGCGCGAAGAATTTGTGCGTGATTTTGTGTTTCCGATGTTTCGAGCCAATACCGTTTATGAGGGGACTTATCTTTTAGGAACATCAATTGCACGTCCACTTATTTCAAAACGCCTTATTGAAATTGCTGAGGAAACAGGGGCAGATGCCATTGCTCATGGAGCAACAGGAAAAGGCAATGATCAGGTACGCTTTGAGCTTTCCGCTTATGCGCTTAATCCTGATATAAAGATTATTGCTCCATGGCGTGATTGGGATTTTAAGAGTCGGACAGATCTCTTTGAATTTGCTCGTATTCATCAAATTCCTGTAGAAAAGGATAAGCAAGGTGAAGCGCCTTTTTCAGTGGATGCAAATTTATTGCATTCTTCATCAGAAGGAAAGATTTTAGAAGATCCAGCACTTCCTGCTCCTGAATATGTCCATATGCGTACTCTTTCGCCGGAAGATGCTCCAGATCAAGCAACCAGAATTACTCTTGGCTTTAAAAAAGGCGATGCTGTTTCAATCAATGGAAAAAATTTATCACCTGCAACTTTACTTGCAGAGTTAAATCATTATGGGCGCGATAATGGTATTGGTCGGTTAGATTTGGTAGAAAATCGCTTTGTGGGTATGAAATCACGGGGTATTTATGAAACACCAGGTGGAACCATTCTTTTGACGGCTCACAGAGCTATAGAATCTTTAACGTTAGATCGTGGCGCAGCTCATTTAAAAGATGAATTGATGCCACGTTATGCAGAACTCATTTATTATGGATTTTGGTTTTCGCCGGAACGTAAGATGTTGCAGGCAGCTATTGATTTATCTCAAGAACATGTTGAAGGTGAAGTCACGTTAAAGCTTTATAAGGGGAATGTAATTATTGAAGGGCGCCAAAGTAAAAAATCACTTTATTCCAGTGAGTTAGTAACTTTCGAGGATGATCAAGGTGTTTATGATCAAAGAGATGCAACTGGTTTTATTAAATTAAATGCTCTACGTTTGCGTACATTAGCAATGCGTCATCAAGGTGATAAAGAAAAGAAATAGAAAATTACGGTGACAAGTGTAATATGGATTAGTGCTTTTGTATGAAATGCCTAGTTTAAGCATTTTTCTGTTGGTTTTTACCGTTCTTTCGTTCAATACTAGAAGCTTATCTTCTGCGCTAATAAATATAATAAGCAAAACCCATGATAATAATAGCAATGAAGGCTTCGATAATCAAAACAGGTCAATTTTGCTTTATAATATTGAATGTTTTTGATTTTTATCAGAACAAAATATGTTTATAACGAGGGCGGTTTTTGTATAGTGACTTAAGAGTATAAAGAAATTTTCATCTTTTTGCTTGCTATTATTGACGAATAAATTCAAGAACCATACACCCTATTTTGAAAGAGTGTAATTTTTAGGATAAATAATGATGCGTGATCAGTGTGATACCCTCAACCTTACGCCTGAATTAAAAGATGCAGCTTCTCAATCGAGAACTTGGCCATTTGAAGAAGCACGTAAGATTATCAAACGGTATGAAAAAACGGGTTATCCAGACAGTGTGATATTTGAAACAGGTTATGGCCCTTCTGGTTTACCGCATATTGGAACTTTTGGGGAAGTTGCACGTACAACCATGGTGCGTCATGCATTTCATATTCTCACGGAGAATAAAGTAAAAACAAAATTACTTTGTTTTTCTGATGATATGGATGGTTTGCGCAAGGTTCCTGAGAATGTGCCTGATCGCGAGAGGATGGAACATTATCTTGGTCAACCGTTGAGCCGTGTACCCGACCCTTTTGGAGATGATTATCCTTCTTTTGGAGCGGCAAATAATGCGCGGTTACGGGCTTTCCTTGATCGTTTTGGTTTTGATTATGAATTTGCAAGTGCTACGGATTATTACAATTCCGGTCGTTTTGATGAAACACTTTTGAAAATCCTTGCCTGTTATGACAAGGTTATGGCAATTATTTTACCAACATTAGGTGAAGAACGGCAAGCGACCTATTCACTCTTTCTACCGATTTCTCCCTTTTCTGGAAAAGTATTACAGGTACCGATGATTGCGCGTAATGTTGAAAAAGGGACTGTCACTTATATTGAACCTGAAACAGGAGAAACCATAGAAACAGAGGTTACGGGGGGCAAAGTTAAGTGTCAGTGGAAGGTAGATTGGGCAATGCGTTGGACAGCACTTAGCATTGATTATGAAATGGCCGGAAAAGACCTTATCGATTCCACAAATCTTTCTTCTAAAATTTGTAAAGTATTAGGTGGAACCCCCCCAGAAGGATTCAACTATGAGCTCTTTTTAGATGAGAAAGGGCAGAAAATTTCCAAATCCAAGGGAAATGGCTTAACCATTGATGAATGGCTTACATATGCCCCAACAGAGAGTTTAGGGCTTTATATGTTTTCAAAACCTAAAACAGCAAAAAGGCTTTATTTTGATGTTATTCCTAAAGCTGTAGATGAATATTATGCTCATCTTTCTGCTTATGGTCGTCAAAGTTGGCAAGAACGGCTTAGTAATCCTGTATGGCATATTCATAATGGTTGTCCACCGCAGGTTGATTTGCCTGTATCCTTTGCGATGCTTTTAAATTTGGTAAGTGCTTCAAATGCGGAGAATGCAGAAGTTCTTTGGGGTTTTATTTCTCGTTACGCTAAAGAAGCAAATTCACAAACTTATCCAGAACTTGATCAATTGGTGAAGTTTGCCATTAAATATTTTGATGTTTTTGTTAAACCAAACAAGAAATTTCGTATACCAGATGATAGCGAACGAGCAACATTAGCACAAATTGATGAAAAATTAGCTCATTTACCTGAAACTGTTGATGGCAACATATTACAAAATATGCTTCTTGATGTTGCAAGGTTAACGGAACGCTATCAAGATCATAGCAAAAAAAGCCCTGAAGGTGGGCCTGGTGTTTCTAATGTTTTTTTTCAAATGTTGTATGAAGTCCTTCTTGGACAAGAGCGAGGTCCACGATGGGGATCATTTATAGCGCTTTATGGGATTAATGAAATGCGTGCACTGATTGCTGAAACACTTGCACGTCCTGTGGAGGAATAATGGAACGAAGAGTGCAGGAAGTAAAGCGACGCCGTACATTTGCAATTATTGCTCACCCAGATGCGGGGAAAACAACATTAACAGAAAAGCTTTTATTGTTTGGTGGTGCTATTCAACTTGCAGGAGAAGTAAAAGCCAAAAAAGATCGTATTCAAACCCGTTCTGATTGGATGAATATTGAGCGTGATCGTGGTATTTCCGTTGTGACTTCGGTGATGACGTTTGAATATGAAAATCATATTTTTAATCTCCTAGATACTCCAGGACATGAGGACTTTGCGGATGATACGTATCGCACTCTCACAGCTGTTGATAGTGCTATCATGGTATTGGATGGGGCACGCGGAATTGAGCCAAGAACACTGAAATTGTTTGAAGTATGTCGGATGCGGGATATTCCTATTGTTACGTTTATCAATAAAATGGATCGTGAGGCACGTGATCCTATAGAGCTTTTAGATGAAATTGAAGAAAAGCTTGCTCTTGATACCGCGCCTATAACATGGCCAATTGGTACGGGTAAAGATTTTGTTGGTACCTATGACCTTCATCATAATCGTTTTCGTCAAAAAGATGATGAGATAACACAGCAAATAGTTTCAAATCCCAGAGAGGTTGTCCATTTACTCCCTGAATATCAACGTTCCACTTTTATTGAAGGGGTAGAACTTGCTCAAAGTGTTTGCAAGAATTTTGATCTTCAAGCTTTCCGTGAAGGTCATATGACTCCGGTTTATTTTGGTTCAGCTTTACGAAATTTTGGTGTTCGTGATTTGATCAATGCACTTATTGATTTTGGTCAAAGTCCTCGTGATCAAAGTGCAGATCAGCGCAATATCATAGCAACTGAACCTAAAATGACGGGATTTGTTTTTAAAATTCAAGCGAATATGGATCCTAATCATCGTGATCGTATTGCATTTTTTCGGGTATGCTCGGGAACACTTGAACGTGGTATGAAAACAAAGTTGGTCCGAACAGGAAAACCGATGACACTTTCGGCTCCACAATTTTTCTTTGCGCGTTCGCGCCAAATTGCTGATCAAGCCTATGCTGGTGATATCGTAGGAATCCCTAATCATGGAACATTGCGTATCGGCGATACTTTGACTGAAGGAGAAGATATCCTCTTTAAGGGAGTACCAAATTTTGCACCAGAGATTTTGCGTCGTGTTTGTTTGGGCGATCCAATGAAAGCAAAAAAGCTCAAAGAAGCTTTGCAACAAATGGCTGAAGAAGGGGTTGTACAATTGTTTATTCCTGATGATGGGTCGCCTTCTCTCATTGGTGTTATTGGTGCTTTGCAAATTGATGTCTTAAAAGAACGATTAAAAATAGAATATTCTTTGCCAGTGAATTTTGAGTCTGCGCGCTTTAATTTATGCCGTTGGATTTCAGCGCAGAGCAAAGATGAGTTGCAAAAGTTTCTCAGCAATCACCGCTCTGCTATTGCGTATGATTTAGAAGGTGATCCAGTTTTTTTAGCGGAGAACCATTTTTCATTAAATTATGAAGCAGAAAGAGCTCCTAAGATAAAATTTTCTACTTTTAAAGATTATCAAGTACGCTCTTAAAATAAAGAAAAATCTTTTCTACAATAATTTGATTTATAATGATAATTTATCGTTTTTTATATGGGAACAATCAAAATCATTTGTTTAAAAATCATAAGTAGGATTGGTGTGTGCGTAAAACACTTGAAGCAAGAAATACAATACCTCTTATAGATCTTCTCTATAGCCAAGAGCTTTCAAAATATTGGGTGAGGGTAAAAATGATGATGGTGGTTATAGCGTTATGATGTAATGATGGTGGTGTGTGATGTATCTCATCCCATTCACGGAAGTTTACGTTATACTATTCATTTATATTATTTACGGGATGACATGACGAGGTAAGATCAAGTACAATGGAAAATGTCCCTTTAAAAACAAACATATAAAATTGCAACATAATGATATTTTTGGGCATTCTATTTTGCATAAGGGATGTAATTCTAGCAAGATAGAGGCTTGCACGATAAACTTTCGCAAAACTCTCTCCCTCAAAGTAATCTGTTTGCGCTGTGAAATGTGGAAATATTTTTTTTCCAAGCTTTTTATGGGATTCTAAAATATTATTTATGAAACTGATTTTTTAAGTTTTGCAATATCATGATATCTATTTTTTTCTGAAAGTGATGGAGTATGTAAAGGATATTTTTAGATTGAACTGTATAAAAAATACGGTAAATTTATTTATTATTAAAAGAGTTACAGCGCACTGGTACCTCTAGAACCTTTTAAAACTTTAATATTTATTTTTATATTACCTATTTGAGTTAGAGAATAAACTGTAGCCAATTCTACGTTGAAAAATATCAGAAAAATTTTATATATTTTTTCGCGATGACTTAAGACATATGATTTATTTTGATATTTTTTAAATCTAAACTAAAAAATCTGCTTTATAAACATAGCTTTTCAGTTTTTCCTTGTATAAATATTGTATACAGTCAAAATAATACAAATAATCAATAAGCTGAAATTTGTTATCCCAAATATGAGATCATATGACCTATAAACCGCATGTCTTTTCTATTTCTCCGGGAACTGCTTTTTTGCCTCACTTTGTTGATGCACTACTTTCTGGTAGCCTTATTGATAATTTCGCTCCCAATGGAGATATTCAAACAACCCTTGCCGATAGCCTTATTTATGTTCCGACACGTCGTGCTGCTCGCGCTTTGCGTTTAGCCTTTGTTGAAAGAAGTGATACACAATCAACATTTTTGCCAACCATTCGTGCTCTAGGAGATGTCGATGAAGACAGTTTTCTTTTTGTTGAAAATCATACCAGCGCTCTCGATCCACCTATTGGAGAAAGCGAACGTCTTTTACTTTTAGCGCGCCTTATCCGTCCATGGCGTGAAAATTTGCCTGCGCATCTGCGTGCCATGTTTGGTACAGAAGATGTACTTATTCCGGCTCATAGTGCTGATGCGATTTGGCTTGCGCAAGATTTAGCACATTTGATGGATGAAATTGAAGCAGAAGGAGCAGATTGGTCAGAACTTAAAAATATTGCACCTGATATGGTCGCTGAATGGTGGCAAATAACGCTCGACTTTCTGACTATTGTTACGCAAAATTGGCCACAAATCTTGACCGAAAGGCAACGAAGCAATCCCGCGGAATGGCGTAATCAAGCACTCACAATGCATGCAGAGACTTTGCGATGCACGCAGCCTGATAAACCTATCATTGCTGCTGGTGTGTCAGGTTCTATGCCCGCAGTTTCTCATCTTTTAAAGGTTATAGCTTCTCTGCCCAAAGGGGCTGTTGTTCTTCCTGGCCTTGATCTTCATATGGATGAAGAACAATGGAATGCACTAAGCACAAGCAATAAAGAAAAAACAGCTTGTGATTTTTTTGATCCTGCAGAAAATGTTTTTAGCCATCCTCAATATCATTTAAAAAAACTTCTAACTCTCATGGAGTGTCAACGTCATCATGTTTGCGAAATTGGCCAACAAAGTATAACAAAGAAAAAACGAATGGCTCTTTTATCAGAAGCACTCCGACCTGCTTCTACAACAGATAAATGGATACAAATTGTCCGTGATGATTATGAAAATCTTTGTGCAGATTGGTCATTTATTGAAGCTATAAATGAACGTGAAGAAGCTCTCGCTATAGCTGTTACCTTACGCAAAGCTATTGAAGAACCTCAAAAAACTGCGGCTCTTATTACAAATGACCGTAATTTAGCACGCCGTGTTGCCGTGGAATTACAGCGATTTGGAATTGAAGCAAATGATTCAGGCGGAATACCACTTGCACAAACATTGCCTGTAACTCTCTTACGACTTATCTTAGAAAATGTATTGCAACCTGATGATCCCATTGTTTTTCTTTCTCTTCTTAAACATCCCCTTACAACACTCCAACAAAATCGTCATCGTTTACGGGAAATGGCAGAAAATTTTGAACTTTTTGTTCTTCGAGGGAATACAGGGCGTATTAATCTTTGCGAGTGTGATCAATTTCTTGAAAAATGGATTGAAACATACTTTCATAATAGTTCTGAAATCAACGCTCTTGATCAGCAGAAATGTGAAGAAGCACGTTTCCTTTGTCATCTTTTGAGGACAGCTGTTGAACCTTTAACATCTCTTATGAAACAAGAGAAAGAATGCACCATCAATGAGGCTGCAATAGCAACTGTTGAGGTTTTTGAAAATTTTGGTCGCAATGAGGATAATTCTCTTGCACATCTTTATCAACATGAAGCAGGACAAGCCTTATCAAATTTTTTGTGTGAATTGGTCAGTGATCAATCGGGATTAACATTTCATCTTTGTGAATGGCCCGCTATGTTTTCTGCCATAATAGCAACCCGTTCCGTCGCACCTTCGCCTGGAGGACATCCACGTTTATTCATCTGGGGTACTTTGGAATCGCGTTTGCAAACGGTTGATACAGTGGTCATTGGTGGTCTTAATGAAGGATCATGGCCGATATCAACCCGAAATGATGCTTTTTTATCGCGACCGATGAAAATGATGTTAACTCTGGAGCCACCAGAGCAGCGTATTGGTCTTTCTGCGCATGATTTTCAATGGGCGATGGGAATGGATAAAGTGGTGATGAGTCGCGCATTGCGCGTTAATCATACGCCTTCCATTCCATCACGCTGGCTACAACGCATGGAAACAGTTGTAGGAAAACAGGTTTGGAAACAAATCCGTGAACGAGGTGAAATACTACGCCATTGGGCAAAAATGCTTGATCATACAAGCATAACTTCTGAGGTGGAACGTCCTTGCCCTTCTCCACCTCTTGATATACGCCCGCGCCATTTTTCAGTCACTGAAATAGAAACATTGCGATATGATCCCTATGCTATTTATGCTAAAAAAATCTTAAGGCTCAAACCACTTAAAGAACTTATTCATGATCCTAGCGCTTCAGAACGAGGAACACTTTATCACGCTATTCTTGCAGCTTTTTGCACACAAATGAAAAATCCAAATGCTGCAAATGCACTCAATGTACTGCTTGCTATTGGGCGTAAAGAGTTTGATAAGTTCAATTTTCCACCCGATATTGAAGTAATTTGGTGGAATAGTTTTGAAAACCTTGCTCCACGCTTTATTCAATGGGAACAAAGTTTAGGGCTGCGAGAGCGATATTCGGAAGTGGTATCACAAAAAATTCCTATAGGAACAACAGGAGTAACCCTTTCAGGACGCGCTGATCGTCTTGATGTTTTGCCAGATAAAACGGTTGAAATTCTAGATTTCAAAACCGGAACCCCTCCTTCATCAAAACAAGTTCGTGAATTATTATTTCCGCAATTGGCTTTAGAAACAGCTTTACTCATACAAGGGGGCTTCCCAGATTTTCAAGATTTTACACCTTCAAATTTATTTTACATTCCCCTTAACAAAAAAGGTGAAATTAAATCCCAATCAATTCTTTTAAAGAAAAAAGACGGAAAAACTTATCTAAGTGCTGTTGATCTTGCTGAAAATGCATGGGAAAATCTTATCGCACTCATAACTTATTATCAAAATCCACAACAAGGCTATCTCTCACATGCTGTCCCCATGTCAAAACGATATGAAGGTGACTACGACCATTTGGCTCGGTTGTGGGAATGGTCAAGTGGTTTTCATAAAGAAGAGTAATCATGACGTTTTTTTCTATTCCTGAAGCCGCTCTTGATGCACAAGCAACAGCAACACATCCCCAAAAAAACGTGTGGGTTTCTGCAAATGCTGGATCTGGAAAAACCCACGTTTTAAGTGAACGTGTTATCCGTTTGCTTTTAAACGGTACGCCTCCAGCACGTATTTTATGCCTTACTTATACAAGAGCTGCTGCTGCTGTTATGCAATCACGAATTTTTCGCACGCTTTCTAGTTGGAATGAGCTCGATGATGCACAGCTGCAAGAAACCTTAACACGGTTTGAAAAAAAACCTGTTAATGCGCAAAAACTAACTTATGCACGGCAACTCTTTGCGCGTGCCCTCGAAACGCCTGGTGGCTTAAAAATTCAAACGATTCATGCTTTTTGTGAAGCTCTCTTACATCAATTTATGTTAGAAGCCAATATTGCAGGGCATTTTGAACTTCCCGATGATATCGGTCGAAAAAAATTACAACAAGAATCCCGTCGCGAACTTTTAGCCCGTCGTGATGTACAACCTGCTTTGCAGCTGTTACTTCAAGTTATTAGCGAACATACTTTTAATCAATTGCTCTATGAGGCAGTTGAAAAGCAACATAAATTGTCTGATTTTTTATCTTCTCTTTTATCTGAAAATGGAGAAGAAAAATTGCGCGCGCTTTTTAACTTAGCGCCCAATGAAACAAATCAATATCTTCTGGAACAAATTAAACAAACAGCGCGCCTTCCTCTTTATGCTCTTAAGCATTGTGAAACCAATGGTAATCAAAGCTTTAAGGATATGGTGGCAAAACTTTCCCAATTAGAAAAGGTGCATGATGAGACAAATATTCTCAATATTATTTCTGATGTTTATTTTACAACAAAAGGTGAGCCGCGTAATTTTTCACATTTATTTCATAAAAAATCAGACGAAATTTGGCCTTTTATTCAACAAATGCTTGAAGATAAACAAAACAAGCTTTCTGTTCTTTTAGAAAAATATCAATGCGCAAAGGTTGCCACCCTCAATATGGCTGCTTTTCAGCTCTGTACTATTTATCTCAAAATTTATAAGAATCTAAAAAAGTCCAATGGCTTCTTAGACTTTGATGACCTTATTGAGCGTACACTTCATTTGTTACAGCGCAAAGGTGCAAGCCAATGGGTGCACTATAAACTTGATCAGGGACTTGATCATATTCTACTTGATGAAGCACAAGACACCAACCCTGAGCAATGGCAAATTATTCAACTGTTGGCACAGGAATTTTTTTCAGGGTATAGCCAACGAACAAACATACGGACTCTTTTTGCTGTTGGAGATGAAAAGCAATCTATTTATTCTTTTCAAGGCGCTGCTCCAGAAAATTTTGCTGCAAATGGACGAATTATTCAAAAAAAAGTGCAGCAAACAAATCAGCAATTTGAAAAAATACAACTGCATTATTCTTTTCGCTCTACAGCAGATGTTCTTAAAAGCGTTGATCTTGTTTTTGAAACACCAAAAAACTATAAAGGACTTTCGGCAGACAATACAAAAACGGTGCATGAAGCTATCCGTGTTCACAGTCCCGGTGAAGTTGTTATATGGGATGCCATTTCAAAAGAAACGAGTGAGTTTCCTCAAGATTGGCATGCAACTGTTAATCATTTAGATACACCTGAAGTCCGTTTAGCAGAAAAAATTGCTGAAACGATTGCTGACTGGTTACAAAAAGGCGAAATGCTTCCAGCAAAAGGACGCTTAATACGTGCAAGTGATATTATGATCTTGGTCCGTAAACGTGATCAATTTGTCTCAGCTCTTTCTCGTGCTCTTAAACACCGTAATATTCCCGTAGCAGGGGCTGATCGTTTACAGCTTACCAAACATATTAGTATCCGTGATTTAATGGCGCTTGCGCGTTTTGTTTTACAGCCACAAGATGATCTTTCTCTTGCTTGTGTTTTAAAAAGCCCACTTTTTGCTCTTAGTGAAGAGGAACTCTATCAGCTTGCCGCACACCGCACCGGCTCTCTTTGGCAAAGTCTGTGTGCGCATACATCATCGCAGGTATCTTTTAAAGATGCTTTTGAGAAGCTAAACCATTATCGTGCTTTAGTGGATCAAATACCGGTTTTTGAATTCTATAGCTATATTCTGAACAATGATAAGGGACGGCAAAAAATTCTATCCCGTTTAGGATCTGAAGCAAATGATGTGCTCGATGCTTTTATGGATTATACGCTCACTATTCAAAAAACAGGATTACCAGGATTACAAGCTTTTTTAGAAACATTAAGTGCAAGCGAACCAGAAATTAAACGTGAATTTGAACAAAGTAATGAAGAAATTCGCATTATGACTGTTCATGCTGCAAAAGGACTAGAGGCTGCTGTTGTGTTTTTAGTCGATCCTGGCAGTGCGATTTGGCATCCTCAGCATGCGCCTCACTTGCTTAAAGTTCCTTTAAACAATGCACAATGGAACGGAAAACAAGCCTTTATTTGGCATCCCAATGAAAAGTTTAATACAAAACTCTCTAAACAAGCAATTTCATATTTAAAAGAGCGTGCAGAAGAAGAATATAGGCGTCTTCTTTATGTAGGAATGACACGCGCTGAAGATCGCTTGTTTATTTGTGGGTATAAAGGTCCGAAAACGCCATCTCATACATGGTTACAACTCGTAAAAAAAGCCCTCGAACCGCATGCCCTTGCTATAAAAGATTCTTCGGAAGATATTGCAGCTTGGCGTTATTGCATTACACCTGCTTCTTCTGCTTCTATAAACTCAAAAGTTCCTTCCGCTGAATGCCAAACCTTACCACCTTTGCCTGCTTTTTTCTCTCATAAAGTACCAGCAGAACCAGTGTTACCAAAACCGTTAAAACCGTCAGTGGCGAGCCTTTCCATTGAAGCTGATACAGAGCTGTCCTCAAGTCCAAAACAGCTTACCACTTCACCTGTTTTAGGAGCCATGAACACAAACAGAGCTTTTTCCATTGAATATGGTAATCTCGTTCACCGATTGTTACAGTATTTGCCCGATTGTCCCCCACAAAAACGTCGAGATTATGCTCGAAACTATCTCAATATCAAAGCCTCTCATTGGCATGAGAGCCAAAGAGAAGATGCTCTTTGCCATATTTGGAAAATATTAGATCATGTTTATCTCAAACCCCTTTTCTCTGAGCATTCACGTGCTGAGGTCTCCTTAATGGGTATTGTGAAAATTCGTGGAAAAGAACAAGCAATCTCTGGTCAAATTGACCGTCTCTACATCACGCAAAACAGTGTTATCTTTGCAGATTTTAAAACAGGAACCCCGCCAGAAAATGAAGCTGCTATTGCTTCCCATCATTGGTTGCAAATGGCTCTTTATCGAAAATTATTGCAAGCTATTCATCCCGATAAAGATATACAGGCTCTGCTTATCTACAGTAAAGAAGCCAAAATTTTTAAACTTCCTCCAGAAAAACTTGAGGCATTTCTTAGTGAAGTTGCCTTATAAGTTACTCTTTTCCTTGCAAAGCATTTTTACATTTTATTTACTTTCATAAAATCGCTCAAACAAACACAACGCACAATCCCTGGTGTAAAAAAGTCCTTTAATAATTTATCTTTGCAATAACTTGATATGAATTGTTATTATACCAATCTATAAAAGGTGAATATAAAGGATAAATCAATGACGTGTATAAAAGTTGATAAGGACAATTTCGAAAGTGAAGTTCTAACCTCTTCCACCCCTGTTGTGGTTGATTTTTGGGCAGAATGGTGTGGCCCTTGCAAAGTGATTGCTCCAATTTTGGATGAAATTTCAATAGAAATGCAAAATCAAGTTAAAATTGCTAAGGTAAATATTGATGAAAATCCGGAACTGGCTACCCAATACGGAGTACGTTCTATCCCTACATTACTAATGTTTAAAAATGGAAATATTTCATCGAATATGGTTGGCGCTACCTCTAAAGGACGTCTTTCTGAATGGATAAAAGATGGGCTTAGTTAATTCCACATATAATCACTATAAAGGAGAGAAGTTTTGTCTCTCCTTTTGACTTTTTTAAAATATTCTTTTTTGCATTATATTATAATGAAAAGACAATAAAAATCAAAATTGTAAATGAATTTAAGAATTCGTGCTTTTATGCATGATTCAATTGACCATTTTTATAAAAAATTGCTTTGTATGAAGAATATAGGCAATTCTTTCCTTATAGGCGCGTTAAAAATATTGGGTGAATGATAATTTCATTAAAGGTATTTCTTCTTAGATAAGACTATTGAGATAGATAGTGTTTTCAACACATAAAGGGAGATTTTAAGCAAAAACTTTGCAAATTACTTTTCTGAAGCTCACAATTTTTAAGCAGAAAGAAACAAGCAATTCACTACAGGTTATATAATGCTCTTCTAAAGGGTTATCACTTCAATTTAAAATTCTCTTATACTATTCTCTAAAATCAAAATTGTAGGTATCAGATTCTCTAAAATAAATTGATGAATTTCTATAAATTAACGGCTGTCCTTTGCAATTTATGTCATTGTTATATAAAAGAGTCAGCATTTCGTTTCATCTTCCATGGTTGGTGCCTCCATGAAGCCTTCTTTATGTTGTCTATCATCTCAGATTTCATAGGTAGTACTGAGATATTATCAAATTAAAAAATGATGATGTTCATGTTTTTTTAAAATGTACGAATTGTAAAAGACTGTTGCAAACATTCAATGGAATGTTGCGCTGATCTAACTGTTACATGACGCCCATGTTCTTTATAGTGTAAGGTGAGTGCAAAAGTGGCGAGTTCTAAAAGAGCTGTATTTCTTTCTGGCCATTCAACAAGTAAAATATTTTTCTCACGAGCTTCATGAAGCCCTAATTCATCAATTTCTTCTGCCATAGAAAGGCGATAAAGATCAGCATGAATAATTTCAAACTTTGGAAGTTGATAGCTTTGCACAAGAGTAAAAGTAGGGCTTGGAACATCCATAGTGTTATCGTTCGCAAGTGTTTGAATGATTGTACGTGCAATGGTTGATTTTCCAGTTCCAAGATCTCCTTGCAGCGTTACAAGATCTCCTGGCTTTAAAGAAAGAGCTAAATTTTGTGCAAAAAGCTTTGTTGCCTCTTCATTTTCAAGAAAAAAACTAAAATTCATTAAAAGTTCCATGAAATGGATGAAAAATTTTTGTTATCATAAAGGTTAAAATTAAAAAATCGTATCTCCTTTGGAGAGTGGGAAAAAACATTTAACTGTTGTTCCTTTTCCAGAACCGGTAAGAATTTCAACATGTCCACCGTGTAGTTCAACGAAACTTTTTACAAGGGAAAGGCCAAGACCCGCTCCCGCACGCCCACCATGGTGTGAATGGGAAGAAAAACGTTTAAAAATACGATCAAGAACGTCTTCTGGGATGTCAGAGCCCTGATTGTGAACGCTAAAGACAATGTTATCATCTTGTTCATCGACGCAAAATTCAATAGTACTCGCCTCCGTTGCAAAATTAATAGCATTACTCAGTACATTCACAAAAATTTGATGCAAGCGCTTTTCATCAGCAGAAATAGAATTTAAGGAAGGAGAAATTTGTTGTAAAAGCGTAATATGCCGTCCATTAAGGCGATCTTCTACACGTGCTACTGCTTGTATCATAGCATCTGCAATATTAACCGATTTTATGTCCAACTCCATAATGCCTGCATCAAGGGTAGCAAGATCAAGAATATCGTTAACAATATTTAAAAGAGTTCCTGATTCTGAATGAATATGCCCAAGATATTCTTGTTGACGTTTATTGATAGAGCCGAAAATTTGATCACGTAAAATATCCGAAAATCCAATAATATTGGTGAGAGGTGTACGCAATTCATAGGAAACATGTTGGACAAATTCATTACGCAAACGATCAGCACTTTCTAATGCTTCATTTCTTTCTTGAAGAGCACGTGCAACATGGACAGTATCTGTAACATTCACAAAAGTAAGCATTGTTTGTCCATCGGGAAGAGGAACCAGAGTATAGTCAATAATCATATCATTTTTAAGATCTATACGACCTGAATATGTTTCACGTTTTTCAGCAAAACCGGTAATGAATTTGGTAAATTGATCCCATTCTTGTCCTAAGGTTAAGGCTGAACAATGGCTTTGTAACTGTGTAATATGGGTCCCTTCTACCAGTAAATTATAAGGAAGAGACCACAATTTCGACAAGGCAGGATTCGATAAACGAAGGCGTCCATCAGTACCAAAAACAACCACGCCTTCGGAAAGTTTATCAAGTGTTTCACCTTGTATTTTAATAAGTGTATTATAACGGCGTTCAAGATCAATTTTTTCTGTAAGGTTTTCGTAAAGCCAAGTGACACCTCCTTGTGGATGAGGGTTCGAGATAACACGCACCGTACGCCCATCTGGAAGATTCCAAATTTGTTGGTTCGATTCTGTTTGTCGATAGGCTTTAAAAAGTTCTTCTTTCCATGCGCGCCAATCGGGGTGTTCAGCAATGAGCCCTTTTTCACGTAGACGTTCAAGAAATAATGTATGGCTTGGTTCACTTTCTAAAAAGGAAGTCTCCAACGGCCATAAAATTTTAAAAGCATGATTACAGAATTTTAATTTTTGGTTTGTATCAAAAATAGCTACAGCTGTTGAAATTTGGTCAAGTGTTTCACAATGGCTTTGAAGAACATAACTTAATTCATGAGCAAGATTTTCATATGCGCTGTCATCACGCGCAAAAGCTGCCATCCCTTCGGCTGTTGTAATACGTGTGAGATGAAAACGATGTCGTTCTCCATCAATAACTGTGTGAACATGTTCTTGAAAAATTGTTTCTATTTCATCTGTTTTGCGTTGTGTATTTTCATTGAAAAGATCCCCCACTTCATCACTGCCTTCACGAAAATCTGTCATTTCTCTAAAGGCGCGATTGATAAAACAAACTTTTCCTTCACAATCTTTTATCCATACGGGCTCTTGAATAAGATCAAGAAGATTACGCTGCATTCTCAGTTCAGTAAGAAGGCGGGCGATATCTTTCTGTAAACGAGCATTTTCACTCTGTTGTTTTGAGATATCTTGAAAACGAGCAATAGCGACTGTTCCTGCGATGACTCCTGTAACTTGCAGCAATACATTGTTTGTGGTGGTGATAGAAAGATCAAAAGGGTGACATTTACAACGTAGTTGAGTCAATGCATAATCAAGTTCTCGCAGAGAATTTTCTTCAACCCAGAGCTCAAAACGCTGAAAATCTTTCTGGTCGATTCCTATTTTTTGCAATGCAGAAAGGGCACCAACGACACGGGGTAAGGTTGTTGGATTTTCCCAAATAAGAAGGAATTGCTCGGTTTCTTCCAGAAGCCATTCATAATATTTAAGTTTTTCAGAAAAATTTGCCTGAATTATCTTCAAAGGCTTCTGTGCAGTTTTTTTTGCACGCATAATAACAGCTAGGCACGTGAGAAGTGAAGCACAAGAAATTCCTCCACACAGCGCTAAAAGCAGCCATGGACCATTCGGCAAAGTGAAGAAAAATGGTAAATAACCTTCCAATGACTGAGCAAAAGCGCATGTTGGAGAAAAAAAGAAAAAAAGGCAAAATATATACGTATAGATTCGGATCTCTTTTTGAGCTTTTTCTTTGGGGTTATAGTCACCAAAGCTGAGCACGGCATCTTTCCCTTTTTTAACCCAAGGAAACGTATTAGTAACGGTAATGGTTTGGTTTATAAGGTCCTTGTGGTGAGACTCCAATATAAGCGGCTTGTTCTTCTGATAAAACACTTAATTTTATTCCTAACCGATCCAGATGTAGACGTGCAACCTTTTCATCAAGATGTTTAGGCAAAACAGTGACTTCATTTGTATAGTGTTCTGAACGGGTAAAAAGTTCAATTTGCGCTAAAACTTGATTAGTAAACGAGGCTGACATGACAAAAGAAGGATGCCCAGTCGCATTCCCGAGGTTTAACAAACGCCCTTCAGAGAGCAAAATGATGCGTTTTCCATCGGGAAAGGTGATCATATCAACTTGTGGTTTAATATTTGTCCATGGCAAATTTCTAAGGGCAGCGACTTGGATTTCGTTATCAAAATGACCAATATTTCCAAGAATACACATATCCTTTACTTGTCGCATATGATCTAAACGAACAACATCTTTATTGCCTGTTGTCGTGATGATAATATCAGCACTGGAAGCAGCATCATCCAAACTAACAACTTCATAGCCATCCATAGCGGCTTGAAGAGCGCAGATAGGATCAATTTCTGTTACTTTAACACGAGCCCCAGCACCAGAAAGAGATGCTGCTGAACCTTTTCCTACATCACCATAACCACAGACAATGGCAGTTTTACCAGCGATCATCACATCTGTTCCACGTCGAATACCATCGACCAATGATTCTTTACATCCATATTTATTATCAAACTTTGATTTAGTGACGCTATCATTAACATTAATAGCAGGAAAAGGTAGAAGTCCTTCTTTTTGTAACTGATAAAGACGGTTTACACCTGTTGTGGTTTCTTCGCTTACACCTTTAATTGCCGCGCGCTGTCGTGTAAAAAAACCTGGCGTTGCATCCATACGCTTTTGTATTTGTTTGAAAAAAATTTCTTCTTCTTCTGTTTTGGGATGCGATAAAATATCTTTATTTTGTTCTGCACGACTTCCCATTAAAATATAGTTTGTGGCGTCAGCTCCATCATCTAAAATAAGATTGGAAGGATTACCATCTGGCCATTGGAAGATTGCATCTATATAAGTCCAATATTCTTCCAATGTTTCACCTTTAATGGCAAATACAGGAATGCCAGTTGCGGCGATAGCTGCTGCTGCATGGTCTTGCGTAGAAAAAATATTGCTAGAGCTCCATCGTATATCGGCGCCAATCGCTTTTAATGTTTCAATTAAAACAGCTGTCTGAATTGTCATGTGCAATGAGCCAGAAATACGCGCTCCGCGCAAAGGTTGGCTGGAAGAAAACTCCTTACGACAAGCCATCAAACCAGGCATTTCTGTTTCAGCAATATCAAGTTCTTTACGACCATAAGCGGCAAGTGCAATATCTTTGACAACAAAATCTTGAGCTGCCATTCTTCATTCCTTTAAAATAAGTTTTTCCAAGACGGTAGGAGAAATTAAAAAAAAATGCAAGACAAGAAGAGGACTTCTTTATGTGAAAAAGCTCTTTTAAAATCTCCATAAATTTGTGCAACAAATATGCATTTATGGATCTGAGTAGTGATGTTGTTGATGGAGTAGGAGATCTTCATGATAAGTTTTATTATATAAACAAAATTCTATCCTTTTCACGTAACTTTAAAGCTTTTAAAAGTCTCCAGAGGGAATACCTTTTAAATAATAAAAATGGTGCATTGCTTTACAGTTTTTATATTGATTTTTATGGGATAATATCGAAAGTAGTATACTCGTATTCTACTCACTTATGCGGTTGTTGAAAAAGGAAGAATTACTTTAATCTCATTATTAAGCTTTTTAGCAAAATAATATAAATGCAAAGCCATAGATTATCATGTTTATGGATAGGCAGTTCAGAATCGGTTCTTTAGGATTCCAATGTTGCACCTGCTCTTGGATAAAGACAGTTTATAAGAAGTGCTTTTCTCCTGTTTTCAACGATTTTTATCAAAAGACTATAGATATACGATTAAACATTTTTTGTGATACTGAATAGAGTATTTAAAATGTAAAAACATCACTCTATTGAACACTCTGATTTTAAAACCGCTAACAACGCGCTATGAATTATAAATCAAATAATTAACTCAGTTTTGGAAGAATTTATTCTAGACGAGTAGGTTTTGGGAAAATTGACCATGTGGACGAAATCGCCAGAGATAACTTGGCAAGAATGCTGCCATTGCTCTGGGGGTAATACCCACACCTTCTAGAGTATATCCATTCTCTATAGCTTCTTTAGAAACAATGTTATCCATTTGCAAAAAACGTATCTGATTGGCTGTTACGAGTGTTGGTACAAAAGGCAATTTACCGATTGTTCCCAAAATTCCTCCAATCAATAGACCAGCAGAAAGGGGCATGGATAGGATTGTTTTTTTACGGTGAATAATTTTGAGTATATTTTCAAGAGTATTTTGGAAGGTGATAATCTGGGGACCACCAAGATCATAATTTTTTCCCCAAGCAACCTGTCCATCTAAAGCGCGCACGATAAACTCAGCAACGTCACCAACATACACGGGTTGCAATTTGCTTTGTCCACCTCCAAAAAGAGGCATAATTGGTAAAAAACGTGACAAATCTGCTAAGGTGTTAAAGAAACAATCCTCTGGTCCAAAGATAACGGATGGACGGATAATAATTGCTTGAAGATGCTTGTTGTGAATGATTTGTTCACCCATAAACTTAACACGTGCATAAAGACATGAAGCATTCTCGTTAGCCACAAGTGTTGACATATAGATGAGCGGAATACCAGTTTCTGCTGTTAATTCAGCAACATTGTAAACACCATCAATTTGTGTGTTTTTAAAATTCGATTGACTTGCTTGTTTTAAGCTACCGGGTAAAAACACTGCCGCATCAGCTCCAAGCAATGCGCGTGCAACAGAGGCACGATGCTTGATATCTGTTTTAAGCATTTGGGTTTGTCCTACTTCTCCTATTTGGAGCATATAATAAGCTTTTTGTGGACAACGAACAGCGATGCGAACGCGATATCCCCGCTTAGTCAAAGTTTCAACGACATGTCGTCCTACAAAACCGGATCCGCCAAAAACAGTAATGAGTTTAGGATGTTGATAAAGTGCACAATCAAGTTGCATGATTAAAAAGTCTATCTTTCAAAGCTTTAAAAATAGCTAATTATCTAGCACGGTGGTGTTTTATTGTCACGCAAAATATCACCCGCAAGATAAAGAGAACCACTAATAAGAACAATAGCCTCTTTATATTCCATTTTAATTTTATGCAAAGCATCTTGTAGGTGCGCTTTTGGGGCAGCAGGGATTCCTACTTTTTGGGCTGATTTAGCTAAGTCTGTTGGAGAGATACTGGCATTATTGTCAAGCAGCGGTATCGTATATACTTTATCGACAAGGTTAGCTAAAGGACGAAAATAACCGACAGCATCTTTGGTATTAAGCATGCCAGCAATCATAATAATGGGGCGATCTGTTTTTTTTCTCCATTGTGTAAGTTCTGCCGCAATAACTTTTCCTGCAGCAGGATTGTGACCACCATCTAACCATAAATCAATATCAGGAGATAGTTGATCAACCAAAAGTCCTTGGGTAAGATGCTGCATTCGTGCGGGCCAATAAATATTTTTCAAAGCGTCATTTATGGTTTGTTCTGAAAGTTGAAAACCCGCTTGATAAACTGCTTCAAGAGATGCACCAGCATTGGCAACTTGGTGGTCTCCAATAAGGTTAGGAAGGGGAAGATCCATGAGACCTTGATTGTTTTGAAAAACCATACGTCCATGTTCTTTATAACTTTGATAATCTTGATCAAAGAGAACATAAAATGCTTTATTTTTATTAGCAAGGGGTATTAAAGTAGCAAGAGTTTCTTCATAATTTTGCTTCCCAATGACTACAGGAACGTTTGGTTTGATAATCCCTCCTTTTTGAAAAGCGATTTGAGCAATTGTATTTCCAAGAAAGCTCTCATGATCATAATCAATGGGCATAATAAGCGATACAGCTGGTTTGTTAACGACATTGGTAGCATCAAAACGTCCTCCCAATCCAACTTCTAAAATGACAACATCAGCTGGATGTATACTAAACAACATAAAGGCAGCGGCTGTAAAAATTTCAAAAATAGTAATCGGCTCTTGACGATTTACTTTTATAATTTCACGGATTGTCTCAGCCAATTGGTTTTCTGTAACAAGTTGACCACCTCCTTTTTGACCTAACCGGCAGCGTTCATTCCAGTTGACGAGATGAGGTGAGCTATAAACATGAACGCGGTATCCTGCACTTTCCAAAAGAGCACGGCAAATTGCTGAAGCAGATCCTTTGCCATTTGTTCCAGCGATGTGAATAACAGGGGCAAGTTTTAAATGTGGGTTACCAAGACGCTCTAAAAGGTGAACAATACGCTCTAAAGAAAGATCAAATTTTTTCGGATAATTTCTTAGTAAATCATCCACCACCCTTTGTATTTGACTTTGTTGCATAAACTTAAGCTGCTTTTGTCCTAGAAAGCGATGTTTGAGAGTCTGTTGGGGATGGATCGGAAGGGTTAAAAACAGCAGGGCGTTTCATCATCAAGCGTAAAATACGCGCAATTGTTGTTTTCATTTCTAAACGCGATACAACCATATCAATCATACCATGTTCAAGCAGATATTCACTACTTTGAAAACCTTCTGGTAGGGTTTCACGTATAGTTTGTTGAATCACACGTGGACCAGCAAAACCAATCATAGCGCCAGGCTCGGCAATGTGAATATCACCAAGCATGGCGTAAGAAGCAGTAACACCACCGGTGGTTGGATTAGTCAGCACAACAATATAGGGAAGCTTTGCTTCTTTCAACATTTCAATCGCTACAGTTGTACGGGGCATTTGCATCAACGAGAGTGTTCCTTCTTGCATGCGTGCACCACCAGAAGCAGCAAAAAGAACCAGCGGACGCCTTTCAGCAATGGCAGTATCAAAAGCTTTGATAATAGCTTCTCCTGAAGCCATACCAAGTGATCCACCCATAAAGGCGAAATCTTGAACAGTTGCAATAATTGGTAAGCCTTCAATCGTACCACGTGCACTTAAAATATTGTCATCAACCCCAAGTTTAGAACGATAATCTTTTAACCGGTCAATATAGCGTTTTTCGTCACGAAATTTTAAAGGATCTGTTACAACTTTTGGATTTTCAAGAGCTGTATAAACACCATCATCAAAAAAATGCATGAGACGATTTTTAGCACTGATACGCATATGATGACCAGAATTGGGAGCTACAAATTGATTAGCTTCCAGATCTTTATGGAAGACCATTTCACCACTGGTAGGATCTTTAATCCATAGATTTTCTGGAATTTCACGGCGCCCCAATATAGAGTTAATTTTAGGACGAACATAATTTGTAATCCAGTTCATCTTTATAACCTTCCTTTAAATATTGTGCATCTTTTGCATGATTTGAAAGAATATAGAACTTAAGCAGTCACATTTGCTTTACCGGTTGAACAAAGGAGTCTATTTAATACTTTTATCAGTGTACGTATAGCTTGTTTTTTAATTTTTAATTTTTCCCATATCATAACAATCATATGCATCATGAAGAGTATTCCCTATAATAAATTTCTCATAAGTTCTAAGAACTTACATGTTTGTATTTTTTACTTTGGTGTTAAAATTTACTCCTTGCGATGGTTAACAAACGCCTTATTTTTTAATAACAATGAATATCCAATTAATCATTCGTATCAACAGTTTTGAAGAAAAGAAACCTTATAGTATAAGGCGCTAACAAGGCTAAAATAATCCATTAAAGATAATGAATACAATAACGCTATATTAGCGAAACGCTAACATCAGAGCAAGATTTTTTTCAAAAGGTTTCTTTAAAGCGCACGCTTTTTACAATTAAAATAGAATACGCTCAAAATACCATTATATTACTCATTTACGTGCTTGTTTTACACAGATATCTTTCAATAATTTCCAAAACTCTCTTATGAAGAGTATACACTCTCCATGAATGGTATAAAAGACATTATGCTATCCGTTTTTACTGAAATAGAAGGTACAAAGCGGCACCATCATATTCTTTTTCAGTTTTCAATACGACGATAATGTTTGCATTAAGAGGATTCATATAAAGATATTTCACGCCTTTTTGAAAGTACTTTTATCCGCACACCACCTCCATTTATGAGATATTAACAAACGATTTCAATTGATCCAATATGAATAGGATTAAAATGAGAAACCCTCATAATATTTAGGTTTTTCACTCATGTTGTGAAACGATAAGTTATCATTATAAATCAATATATTGCTTTAATAAAAGATAAAGCATAAAATTTTATATTATGCTTTCTTTGGCTGGCAAGTTTTATTAACCTTAAAGTCAAGGAACACTATTTTTGTGTAATGCGTGCTATGGTCTTTTGGGAAAGCATTTTGTGTAAATGTGTCATAAAGGCGGCGGCAAAAAGCGGTGTTGCTAGATTAATAATAGGAATCGAAACAAAAATCGCTATCAATAATCCTGCGCCAAAAACTGTTGTGTAATGAGTATGTAAAAAAGCACGCGCATTTTGCTCTGTTCGAAAACGGTAAGCAGCAAACAAGAAATATTCATGACCAAGCAAATAACCATTAATAAGATAAAAAGCAATTAAATTAATACCTGGTATGAAGAATAAAATAAAAGCAATTCCATTACCAAGAAGGCTTAAAATAACAAATTTAAAGGAAATGATAAGAGAACGCTGAAACGGCAAAGCTTGTCCAATAGGCTCGTTTGGATAATCCTCCTTTTCAATGATTTCAGCAGCAGAGTCAATGAAAAAACCACCAATCATAGCTGTGATGGGTGCAATCAAAAAAGCCAACAAAAGAGCCAACCCAAGATTAAAGATGATAAGCATGCTAAAACCAATCCATCCCGCCCAACTAGGGAGTCCAGGAAGAAATTGAGCAATCCAGGGCCAAAAGTAAGACACAAAAAGTTGGTGCACACATAACCATAAAATGGTGAGAATGAAAAAAGTAACCCCCAATGCTTTCAGTATCATAATACGATATTGCGAGGTCAGAAGACGTTGTAAAGCACGATAAGCAGCAGTAAAAATCATAGATTAATAAACTAAGGAAAGAAGCAAAAAAAACAAGAAATATATTTAAAGTATGTACAGTGTAATTTTTTCTTTCTTTGAATTACAAGATTTTTTTCAAGAACATTATAAAAAACGGTTAAGGTTTCTTTGTTAAAAATAAAGTTTGAATAAATAGAAATTTTAATTTTTAAAAACAAAGAAGAATTTAAAAAGTAGCTGTTGTAGAAGAAATTTTTAGTATTTTTGTACATAGTGTAGATTATTGCGTTTATATGATATATGTAAAAAATTAAGGAATAAGAACTATTTGGGAGAAAAGTTGTTTACTTCTATTTATTCAGTAGAGTTATCTAACTTCGTTTATCTAAGTGCTTAATTGTTTTGCACAATTCCTAAAATTCTGTACTTTTCTACTATTTGGCGGCATGCTCTTGCCCCTCGCTTTCAAAAAAATATTGAGTTCAATGGAATATGGGTAACGTAGTCGCTCCGTAGATATTCTAATTTTGGGCAACAGAATGATTAATATGATAGAAGTGGAAAAAATAAGCTTAGGCGATTGACCGTCCGATCCCATAGAAGAGCAGTTTTTTGAGAAGAAGCAAAGAAAGGGAGAAACCACGGATGCTTAAAAATGATGAGATTTTGAATTTTAAAAGCTATAAGTGCAATGAAGTAAGCATTCATTGAAGCACTTTTCATACAAGTGGTGCACTGTATCAAATAATTTTTAGATAATAAAACCACTAATTTATCGAAGAGAATTGATCATTTTCAACTTGAATAAGAATCCCAAATATAGAAATATTCTTTAATTTCAAAGACTCTATTCAACATCAAAAAATTATTTACGTACACATTATAGGCGAGACCAATGTATGGATACAAAGCTTTCGATAAAGGAATAAAAATGCTTCTCATGAAACATCACAATGTGAGGATATCATGGATAAAATTCTAGTTTTTGTGGTCTTGGTATTCTGAAGAGAGGACACACACATTTAATCTTAAAGACCGATCACTGAGGAAAATAATAAAGGCTTCAGTTTCATAAACTTATAGACAGTGGTGCAGTGAACTTTGTCTACACTCTTTATAAGCGTCAGTGTGAGATATGCTTCAAATTGCATTGAGATGTTATAATATCATTGATTTATACATTATTTTTCATAGCGAATAAGAGCTCAAAATAAAGTTGTCATATTTTCTCATTAGCTGCTCTCATCATGAAACAATCAAAATCATTTATTTGCATATCATAAATATGACCAATATGTGGATAAAAACATTGAAGAAAGAAAATGCTTTTTATAAATTTTATCCATTACAAGAGCTTTGTCAAAATTGATGGTAGCCAAAGTGAATGATAGCTTGTTTTTTATAAGCTGGCGAGACAGTGGTGCAATAGATTCTACTTTTATGAAGGCTAGGGTGAGATAGGATTTTTTTAAAAAACATTCCCCAACGCTCATCATACCCACTTCGCAACAGCGTTTGTGAATGGTCTATGGGTAAAGCTCTCGTGAATAATATAAAACTTATAGGGCATCACTAACTTTACGCTTAATAAAAAGAGCACGCTGGCACCATCATCCTCAGTGTTGTCCGAGACAAGCCCTTGGTTCTTGAGACGGTCCATTATAAGCGCTTTTAGTTCTTTCTGAAACGTTTTGTATTCATACAGTTATCCTTGTTTACAACGTGCAAGAAAATGATTTTTATTGATTCAACATGAGAGAGATTGGGAATGAGAGAATCTTATGATATCTGGGATTCTAATTTAATATGAACAATGCGATATTATCATTATAAACCAGAAATATTATATACTAATTGAGATGGATAGACACATATTGTCAGTTCTATTTTATAAGGTGTTTTAATATCAACGCGTTTGAAGAGTTCTTATTTGCAAAGGGGTATATTTTCCTCATGAGGAGTAGGTGTTTTGGGGGCAAGAAATGATACAATCACGTTTGCTAATTTTTGCGCTACGTGTTGTTTACTCATATGGGGCCATTGTTCAACTTTTTTTCTACTTACGAGATAAACTTGATTTGTATCAGCACCCATGACACTTGTACCATCTAGTTGAAGAGAAATATCATTAGCAAGAATGAAATCAGCTCCTTTTTCAACACATTTTTTTTGCGCATTGGCAATGATATCACATGTTTCAGCAGCAAAACCAATGACCAATGAGGGGCGGTTTGGAGCGTGTCCAATCGTTGCTAAAATGTCAGGATTTTCAACCATATGAAGGGATGGTGGTATTTTATGAGCATTCTTTTTAATTTTGTGTAAAGACTGCGTTTGACTGCGCCAGTCACAAACAGCGGCAACAAAGATAGCACCATCAGCAGGCAATGCGGTTTGAACGGCTTGTAACATCTGTTGTGCTGTTTCAACATGAATGGTTTTTACTTCTTGTGGGTCTGCAAGATTAACAGGTCCACAAATAAGTGTTACTTTTGCACCCAAATGCGCAAGAGCGGTTGCGATGGCATGGCCTTGTTTACCTGAAGACCGATTAGCAATATAACGCACTGGATCAATTGGTTCATGGGTAGGGCCAGAGGTAACGATGAAATGGCGGTCAGAGAGAGGTTTTTCATGCACATTCAAAATAGTCTCTATGGTAGCGACAATAGTTAAAGGTTCGCTCATGCGTCCATATCCTATCTCGTCACGTTCAGCCATATTTCCGATTTCTGGTCCGATGATATGAACGCCATCTGCGCGCAGTTGTGCAACATTGCGAATAGTGGCAGGATGCGCCCACATGGACGGATTCATGGCGGGTGCAATTAAGAGTGGACAGCGTGCCGCTAAAAGAATGCAATCAGTCAGATCATCTCCTATGCCATTGGCTATTTTTGCAATGCGATTGGCTGTAGCAGGGGCTAAAATAATAAGGTCAGCATTACGTGCTAAACGGATATGTCCGATATCGTGTTCTTCTTCGCGTGAAAATAAATCAGTATATACAGTACCACCGCTTAAAGCTTCAGCGGCTAAAGGCGTAATAAACTTTTGCGCTGCTTTTGTCATTACAACTTTTAAATGTGCTCCACGTTCTTGTAAACGGCGAATCAAATCAAGTGCTTTATAGGATGCAATACTTCCACCAATAATAAGAAGGAGAGATTTTGATTTCAATGATTTCACTTCAACAGCGCTAGTATGAAGGGGTTGTGTGGTGAGAGGAGTGGGATTGCTTAAAAGGCGTCGGACTTCTTCTTCCATAGAAATACCATTTTGCGCGGCGCGTATGCGTAAAGCTTCTTTGGTTTCAGGAGACAGGTTACGAATGGTAATACTGGCCATAAAATACCTCCAAGAAATAAAATGATTGCAATGATTTCATTGTTGATATTTTTAGCATATTAAGGAGATTAGAAAAGATGAAAAAAGTAAAAAGTAAGACAAGCGCAACAAAGTGCAATGATAAAAAGACTATAACGACCATAACGGTTTCTATGACTTTGTTCCACAGCAAGTTGTTTGAGGGTAGCAGGAGAAAGATTAAAACCTGTTTTTCTCATTTGATTGAAATCTTCTTCTATCCGTTGGAAATTTTGAACCAATTGTGGTGTTTTGCGTGCCAGCGAAAGGAGAGCTTGTGCTCCTTCACTAAAGTCTTTTGCAACGCCTACGGGTCCTAAATTTTTACTAATCCATTCTTTGACAATGGGTTCAGAAGCTTTCCACATATTAAAAGTGGGGTCTAATGTGCGGGCAACACCTTCCACGACAACCATCGTTTTTTGCAGCAATAAAAGTTCAGGTCGCGTTTGCATGTCAAATAATTCAGTGACTTCAAACAATAAAGTGAGCAATTTAGCCATGGAAATGCTTTGTGCTGATTGTCCGTGAATTGGTTCGCCAATAGCGCGATTGGCTTGTGCAAAGCTTTCGATATTATGGTGTGAAGGAACATAGCCTGCCTCAAAATGGGCACGTGCAACTCGATGGTAATCGCGGGTAATAAAGCCGTAAAGAATTTCAGCAAGGAAATGCTTTTCTTTTTTGCCAAGCCTTCCTGTAATGCCTAGATCAACAGCGACAATACATCCTTTTTCATCTACGAATAAATTACCAGGATGCATATCGGCGTGAAAAAAACCATCACGCAGTGTATGACGAAGAAAAGATTGAATAAGCGTAATAGCAAGCGCCTTCAAATCAAATCCTGCCTCTTTGAGTTTGGAAGTTTCGGATATTCTTATACCATCAATCCATTCCATTGTAAGAACATTACGTCCTGTCCGTTCCCAGTCAATACGTGGAACCCGAAAGCCTGTATCATGTTGAATATTTTCAGCCATTTCAGATATAGCTGCTGCTTCTAAGCGTAAATCCATTTCAAGTCGTGTTGTTTGTGCTAAAGTATCTACCACACAAACAGGACGAAGCCTTCGAGAGGCAGGGATATAGCGCTCTTGTAAATGAGCAATGAGATAGAATCCTCTAAGATCTTTAGAAAAACGTGCTCTGATATTGGGACGAATAACTTTTACAGCACATTTTTTCTTATGGCCAGTTTCATCACTGTATTCAGCTGGATGAACTTGAGCAATAGAAGCGGCGGCAATGGGGGGATAAAAATTTACGAATAAATCATCAATAGAGCGACCAAGAGAACTTTCAATTTGAGCAATAGCGGCAGTGCAAGAAAATGTTTGGACACGATCTTGTAGCTGTGACAAATCTTCCGCAATATCACGCCCAACAATATCAGGTCTTGTGGCAAGAAATTGACCAAGTTTTATGTAAGAGGGTCCAAGCTTATTAATGGCATATGAAATATTTTCAGATCGCTGTTTCTTTTTTGTTTTGCGTCGTGCTAATGCACTCGCTATACGATGACATAGCGCTGGAAATCCTTGAAGATCATCATGAGGAAGAGCACTTAAAACACCTTCACGTGTTAAAACCCATCCTGCACGCATCAATTGAAAGTAAGGGGAAATTTGCACCATTTTTAAATTTTCCAACCTGAATGCAGCGCCGCAATCGCACCGGTGAGATTGCGGTACGATACCCGCGAAAACCCCGCATGCTTGATCATATGGGAAAAATCATCTTGCTTAGGAAATTTGCGGATAGATTCAACCAAATAACGATAAGCATCGCCATCATTTGCGATAAATTGACCTAGCTTAGGGATAGCATGGAAAGACCAAAGATCATAAATTTTATCGAGCCAAGGCATCTCGACATTTGAAAATTCTAAACATAAGAAACGTCCACCGAGCTTTAAAACACGAAAAGCTTCTCTAAGAGCTTGATCAATATGAGGAACATTGCGAATTCCAAAAGCAATCGTGTAAGCGTCAAAGCTTTGATCTTCAAAAGGTAGATTTTCTGCATTGGCTTCAACAAAATCAATCAGAGGGGCAAGACCATTTTTTTGTGCGCGTTTTTTGCCAACGCTGAGCATTGAGCCATTAATATCAAGCACTGTAGCATGGGCTTTTTGGCGTGAAGCATTAAGAATACGAAAAGCAATATCACCTGTACCGCCAGCGACATCAAGAACTTTCCAATGAGAAAGTGCTGGTGGGGAAAGCCAAGCAATCATGGAATTTTTCCACACACGGTGTAGCCCTAAGGATAAGATATCATTCATCTTGTCATAATTTTCAGCAACAGAATGAAACACACCATCCACCATGGATTGTTTTTGTGTTTCATCTACTATTGTAAAACCAAAAGAGTGCTCCATGCCACCCTTGGTTCCTACACGTTCTGTTTCAATTGCCATGTATATGATCTTCCTTATTTTTCTTTTATCGTAAATGAAATGGAGAGGGAATGTTCAACTACGAAAAAACAACGTATAAAACTACGACGTTTACACAGCCAAAAACAGAAGAGTACCTTTAGATATCAAGATTGGCAACGCTTAAGGCATTGTCTTGAATAAAAATACGTCTAGGTTCAACTTCATCACCCATGAGACGAGAAAAGAGTGAATCTGCATCGGTTGCATCATTAATTTTTACTTGTAAAAGAGAACGTGCATTGGGATCAAGCGTTGTTTCCCAAAGTTGTTCAGCATTCATTTCCCCAAGACCTTTATAACGTTGAAGAGTAACACCTTTTTTACCGTTTGTAAAAATGCTCTCTAAAAGGCTCATAGGACCAAAAATACGCTCTGTTTTATCTTTGCGACGTAAAAGAACAGGAGGATGATATATGTCGATAAAATTTTGAGAAATGCGATCAATTTGGCGTGCGTCAGTTGAATTTATAAGTCCCACATCAAGCGTAACAACATCTTTAACACCACGCAAAATACGCTCAAAACATAAACTTCCATCTTCTGTATATCGTCCACTCCAACCTTGTTCCATATCATCAGCAATCAGATTAAGGCGGTGTGCTGTAGTATCTGCTATTTTTTGCGCTTTTTCTTGTGTTGCAAAGACTTCAAGATTAAAAGCGCCAGCAATTGCTGCTTGTTCAACAATATTACGGTCATAACGGGTATGAAGACCATTTAAAAGTTGACGTAATATACGAGCATCTTTAGCGAGTTGATACAAATCAGCCCCTGCACGAACTTCTCCCGTTGAAAGCTCAAGCGTTGTTTCTTCTAATCCAGTATCGATCAAGAATTCTTCAAACGCTGCTTCATTTTTAATATATTGGGAAGATTTTCCACGCGATACTTTATAAAGAGGAGGCTGAGCAATATAAAGATGTCCACGTTCAATCAACTCGGGCATTTGTCTAAAAAAGAAAGTGAGCAGCAGAGTACGAATATGGGCTCCATCAACGTCCGCATCCGTCATGATAATAATCTTATGATAACGTAATTTATCCGGCGAAAATTCATCCTTACCGATAGACGTTCCAAGAGCTGTAATAAGTGTTCCAATCATATCAGATGAGAGCATGCGGTCGAAACGTGCTCGTTCAACATTGAGGATTTTACCACGAAGGGGTAAAATTGCTTGATTTTGACGTGAGCGCCCACTTTTTGCTGAACCGCCAGCCGAATCCCCCTCGACAATAAAGATTTCTGATTTTGCGGGATCTCGTTCTTGGCAATCGGCAAGCTTTCCTGGTAGAGAAGTGATATCAAGTGCCCCTTTTCGTCTTGTGAGTTCACGTGCTTTGCGTGCTGCTTCACGTGCTGTTGCAGCTTCTACCACTTTACTAATGAGAAGTTTTGCTTCATGAGGATGTTCTTCCAGCCATATTGAAAGACCTTCATTGACCAAATTTTCAACAATAGGGCGCACTTCAGAAGAGACTAACTTATCCTTTGTTTGTGAAGAAAATTTTGGATCAGGAACTTTGACAGAAAGAATAGCTGTTAATCCTTCACGGCAGTCATCACCGGTTAAGTTCACTTTTTCTTTTTTAGCAATACCTGAAGATTCAGCATAGCCATTAATTTGGCGTGTAAGGGCACTTCTGAAACCTATCAAATGCGTTCCACCGTCACGCTGAGGGATATTATTGGTAAAACACAAGACCTTCTCATGATAGGAATCATTCCACCACAGGGCAACATCAACGCTCATACCATCCTTTTCACTTGCAATATAAATAGGAGTATCAAGCAGAGCTTTTTTTGATTGGTCAATATATTTCACAAACTCTATTAATCCACCTTCATAATGCAATTCAACGGATTTAATATCAGCATGACGCTCGTCAACAAGAAGAATATAAACCCCAGAATTTAGAAAAGCTAATTCCCGTAAACGACGCTCTAAAGTTTCAAAATCAAACTCAACCATAGTAAAGGTTTCAGAGCTTGGTAAAAATCTAATTTCTGTTCCACTTTCTTGATCGCAATCGCCAACAACTTTTAATGGAGCATCAGCTACCCCGTGGGTAAATGATATTTCATGAATTTTACCATTGCGTTTGATTTGCAATTTAAGCCAAACGGATAATGCATTCACAACAGAAACGCCAACACCGTGTAATCCGCCTGAAACTTTATAAGAGTTTTGATCAAACTTTCCACCGGCATGAAGCTGTGTCATAATAACTTCAGCGGCAGAAATACCTTCTGTTGGATGGATATCTGTCGGAATTCCACGTCCATTATCACGAACAGAACAAGAACCATCAGCATGGAGTGTGACGTTTACAAGAGTTGCATGACCGGCTAAAGCTTCATCGATAGCATTGTCTACAACTTCATAGACCATATGATGTAACCCCGATCCATCATCAGTATCACCGATATACATACCAGGACGTTTGCGTACAGCATCAAGACCTTTGAGAACTTTGATAGAAGCGGCATCATAGTTATTGCTTTGTGCTGGTGAGGTTATTTCATCACTCATAAGTTAGTCCATTCCTGTGTTCAATTTACAATATTTTATCCGCTTTTTTAAAGCTCAATGTTCTGATCAGTTATTTATGGAATAACCACATTAAATATTTACCGTATATCAGATCTAGATTCAATATCTGTCGATATATAATGGAGAGAATGATAAAATGATAGTGTACTGTTATGCTGTAAAACACTAGGACGGTGATATAAGGCGAATAAACACTTATGACTTATACAAAAAGCTGTTTCATAAACGATGCTATTTACTTTGTTTATTTTTGCATATGCGTAATGTTTCAGAATTAGTTATGCATTTTTGTGTTACACTAATAAAGGTCTCACTTGTTTTATCCATAAATCAATTTTTCAATCCTAATTCTACCATATATTTAAAACAAAGGTTGCGAGCTCTCTAAGCAGTTCAAACTTTTGTATGTTAGATTGAGGCGAAAATATTTTGTATATTGGTTTGTGTCATCTTTAAAATGTGAAAAACGCTTCATTTGAGGAAAATATAAATGCGTAAATGTAAAAACACGTTTCCACGATCATCTTTTATATTCAACTTTACAATTAAAAAAACGTCTACGGTGATGTTTTTGAATAATGAGGGTAATGACGAATTATCTTACGCTTTTGTTTCTTGCATTCTCGTGAGGTTGCATCGCTCATTCAAAACAAAACGCCATTGTACTGTTTATTCACGCGCTTTTTTAAGGAGCATCTCTCAATGTTCCCAAACTCATTTTACAACGATGTTTGAATAGTATAACGCAAAATGCCCTGTGAATACTACAAGATTTATGTCCTCCATCTTTCCCATCGTGACAATAAAGTGCAAATCAGAATCATCATTTTATTTTTCAGCTCTTAAATGTTGGTGCAACCTTAATATTGAGAAAACCCTCGGCATTTGAGGGGTATTTTTACTCTTTTCTTCAATAGTATCTATATACTTCCTAGGTTGTGATACGCAAGGAAATGGTCTTAATATTTTAAGGTACGCGGGATATTTTGATAAAATAAAGTGTACCACTAAAGTATATACAGCTTATTTCTTATATTAAAAAATTAAATCGCTTTTCTCTAAAATTACTTTTTATATATTCATTTTGGAAAATTAACATCAGAAATCTAAGCATTTTCAATGGTTTCAAAAATAGCAAGAATTTTATTTATTAAACGCCAGATATTTTGGTGAAGTGCGTTAGATAATAATTAAGAAGTGTTGCATCTTAGTTTTGAAAAATGGGGGAGAGATTTTGAAAATAAAAAAATCTATATATGTGAAACATCTTCAATTGCGTTTACAGTACTTTTTATTCAATAATCCATACAATATTTTTATTCGTATTTTATTTGTAGCAGGGGGGGTTCTATTTTCCTCTTACGCAGAAGCTGAAAGGCTGCCTTCTTTTTTTGATTCGCATGAACATTTGGTACAACCTGATACAACGGATATCTTTCGTTTGCGTTTTGTAACAACTTTTGATTTTCCTCCTTTTAATTTTATTGATCAATCGGGGTATCTTGCAGGTTATAATATCGATTTATTGCGCGCTATTTGCTCAAAATTAAAATTAGAGAAGCTTTGTGAAATAGAAGTGATTCCTTGGAAAGAGCTTTTAGAACATGTTAAAAATGGTGGTGCAGAAGTCATTATTGCGGGTTTAAAAGAAACAAGTAAAACCCAGCAAGATCTTGTTTTTACAAAGTCATATTTGCGCTTTCCAGCGCGATTTGTTGCTTCTCGACGTTTAAATCTCGATGAGCCAATAAGCGATCAATTGATACATTTAACCAGTGGTGTTTTGTCTAAAAGTGTTCACGAAAAACTCTTTCAATATTATTTTCCTAAAGCCAAATGGCAAGGGTTTAAAAAGAGAGAAGAGCTCTATAAAGCATTACAAGAGCGTAAAATTGACCTTATTTTTGATGATGGATTTGCTTTATCATTATGGTTCAAAAAACAAAAATCTGTTGATTGCTGCCATTTTGTTGGGGGGGCATATATGGCGCCACAGTTATTGGGGCAAGGAATGCAGCTTGCTGTTGCAAAAAAGAATGAAAAATTGGTTGATATACTCAATTATGCGCTGAAATCTCTAGAAGAGGATGGTAAACTTACAGAACTTTATTTGCGTTATTTTCCAATAAGTTTTTTTTGATGAGTAGTTTTTTAATTAAGGGCTGTTAATCTTTCTGCGCCTAGTCGATAGGAAATAGCTTCTGCGAGATGATAGCGTGAAAGAGTATCTGATCCGTCAAGATCAGCAATTGTGCGTGCAACTTTGAGAATGCGATGATAAGCGCGTGCGGAGAGGTGCATTTTTTCACTCACATCTCGTAAGAGTATGGTCGCACTTTTATCAGGAATGGCAATCTGTTCTATAATTTTGGCAGGGCAATCGCCATTGGTACGAATATGATCAAACCCCATTGTTGAAAAACGTTTAGCTTGAATGGTACGGCACCGTGCGACGCGTTTGGCAACGTCGCAGCTTTTTTCTGATTGTTCTGGTTGCATAAGGTCCATAGCCGTCAAAGCAGGGACATCAATCCGTAAATCAATTCGGTCAAGCAGAGGACCAGAAATACGGGACTGATAATCGATTTGACAGCGTATCCCTTTAGGGCAAACATGGTCTTTTTCGCCTGCCATACCACAACGGCAAGGATTCATTGCGGCAATAAGTTGGAAGCGAGCAGGATAGCTAATATGGTGATTAGCGCGGGCGATAACTGACTCCCCACTTTCTAAAGGTTGACGAAGAGAATCAAGAACCCGTGGAGAAAATTCAGGCAATTCATCAAGGAATAACACACCATTATGAGCAAGGGAGACCTCTCCCGGTCGTCCTTTAAGCCCTCCACCAATCATTGCGGCCATGGAAGCAGAATGATGTGGGGAACGAAAGGGGCAATGAAGTGAAATGGTCTTATGAACCGTTTCTCCTGTAATAGAAGCAATCAGAGAGACATCTAAAAGCTCACGGCTATCAAGAGGTGGCAAAATGGAAGGTAAGCGTTGCGCTAGCATAGATTTTCCAGCACCAGGGGGACCTACAAACAAAAGGTTATGGCGTCCAGCAGCACAAACTTCTAAGGCACGTTTGGCTGTTTTTTGTCCTTTGATTTCGCAAAGATCTGGAAGTTCAGTTTCGATAGTATATTGGCGCGGTTGTGGACGTTTTTGAATTTGGGTTCCTTTGAAATGGTTGACTATAGTGAGCAGAGTCTCTGGAGCAAGAATATTTATTTCTGCATTTGCCCATGCTGCTTCAGGTCCACATTGGAAGGGACAAATCAGTCCTTTATCGAGTGATAAAGCTGTCATGGCAGCTGGTAAAACACCATTAACAGCGGTAAGTGAACCATCCAGTGATAATTCTCCTAAAATGATATAGTCTTGAGCTACTTCGGGAGGGAGGATTCCCATAGCAAGCATTAAGCCTACGGCGATTGGCAAATCATAATGCGATCCCTCTTTAGGCAAATCAGCTGGTGCAAGATTAATCGTAATTCGTTTAGTAGGCATAGAAAGTCCACAAGCGTGGAGGGCTGCTTGTACACGTTCACGGCTTTCTGCAACTGCTTTATCAGCTAATCCAACAATAGCCATTCCTATTTTACCAGACGAAATCATAACCTGTACATCGACAGGGACTGCCTCTAGACCGCGAAAAGCAACAGTTGTAATACGTGCGATCATTTATTTATTTTCCCCCTTTAGACTTGGTAGAGACAATCATATCTATTTATAAAAATCAAGAAGCATCTCTATAGCTTTTTTTATAGAGAGAACTATATACGTGGGCAGTTTTTTAGCATTCCCATGGAAAGTCATTTGTACAAATTTAACCATGATGATATGGGACGCAATAAAACATTTATAATAAGCTAAATAAATATGTTAAGAAAAAAAGAATGAGGCTGTTCGTGTTATACAACAGTGCAAAATTTTATGAAAATATAAGGGGAGGATAACGTTATGTATCGCAGAGTGTTATTTGATGTGATAAAACGTGTAAAATGTGCAAAGTAATTATATTTACCTTTCTTATTTTTATATTATTTAAAGCGTAGTAGATGCAAAGTGTATTATAAGGTATCTGATTTTATGGTATACCAGACAAGAATTTTGTTAAAATCAGGGACTGTGCGCTGTGTATTTATAGGCTTGTGTTTTACTTTTTCTTTTCCACAGCCACTTGCTGCATTTGATTTTTTCGGCATCCCTCTTTTTGGTCAAAAGAAAACAAATTCTTCTTCACATTATGCCAAAAGTACAGAGAAATTTTATAAAGTTGATGTTGTTGCACCGCCAGGTGCACCATTAGAAGGTATAAAAATAGTTAAATCTGTTTCTTCTCTTGTTGCTGATAAAGAGAAAGCATCCGCCAGTTCTTCTGGTTTGCTCGCCAAGGCGCGTTCAGATTATCGAGCAATTCTTTCTGCTCTTTATGCTGATGGACGCTATGGTGGTGTTATTAGCATTAAAATTAATGGCTTAGAAGTCGCTGATTTAAGTCCGGTAACTCAACTTCCAGCACAATCGAATATCGTTATTACAATTAATGCTGGTCCACAATATGTTTTTAGTATTGCCAATATTGATAAAGTAGCTCCGTTTGAAAAACGTAAAGCGCATAAAATGCCCACAATTGAAGAATTGGGCTATAAAGTTGGGGCTATTGCTAAATCTGAAACCATTTTGAAAGCAGAAAAATGGGCGATAGAAGGATGGCGGCAACAAGGTTATGCTAAAGCTAAAATTATGAAGAGTGAAGTCGTGGCTGATCATGCTACATTGCGTGTTGAAGGACGGATTGTTGTTGGTCCTGGACAAAAGGCTTATTATGGTCCTTTAAGTGTGCGTAATATAAGTAAGAAACCACGTGTAGATTCAGCTTATATCGCGTGGATGACCGGATTGAAACCAGGGCAGATATACGATTCTGATGCGTTAGCTAAGGCAAATGAACGTCTTGCGCGCCTTGGTGTTTTTCGTGCTATCAATATACGTGAGGCTGATACTATTAATCTAGATGGTAGTTTACCGCTTGCACTTGTTGTACAAGAACGTAAACCGCGTCGTTTTGGTGTAGGCGGTAGCTATTCAACTTTAGACGGTGCTGGTTTTGAGACTTATTGGATGCATAATAATCTTTTGGGTCATGCAGAGACTCTTAAAATTGAAACAAAAATAAGTGGTGTTGGTAGCAATAAAAAGCAATCATATAATTTTAAAAATTTTGATTATCTTTTCGGTGGTACATTTGTAAAGCCCGGTGTACTCACGCCAGATACAGATTTCAGATCAGAATTAAAAATACAACAAGATGTTTTAGAAAATTATACGACAAAAGCCATCAAAGGAAAATTAGGTATTACGCATATTTTTAATGGTAATCTATCGGGACAGGCTGCTGTAGAAGTTTCAAATGGTTATTCACGTGATATCTATTTTGGGAGCCGTAATTTTACAACAATCGGTTTCCCTAGCGGCTTGATTTACGATAGTCGTAATAATAAGTTTAATGCAACAAAAGGTTTATATGGTGAAGTTTTCATTGAGCCTTTTTATGAGATGCGTTTTAGCAACTTTGTTGCAAAAGTAACAGCAGAAGGTCGTTCTTATTGGGCGTTGGATGAAGGGGATCGTTTTGTTGTTGCTGCGCGGGCAAAGCTTGGTACAATTCTTGGGAATGATACAGCACAAGTACCCGCAAATACGCTTTTTTTTGCTGGTGGTGGGGGCTCTGTTCGTGGTTATGCTTACCGTAATATTGGTATCAAAACAGAAAATGATGGGGTTGTTGGTGGACGGGCGCTTATTGAGGGGTCAGCAGAATTGCGTGTTTCTGTAAATGATAAAATAGGGTTTGTCAGTTTTCTTGATGGAGGTTTAGTAGGGAAAAAGGCGAATTTTGATTTTTCTCAAAAAATTAAATGGGGAGCCGGTATAGGAGGTCGTTATATGACGGGTCTTGGTCCTTTACGCGTTGATTTAGCCTTTCCTTTAAAGAGAGAGAAGGGTGACCCTCGCATTGGTTTTTATGTGGGTATAGGGCAAGCATTTTAATGAAAAAAGGTGTACGTTTATCAGCTTTCTTCTTTGTATTTTTGTTTTTTGGGGTGGGTGGTTTTGTTTTTGCGCAAAGAGGAGACATTCTTCCCTCTAGCGAAATGAAAACAGATGATCGCTCATGGTTTGTTTCTTTAATTGAACGAAAGCTTTCAGCGCCTAATCGTCAAGTTCGTTTACACAATATGCAAGGGACACTGTCTTCTCAAACATCAATTGATACTATTACTGTCAGTGATAAAAAAGGAGTTTGGCTTAAAATTACCAATGCTAAAATGGATTGGAATCGTCTAGCGTTGCTGAGAGGGCGGATGGATATTAACCAGCTTTCGGCAGAACAGGTTACATTTTTACGCAAACCGCAAGGCAATTCTTCTTTTGTTTCTTCCCTTGAGACTGGTAAATTCTCTTTACCAAAATTGCCGCTTGCTCTTTCTATCAATACGCTTACAGCTCAACATGTGACATTTGAACAGAATCTTTTTGGTTTTTCTGCTGATATGTCCTTAAAAGGCAATTTCACCTTGGCTGGTGGTAATTTTGATGTCGATATAGCGGCGCATCGTTTAGATGCACCGGGTTCTTTTTCTGTTCTCACCAAGATATCTGATAGTAATCGTACAGCTCAAATTGATATTTCTGCTAACGAACCACAAAATGGTATTTTGGCGAATATTTTTAACATTGAACAACGTCCAGCATTAAGTCTCGTCGTGAAAGGTGATGGTACTTTTGATGATTTGGTTATCAAACTTTCTTTAGAGTCCGATCATCATTCTATTTTAGATGGTAATGTTATTCTTGAAAGTGTTCCAGAAGGACAGAGTTTTTCTACGAAATTAGAGGGAACACTGAGCCCTTTAATACCTGTTCAATATCGTAGTCTCTTCGAATCTGATATAACATTAAAAGCAAAGGCAAGAAGAACAAAAGAAGGTGTGACACACCTTGATCAGATGGTTATTCAGAACAAAGCAATGAATGTTATAGCCAATGCTGAAATAACCGCCGATGGATTCTTGCGACGGCTTTTTGTTGATGGCAAAATGGCTCTTGATAACGAAAAGGAGTCTATTCATTTACCTATATCAGAAGTGCCAAAACCTGCGAATACTCTTGCTTTGAACATTGACTATGGTCGCGAAGGTCAACAATCTTGGAATGGGCGGTTGGTTGTAAATCATTTAAGCAATAAAAATATTTATATTCGCGATGCAATTTTTGATATGGGAGGAGTAAGCGAAAATCTTGATAATGCAGCTTCTCGTCATGTTGGTGTTCAGGTTAAAGGGACGCTTCAAGGGGTTAAAAAGATTAAGGGAGTGTTAGTAGAAAATTTAAGCCAAGCGGTTCATGTGCATTTAGATACGGATATTGTTTCGAACAAACCAATTTTGATTCATGATCTGAGTGTTACGGCTCAGGGTTTTTCTTCTTGGTTAAAAGGGACAATGGAGAATTTTGTTTTTAAAGGCGATCTCGGTTTAAAAGCTCAAACATTAACTCCTTTGGAAGTGTTCAGTAAACAATCACTTTCTGGTAGTGCAGATATTAAAGCCAAAGGAACGATCAGTTTATTGAGTGGTATTTTTGATCTAAAATTATCAGGAATGGCTGACGATATGAAAATAGGCATGCAGTCTTTTGATCGTTTATTCAAAGGAAATACTACTCTTTCAGGTGGCGCTGCTCGAAATACAATGGGCTTCACTTTACGTCATTTTAATTTGAAAAATCAATATACAAACATAGAGGCTAATGGTTATTTTTCAGATGAAAGCGCTAAAATGGATCTATCTGCTCAAATATCTGATTTGTCCAAATTAGATCCAAAGATAAGCGGTGCGCTTACAATTCAAAGTACGGCGAGAGGGCGCAATAGCCATATAAAACTAAATACACGTGCCCATATTGATGAAGCATTAATTGTAGGGAAGAAACTTCAAAACACAACACTTAATATAGATGCATTTGTAGATAATACAGCACCAGTTACTTCTTTAACGGGGGCGGTAAAAGGTGAAGGGGTTTTTGCTAAAAAAACTTTGCATTTATCGGCCTCTTTTGAAGATTCTCATAAAATTCGAAAACTTGAAAATATCGATATTAGAGGGGGAAGTGCAAAAATAACGGGTGATCTTTCTCAACAACTTGGCGGTTTTTTGAAAGGAGCGCTGCATATTGATGCCGATGATATTTCCGTACTTTCAGCGTTATTTTTGCAGGATGGTAGTGGAAAAGTAAAAGGAGATTTTATTTTTGATGAACAAAATGGCAGACAAAAAACCAATGTGAAGGCGCATGTTAACCATTTGAATTTTTCCAAGAATAAAATAAAAAAATTGGCAATAGATGCTGACATATTCGATCCTTTTGGCATGACTCAGTTTGAAGGAGTTATCAATGCAGAACATATTCAAACACCTTTGGTAATGGTCAATCGTTTAAATGCTCACGCTGATAGGAATAATGGACAAACGGTTTTTACTGTCCAGGCGATGTTGCATGATACTCTCAATGCACGGCTTTCTGGTCGTTTAATGGTTGAGGAACTTCCAGAAAGTATAAAACGAGAAGTGCAAATTGAAGCTGTGGACTTAAAACAACATACTTTTCATGCAACATTGCCGAAGCCATCTATAATTTCTTTTGATAAAGATGGAATGACAATCAATGAATTAGGAATTGCAATAAATGGAGGCAACATCATTTTAGCAGGAAATATTCAAGATACCCTGAATTTACAACTTACAATGAATGCGCTTCCTGCTGCTTTAGTCAATCTGTGGAAATCCGATCTTGGAGCAGCAGGGAGTGTAACAGGGCAGGTTATGATTCGTGGTCATTTAAAAAAACCTGATATAACTTACGATATAAAAGGTGAGGGACTGACAACTGTTGCTTTTCAAGATAAAAAAATTATGCCTTTTTCTCTTTCTGCTACGGGGAACACTGTAGATCAAAATCTTACTTTGAATGCAAATTTAACAGGAGAAGGAGTACAAGCACAAGCTCAGGGGCGTGTATCTCTAGAGAAAAATGCGCTTGATCTTCATATTAATTTGCAAAATTTATCTGCACGTTTGGCGAATGGTTTTATTGCAGGACAAGCGCTTGATGGGACAGTGATAGGTAAAGTTGATATTGGTGGAACAATGAAGGATCCATCTGCTCATTTTGAGCTTTCTAGTCAAAATTTAACCGCTATGACGCATAAAGGACCGATGTCAATCAATATAAATGCTCGTGGTTCTTATAAAAAATCGACATTTCATATTGAAAATATGATAGCTACTGGAGATAAAGGATTAGATCTTTCCATTCATGGGCCTGTATCTCTTAATGGTTCAGAGGCAAAATTAAACGTTAAAGGGATAATGCCTCTTGATTTTGTTAATCTCTTATTAGCTAAGCGTGGTGCACATATAACGGGTACAGCAAGAATTGATACAGCTCTTAATGGGTCATTATCAAAGCCACAATTGATAGGAAATATTTCTATAGGCGACGGTAGCTTTTTTGATTCACAAACAAATGTAGGATTAAATAATATAACAATTGAAGGCAAATTGAAAGGTGATCATATCCTTATAGAAAAAGCTTCAGCTTCTTCGTTTGAGGGGGGAGGAATTTCTGCTTCAGGTCGTATCTCTAATGGTCTAGAGACAGATTTGATATTTCATCTTGATAATGCCAATTATAATGATGGTTCTATGATTCTGGCAACATTATCAGGTGAGATGACAATGACAGGTCATTTTTTAAATAGTCTTGTTCTTGGTGGTGATATCATCGTTGAAAAAGCTGAAGTTTTTGTTCCTGATCATTTTAAAAGTGCCAAGTTTCTTGATGTTAGAAATAAGAATTTAACTAAATCGATTCAAACAACACTTGAACGTGCTGATGTTAAGAACACGAACAAAAGCAAAAGCCGTATAGTTACACAAGAATCTTCATCTGTCGTGCTATCAAACATGCGTATTACAGCACGCAATCAATTTTTTGTACGCGGAAAAGGCTTAGATGCTGAACTGGGAGGACGCATTAATCTAGCAGGTCCATTGAATGATGTGCATCCAGTTGGTGAATTTAGAATGATTCGTGGACGTTTTGATATCCTGTCACAACGTCTTAATTTTGATCAAGGACAAGCGAGTTTTAGTGGTAATCTTAATCCTACGGTTTATTTTGTAACCAACAATAACAGTGGTGATATTCGTGTCACTGTAACTGTAAGTGGGACGGTTGATAATCTTGATATTAATTTTTCATCACAACCAAATTTGCCTCAGGATGAGATTTTGGCGCGTTTGATTTTTAATCGCTCTCTTAATGAATTATCACCATTTCAGATTGCTCAACTTGCAGCAGCAGCGGCTGATCTTGCAGGTAGTTCTAATACATCTTTGTTGAATACTTTACGAACTAAAATTGGACTTGATGATCTTGATGTTATCGTTAATGAGAAGGGGAATACAGGCTTACGTATTGGACGCTACATACACAATAATATTTATTTGGGTTTTGAAGCAGGGTCTGATGGAACGACGAAAGGGACAATTAATTTAGATATTTCGCGTCATCTCAAAGCTAAAGGTGCCATAGGAAATGAACAAAATTCTAGTATAGGTCTCTTTTATGAAAGAGATTATTAAAGATTGAATTTTAAAAAAACAATTTCTTCGTTTTTTGTCTCTCATTTCTAAATCTGAGGAAGGAGGCATAGACTAGAAATCCTATAAAAGAAGAAGCTTTTTGTTGAGGCGTGAAGAGATATATCTGAAATATTCGATTTTTGTTATGCTATTCTCTAAAGGGACAAAATCTTCACGAAAGATAGTATGTTATTTTGCTGCTATATATTTATTTTAGAGAAGTACCTTACCTTGTTTTCAAGCCCATATCGTGCTGTTGCCTAAAGAATGGAGTTTGTGCAATATATTGATTTATAAAGATAATTTATTGTTATTCAACTTGAATTAGAACTTTGCATATCGTACGAATCTCTTTCGTATTGAATCAATCAAAACCATTCGGTTTGTATACTACAAGCGGAGAATCCTGTGTGGATAAAACTATTAAGAAATGACTAAAAATGCCTCTTATGAATCATCTCGAGAGCTAAGAGCTGTCGCAACATTAGGAGTTGGCAGAATAGTGTGAATGGTGCCAGCTTGTTACTCCATAAGCGTAAAGATAGGGCAGCTTAATGGATTTATCATTATACAATTCACGGACGTTATCGCGAAATGGGCTTGGGGAAGACTTTGAGAGAGGTTTCTTTAAAACAAGCAGGTGAATTTGCAACACAATGGCATTCTGTTTTTATGTGAAGGACATGATTCCATTAAAGACCGTCAAAAACGTGAGGCAAGCAGAGAATTCATAAGATATCGATTTTATTGTCAAACGCATTTAAAGCAATATTTTTTAATAATAAAAATTACCTATTATTTTAGATTTTGTTTATTGTGTCTGGAATAAGATCACTTTTCTTATAACGAATAGCTCCCCAAACAGAATACTCCAAAATATAACATTATTGTGTTGCAAGTTTATGTACTTGTTTTAAGGGAACATTTCTCAGTGTGCGCTTGAGTCTATTTCATAAGATTGCTTGTGAAATGGTATAAAGTACCTCTTATGAATGGTATAAAATCCACACTACCATTATTAATAAAGGTATAAGTATTTACTAAAGCTATAAGCCGGCATTATCATTCTATTTTCCAGCTTCTCATGTTGCTGACAATCTTTTCACTTGAAAGTGTAGAGGTATTTTTATTGCTTATCTTAAGAGTTTTTATGCATATACCAATATCTCTTATGACGTACAACAAGCGCTTTTGATTGATTCATCATAAATATAAAGAAAATTTGCAATAAGCAAATTACATCTTATCTTTTGCATTCAACAAAATAGCGAGTAAAGTTTTCATCTAAATCCAAGAATTTTATTTTCAATAAACCATAAATTATTTACCAATTCTTGATTGAAGTAATGCTTTTTCTTGATAACAAGTCTTTTTTTATAAATGGAGCATTACCTTCTATCCATTTTTTATTTCAAATCTTATTTAAGGATCTAGAAATTAGGGGGTATGTTTTTTGAACTGGATATTATGAAGTTTTTTATAAAACCCATGTTCTTTTGCGAGCAATTCTTTTTGAGTACCTTGTTCAATCAGTTGTCCATTTTGTATGACCACAATTTTATGAGCACGAGCAATCGTTGAAAGGCGATGAGCAATAATGATTGTTGTGCGTCCTTTAGTAAGGTGGTGAATGGCTTCATTAATTTGTGCTTCGGTGTGTGAATCGAGCGCACTTGTTGCTTCATCAAGAATCAGAATTTCACTATCGTGAATCATTGCTCTAGCGATAGCGAGTCGTTGTTTTTGCCCCCCTGAAAGATTACAGCCATTATCACCTATCTGTGTATCATAACCATTTGGCAAACGCATAATAAAGTCATGAGCATTTGCTGCTTTTGCTGCTTCGATAATTTCGTCATCACTAGCCCCTTCTTTTCCAAGCCCGATATTATATTTAACAGTTCCTTGAAAGAGAAAAGTATCCTGTCCTACATAGGCCATCAGGTTTCTCAGAGAGCGAAATGTTGTGTAGCGGATGTCTTGATCATTAATTAATATGCGTCCTTTTGTGGGATCATAGAGTCGCATAATAAGGTTAATAAAGGTAGACTTTCCCGAACCTGATGGTCCCACCAATGCTGTCATTTTCCCAGCTTCTATTTCTAGGTTGATGTCTTTCAATACCATTTTGTTCTCAGTGTATGCAAAAGAAACATGTTCGAAGCGAATAGCTCCTTGCGTTTTATTCAGATCTTTAGCTTCTTTATGTTCTATAACTGTAAGAGGATGGTCGAGTATTTCAAACATCGTGCGGATATTGACCAATCCAGATTCAATTTTTACACGTACATTTGCTAGTCTTTTTGCGGGCTCATAAGCTAAAAGTAAAGCAACAATAAAAGACATAAATTCACCTTGAACACCTGCGCGTTGGGTTGCAAGGTAACCGGAAAAACAGATAATACCAGCAATGGCAACACCTGTGAGTGTTTCCATAATCGGATTTGTAATAGCTTCGAGTGTTGCAATATTATTTGTTTGTTTTTCAACATCACAAATAGCTTTATCCATTCTTTTCTTCATGACTTCTTCTAGTGAAAAAGCCTTAATGACTCGAATGCCAACAGCAGTTTCCTGTACGATTTTTATAATTTCACCAAGTGAAAGGAGCTCTTTTTCCATAAGGCGGCGAACGCGTTTTAAAGCCATTCGAACGCCTAAAAAAGCTAGTGGTCCTATGATTAAAGTAATGGAAACTAATATAAAGTTTTGAATAAACATGACAAGCAACAAACCACTAACGGAAAGCAAATCACGTACAAAAGTTGTGATAATAGTATCAATTATATTACGTACGGCTGTCGCGTTATGAGTTACACGAACAAGAAGATCAGATGAAGTGTTATTATGATAAAAAGAGACTCCTTGTTCCATAAGTCGGGCAAAAATTTTACGCTGTTGTTCAGCAATGATACTATTGCCTGCTTTGTTTAGAAAGTAAGTTTGGAAAAAAGTTGCAACTCCTTTGAGAATAAAGATAAAAGCAATGAAGCTAGAAATCAAAACAATCATAGGAAAATTTTGTGCATCAATAATCTGATTAACAACATCCCGCATAATCCATGCACTCGTTGCAGTTGTACCAGAAATGATGATCATTGAGAAAATAGCCGCACTGTACCAACGCGCATGTTTATGAAAATTTTCTCGCAAAAGACGGATAATAAGATGTTTATCAAAAGAGGAAATTTGTTTTTTAGCCATGAAGAGCTTCTATATTCTCTCATTATTTTATGCAAGATTGAAACACTCTTAATTAAAAAGCCCCTTAATCTTTTTTACAAAAATAGCTTTTTCTTTCAAGGTTCATCACATCAATTTCACGACGGTGAGAGTGAAGAATGTAGTTCAAAGTTTCTGTAAAAGGTATAACGAAAATTCGTTGTTCATCATTATTTTTAGTTTTCAATAAAAGATACCGGTGAGTTTCACTATTGTATTTACCAATTTCCATATTGTGATAGCCTTTGGCACTTGAAATGGCTCACAAAAAACATTTCTGCTTTTTTAATAATTTTTATGTATCATCTCCATTTGTGATGTGTAAGCAAACAATTTTGCCGCATTGCATGATAAAAGAGCTTGAAATAAGAAGACCTTACGATGTTGAGCTTTCTCATTAATATGCAAAATGACGAATTCTTCTTATAAATTGATAAAGCATTATTAAACTCTTAAAAGGATTTATACACATTTATAAAACCTTAAAAGCACCACAAAAATTCTATGTGGTGCTTCTAAATAATACTATACACATCATTTTGATGCGTTGCATGCGAATATTATTCCAATGCAAAACTATTTAGGTGCTATCACCATCATCATTTGCCGGCCTTCAAGCTTTGGCTCCAATTCGATTTTGGCAATTTCACTTGTATCTTCTTTCACACGCTGAAGAAGCTTTAATCCAAGATCTTGGTGAGCCATCTCACGACCACGAAAACGCAAAGTAATCTTTACTTTATCACCATGATCAATAAAGCGATGAACAGCCTTGAGTTTGACTCCATAATCATGGACATCAACATTTGGGCGCATCTTAATCTCTTTGATTTCGATGACTTTTTGCTTCTTACGTGTTTCAGCAGCTTTTTTTTGGGTTTGATATTTTAATTTTCCCAAATCGATGATTTTACATACAGGTGGCTCCGCATTTGGTACAATTTCAACCAAATCAAGTCCCGCATCTGCAGCCATAGCAAGAGCTTCTTGTATCGCAACAACTCCCTGATGTTGTCCCTCATCATTGATAAGCTGAACATGAGGTACCCGAATATCCTGATTTGAACGTGGTCCGTCTTTTTGGGTAGGTGTCATTTTAAACGGTTTACGAATGGTTTATGCTCCTTAAATTTTGATTCAACTACAGTTAATTTAATATACAATTATGTACCTAAAAACAACTATAATTCGTGTTATTTTCATTATTTGATTTATTACTTTTTGGAATGATTTAGATTATAAAAGTTTTTCTCTTAATTTAAAGAATTTGTTTTATAGAGGATAAAAAATCATGGATCAAAATATTCCTTGTCAGTTTTTTTCATTTGAGAACACCGCACTTGCAGTACGCTATCGCAAGGGGCGCCAATCTCCAGGTTTGGTTTGGCTTCCTGGCTATCAATCCGATATGTTAGGAAGTAAGGCAGCGTTAGTTGATCAGTTTGCTCAGAAGAATGATTTGTCTTGTTTACGTTTTGATTATTCTGGACATGGAGAATCTGAAGGTGATTTTTTTCAAGGAACAATTTCGCGTTGGGTTAAGGAAAGTTTAGCGACTTTTGAAACCTATTGTGAGGGTCCACAAATTTTGATTGGTTCCTCTATGGGGGGGTGGATTGCGCTAAGGCTTGCAATGATGCTAGCACAGAAAAATAAGAAGCTTGCTGGCATGATATTGATTGCTCCAGCACCTGATTTTACACAAACATTGGTGGAACCAAAATTAGGCCCAGAAGAATGGAAGGTTTTGGAAGAAAAAGGCTATATTGAACGACCTGCAGTTGATGATACAGAGCCAATGCCCTTTACAAAAACATTGATTGAAGATGGGCGCGAAAATTGTGTTATGAAAGGATGCATTGATGTTGGGTGTCCAGTCCATATTCTACAAGGGATGGAAGATGAAGATATTCCCTATCAGCATACATTGACTTTACTTGATCATTTACCTCTCCATGATGTAACATTGACACTTGTTCGTGATGCAGATCATCGCTTTTCTCGTCCACAAGATTTAGATTGCCTTGAAACAGTATTGAGATCTTTTATTAATCAGATTAATGCAAAGTAAGGGGTACATTTATTGATGAAGATAAAAATATATGAGCATTTCTAAACAGCATTTTATTTTTTCTGAGCGTTTTGTACCTGTACGGGTGCGGGAAAATAAGTATGCGCGCCGTCTTACCTTACGTATTGATGCCAGAAGTCAGGAGATTTGTGTAACAACACCACCAGCAATAAATCTCTATGCGGTTGAAAATTTTATTGAAAAGCATCGATCTTGGATTGAGGCACGTCTTGCTCATGTACAAATCTCTCATAAAAATGCTTATCTCAAAGAAGGGGCGACAATTCCCTTATTGGGTGTTTCTCATACCATAAAGCATAGAGAGGGACGTGGGGTAACAGAAATCATTACAGCAGATGCGGAGCAAGGGCCTGAAATTATTGTTTATGGTCAATTAGAATATCTCCCAAGACGCATTGCTGACGTTTTGAAAAAACAAGCGGCGCTTATTATAACGCCTTTGGTGGCACATTATGCTCATCAGGTAGAGCGTAAAGTCAAATCCATTTGTTATAAAGATACGAGAAGTCGTTGGGGCTCTTGTTCAATCGATAAGCGTCTTTCTTTTTCTTGGCGCCTTATTATGGCACCAAAAGAAGTTGTTGAGTATGTTGTTGCCCATGAAGTTGCTCATCTTGTTGAAATGAATCATGGGCCAAGATTTTGGGCTCTTTGTGAAGAGCTATGTCCTGATAGTAAAACATATCGTGCTTGGTTGAAAGAAAATGCTCCTAGACTGCATGCAATTAATTTTGATTCATATAATTTAGAGGCGTAAAAAACTTTCAAATGAAGGCAATATTTAACGGAACTTTTTGTTGAGTGTTTTGTTGAGTGTTTGCTTGCTCATGCATAATGAGGAAGCCATTGAAGCTCTCAGCACGATTGTTCTCCCCTGCTTGGTTTGCTGAGTGTCTTCAATGTTTTGCTTTATCTTTTTTGTAATTCAGCGTAATAACCCTAAGTTCCGATGACTTATAAAAAAATGGGAAGGTTTTTTTATGTCTGTTCTTACAGATCCACTTCAGCTATTACAGGCACTTATTCGTTGTCCTTCTGTTACACCTCATGAAGCAGGGGCTTTATCAACTTTGGAACAATTTTTAAAAAAAATGGGATTTCACGTCGATCGCCCTGTTTTTACGGATAAAAATACAGATAATGTTGAAAATCTTTATGCAAAAATGGGAAGTGAAGGACCCCATCTTATGTTTGCGGGTCATACGGACGTCGTACCGCCAGGTGCATTGGAAGATTGGACTTATCCACCTTTTGAAGCTGTTATAGATCAGGGGAAATTATATGGGCGGGGTGCTGTTGATATGAAGGGTGGTATCGCTTGTTTTATTGCGGCTCTAGCGCGAGTTCTTGAGAAACGACCCATTAAAGGAAAGGTAAGCCTTTTAATTACTGGTGACGAAGAGGGGCCTGCTGTTAATGGTACGGTAAAACTTCTCAAATGGGCAGAAAAAAAAGGCGAAAAATGGACTGCGGCTCTTGTGGGAGAACCAACAAGCGTAAAGACTGTTGGTGATATTATCAAAATTGGTCGCCGCGGATCGATTTCTGGTGTCATTACCGTGAAGGGTCGCCAAGGTCATGTTGCTTTTCCAGAAAGGGCTGCCAATCCTTTGCCTTTGGCAAGTAAGCTTATTCAAGCATTGACACAAACCGTTTTAGATAAAGGGACAGAAAATTTTCAACCCAGTAATTTGGAGCTAACAAGCATCGATACCGGTAATTTAGCGGTCAATGTTATTCCAGCGCAGACAACAGTTCATTTTAATATACGCTACAATGATCTTTGGACAAAAGAAACACTGATGAAGGAAATTGAAAAGCGTCTTGCTTTGGTGCAATCAAAAAACAATGGTGACCAATATCCCTCTTATCAGCTTGAATGGATTCCAAGTTTAGGAGATGTTTTTTTGACCAAAAATGATAAACTCATTCAAACTTTATCCAATGCTATTAAAAGTGTAACAGGGAATATACCAGAATGTTCCACTTCTGGTGGTACTTCAGATGCACGATTTATTAAGGATTATTGCCCAGTGGTCGAATTTGGCTTACCGGGGCAAACGATGCATATGGTAGATGAGTGTGTAGCCCTTGATGCAATAGAAACACTTACTACTATTTATGAGCGTTTTATTATTGAATTTTTTGCATAAAGAAAAGGTTGCTGGTTCAAAAATACCTTTATCTTGTTGTGCCATAAGATATTGCCATTTATGGTGTGGTGATACGAGACTCGTAAAACTTAATATATTAAGTAGTCTTAGAGTAAGTGATGAATATTCTTAAGTTGGGATTCTTGCCTGTAGAGTCTTTAGTTAAGTGAATTACATAATTGAAAAGCCAAAAGAGATCTGCTTGAAGAAGCAGAACTGTTTAGACCATATTGGATTGAAAATATTCGTTCTTTAAAGTGTAGAAAGGAAGTCACACGCAATCATATATGGAAAACAATGAATATTATATCATCATTGTGTGATGACAGGTTGATGCCATAAAGACACACAAAAACATGCTGCTATTGTAAAAAGTTCGTACAACATAAATGCGCTCATTCACAGCTCATGTTTTTATATGTTTTCTGCACTCGCATAAAAGGTACTTCTTGTTCCAATTAGACTCTCTTAGAATAAAGCCTATAGGAAAAGCGCTTTAAGTTTGTTTTATTTCATATATTTTGCTCTGCTTTTTTGTCCCCAAGAACTTCCGTTGCAAATCATTACGAGATAGAAGGTGAGCTTATTTAATCAGCTTTAATATTGGTTATGATAAAGATACACAGAATTTTTTGTAGCAGCAGGTTGATTTCTTTAACCAAAGATTGTCCTAGTATTATTCTCAATTTTTTAAATTAAATAACTTTAAAGGACGGGTACAGACACTTATAAGCATATACGCATACAAGTAAGATCATATGAGATTAACATCGTTTCGCTCGCTAACAAAGCAATACCGATTCATATTTAGTATATTTGCCATTTGAGCGCATTATTTGTTTAGTAAAGCTCATGATGTTGCTGTTACCTATAAATTAATACCGATCATACAGCCGCGTATCTCAAATAAATATTGGTTCAGTATTTTTTGCGACAACAGCTTTTATATGCCAAAATGGGATAAAAGCATTGTGTATATCTATTTTTTATAATCTCTGAAACAGACATACAATCTCATTGAGGAAAAATATAAAGGTATAAAGGTGAAAATCAGCGTGCTTTTTTACTTTCTTTTTTATTCGGCTTTACGGTTTTCAAAAGTAACTAGAGTAATATCTTTTTAAATAATCAGAGACTGATGCATGGCTTCATGCTTATTTCTCTGGTTCTTTAAATGGTGCCACGATTTCATAAAGAACAATACATTATCGTATTATGCATTCACATACTTGTTTTAAAGAAATTTTCTCAATGTTTATCACATTTGTGCTACTACGGTGCTTATGAATGTTGTAATATAAAATCTATAATGCCTCCCCATCTTTATGTTTATGAAAAATAAAGTTAGAGCACCATACACTTTCTAGCTCAAAATATTGCAATAGCTTTTAGCACTTAAGAGTGTTCATAAGAGGCCTTTTTACTCCTTTTTTATAGTTTTTATCCACAAGCTTCTCTATTTTTAAGGTGTAAGCAAATGGCGATAACTAACTTGCTATAAATAGTTTTGAAATGAGAGAATCTCACAATATTCTAGTCTCACCTTGCTATGAAAAATGATAATTATGATTAAAATAAGTATGTTGTTATAAAAACTTTAATTTGCAAGTTGGCTGATGATGTGATCAAGAACAATACGTCCTTTGGTTGTTGCTTTTAAGCGTTGGTTATCCACCATTTCTATCAATTCTTGGTGTTGTAAATCGATCAGTTTTTCCATTGGGATACGTTTAGGGCTTAAGGTTTCATAGCGTATAAGTTCTAAGCCTTCGCAAAGGCGTAATCCCATAAGGAGCATTTCATTTGCCTGTTGTTCAGTGGTTAAATGTTCCGTTTCAATACAGCCATGTCCTGTTGTTTCTACCAAATTAAGCCACTGTTCGGGATGCTTTTCATTTATTGTGACATAACGTTCGCGGTTTTCAAGGTGTGATGACAATGTTTTTGAACAGAAAGAGGAATGATTCGGTGCGTGCTCAATGAAACGTCCATGTGCTCCTGGACCAAAACCTGCATATTGGTGATAACGCCAATAAAGAAGATTGTGTGCTGATTCGGCACCGGGCATTGCATGGTTTGAGATTTCATAGGCAGGAAGTCCATGTAGTGCCGTTATTTCTTGAGTAAGATGATACAGATCTGCTGCTAGCTCTGATGGGGGAAGGATAAGTCTTCCTGCATCATGAAGCCGTTTAAAGGCAGTTCCTTCTTCGATCGTCAATTGATAAAGAGAAAGATGGTCCGCTGCTAAATCAATTGCTTGTACAAGTTCAGATTTCCATTGTTCAAGAGTTTGTTCGGGGCGGGCATAAATGAGATCAAAGGATAAACGTGGAAAAATTTGCCGTGCTAAAACAATGGCACAAAGAGCTTGTTCCACATTATGGAGTCGGCCAAGTTTGCGCAATGCTTTATCATTGAGCGCTTGTATCCCTAGAGATAAGCGATTAACACCTGCCGCACGGTATCCACGAAAGCGCTCTGCTTCCACACTGGATGGATTAGCTTCTAATGTAATTTCAACTTTATCATCGACTACCCATTTTTTTGCAAGTGCTTGCAATAGGGCATCGACAGTTTGCGGCTCCATAAGGGAAGGGGTTCCTCCACCAATAAAAATACTTGTAATATGGCGTGGGCCTATTTTGTGGTATTGCGTTTCTATTTCGCGCTTAAAGGCGGTGACAAAACGTGGTTGATCAACACCATGGATGCGAACATGCGAATTAAAGTCACAATAAGGACATTTAGCTACACAAAAGGGCCAATGAATGTAAATGCCAAAAGGTTCATTCATGAGAATGCTAAAAGGTTTTCTGCCAAAAGTTTGAAAGCACGTGCGCGATGTGAAAGAGGGGGAAGATCATTACGTTTCCAGTTGTGTTTTTGTTCTGTTGACATTTCTCCAAAGGTATTTTCACATCCATCTGGTAAAAAAATAGGATCAAAACCAAAGCCTTTGTCTCCTCGTGGAGGCCAAATGAACGTTCCTTCAACGCATCCGCGGAAGTAATCTGCATGAGCATCAGGCCATGCAATGCAAATGACGGATATAAAACGGCATTTCCGTTGGCTTTTTTCTTGTGCTCCGACTTTTTGGAGTTCATTTTCTATTTTTTTCATAGCTTTTGGAAAATTACGTGTACCATCGGTTTGAATTGCCCAATCAGCGGTATAAACACCTGGCGCACCTTCCAATGCATCTACCTCTAAGCCTGAATCATCAGAGAGCGCAGGAAGTCCTGTTTTTTTTGCTGCTGAAAAAGCTTTAATATAAGCATTTTCTTCAAATGTTTTTCCCGTTTCTTTTGGTTCTGGCAAGCCTAGTTCTTTTGCCGATTGTATTATTAAACCGAAAGGCGTAATTAAAGTAGTGATTTCATGCAATTTTCCGGTGTTATGTGTAGCAATGACAAGTTTTTTATCTGCTATGCTTCTCATATAGATTTCTCCAAAAATGAAAGGGGAATTATTTTTGTGCTAAAAAACGGTTTAAATGCTCATACACACATATTCTGCTTGATTTCACATAATATGATTATTTTACACGTTTTATGATATTTTATTCCAATAAAATTTTTTATCTTGCACGAAGATAACCTTGCAAAGATAGGAAAGACATGTCTTTTTTATGATAGCATTTTATGGTAAACTTCCAATTTTCTGCTTGCTCTAAAGGGTGAAATTTTCTATTTACAGCGGTTTTTAATCAATCTAGATTCTCTTGACAAGTCCCTACAGCAGACCACTTTACAGATCAATTCTTAATCTTAAATATTTCTCACACACTCTAACAAAAACATTTCCTGCGTAATTTATCAAGCATCACTCTGAAAGGTAGCATTTTACAGCTCAATAGGATAATATGTTTTTATACTACTTTAGACTATTTGACCAAACCTTGGCAAAACTTATATAAGAGATGAGGATTTTAAAAGTAGTGAAACAATTGTGATGAAGCACAAAACTATTGATAATGAACTAAAATATCTTGATGAACGTTCGCGTGATATTTTTCGCCATATTGTTGAAGCTTATCTTAATGATGGTGAACCTGTAGGGTCACGTAATCTTTCGCGGCTTTTACAACAGACATTATCGCCTGCGACGATTCGCAATGTGATGAGTGATCTTGAACATCTCGGTTTGATTTATGCACCACATGTTTCTGCGGGTCGAATGCCGACACAATCAGGTTTACGCTTTTTTGTTGATGCATTTATGGAAGCGGGTGATTTGCCAAACGAAGAGCGAGAAAATATTGAAATGCAAGTCAAAGAGGCTGGTCATGCACAATCGGTTGAACATTTTCTTGTTCAAGCAAGCCGAGTTCTTTCAGATCTTTCACGTGGGGCAGGGCTTGTTTTAGCAACAAAACAAGAAGGAACATTGAAACATATTGAATTTGTGCGCCTTGATAGGGAGCACGCTCTTGCCGTTTTGGTGACTCAACAAGGTGAAGTTGAAAATCGTATTGTTCATTTACCAGAAGGGGTTACCCATGCACAATTGACGGAAGCAACGAATTTTCTCAATGCCCATATTCAAGGGCGTACATTGAGTGAAGCTAAAGGGGAAATTGCCCGCTTATGCGCAGAAACAAGGGCCGCACTTGATGATTTATCACATCATCTTGTTGAAACGGGATTAGCTCTTTGGGGAGGAGAAGATGCTGATCATAAAATACACCTCATTGTTCGCGGGCGTAGCAATTTACTTGAAGATGTGAAAGCAGAAGAAGATTTAGAACGGTTACGCCATTTGTTTGATGATCTTGAAACGCGCGAGAGTATGGCACAGCTTCTCGATTTAACGGATGAAGGTTCTGGGGTTAGAATTTTTATTGGTTCAGAAAATAAGTTATTTTCTCTTTCTGGTTCTTCTTTAGTTGTAGCACCTTATCGTGATTCACAACAAAGAGTCATTGGTGCTTTAGGTGTTATTGGTCCTACACGGCTTAATTATGCAAGGATCGTGCCCATGGTTGATTATACAGCTCAACTTGTGTCACAGTTATTGCGTTAAAACGATGCAAGTAAGTATTTGTACTATAAAAGCTCATTGTATTATATACATTGCTACCCCTTGATTTTTGTCTGTAGAATTTCGATATCGAGAATAACGAATCTTATGAAGGAATAAAATTTTTATGTCTGATGAAAAAAACAAATTTACTGACGCTTCATTTGAAAATTGTGATTTAAAAAATCCAGCTGATCGTAATACACTTAAACAGGCAGCCGATGAATTTTTAAAAACACATAAAACAGAGGAACACGAAGTCGTTGAAACAGAAAGCAATGAGGTTAGTGATCTTTTAGCGTCTTTGCAGGATGAAAATAAAGAACTGAAAGATCAGCTTTTACGTCTTGTTGCAGATATGGAAAATCTTCGACGCCGTACTATGCGAGATGTGGCGGATGCAAGAGCTTATTCCATTGCTAATTTTGCACGGGATATGTTATCGGTTTCTGACAATCTCAATCGTGCTTTGGAAGCTATTCCAGAAGGTGCACGGGAGAGTGATGCTGGTTTGAAATCATTGGCAGAAGGCGTTGAAATGACTGAACGTGCCATGATGGCAGCATTAGAACGTCATGGGGTGCAAAAAATTCATCCAGAGGGGCAAAAATTTGATCCTCACTTTCATCAAGCGATGTTTGAAATTCCCAATGCTGATGTTCCAGATAATACTGTTCAACAAGTGGTTCAGGCAGGTTATATTATCGGGGAAAGGGTGTTACGTCCAGCTATAGTGGGTGTAGCTAAAGGAGGAGCAAAAGAAGCTTCTGTTGAAGCTGATTCGGCTTAAAACACATCAATAACAAACCTCTATCGTAAAATGCAGTATTCCCTGCAGTTTCATATATATAGGGTCTTTTCTCAAAGAGTTTTTAAAGGGTGTGACAAACACCCTTTTATTTTTGAAGTGGCCAATTTCCTTTTACAATATAGGGAGCCTTATTTAAGGGAGAGGCCGATAACAATAAAACAAAATGATCAACTTCAAAAGGAGGGACAAAAAAATCATCTTGAAAAGATAGATAAGAAGAAAGATCTTTAAGATTAATATCAAATATTCGTGCAAGAGTGATATGCGGAATAAACAGTCTTTCATCAGGCTTTAACTCTAATTTATTCCGAATATATTGCATCTTTTCATGTAAAAGAGTAAGCTTTTCACAAGGTTCAATGCGAACCACAAGAGAATGGGGAGCATTTTCTGAACCAAAAACTTCAAAACCCTTTATCTGTAGCGTAAAAGAAGGAAGTTCTATAGTGTTAAAGGTATGCATAATTTCATCTGCTGTAGAACTTTCAACTTCGCCAAAAAAAGATAAGGTGACATGAAAATTTTGCGGGTTGATCCATTGCGCTTTTGGTAAGCCATTTTGCAATGATACGAGGGCTTTTGTTGTTTGTTGAGGAATCTGAAGAGCACTAAATAGACGACCCATGATATTATCTCCTGATAATGAAAGATGCTATCCCAAGCACAATATAGATAATAAGGGCGGGGCACGTACCACAGAAAACAAGGCAATAGTATAGAAAAAGAATGTCTAAAAAATGCTTACTATAATTATGAGCGTACAAAGCTTATTCGTTTTAAGAAAATGGTTATGACATTGATAAGAATTGCGTTTTCAGGATCTGTATCACAATGATGTGCAATGGAAGATTACTTGTGTATTATAAAGGCTACAAAGTTAGCAGAAAATAAGAAAAGTTGATAGATTTTTGATGTGCGAAATTATTTTGACATTTATCTTTAGCCTAAAATAAAGCATACTTTAATACAAGGTGAAGAGTTCTCTTTTCTGTAAAAATTTAATTATATGATTAAGTCGGGGAATAGCCATAATACGCAAAACTATTCAAATTGGTCAAATAATGTTAGGAAAGGAAGAAAAAAATCGAGCATAACAAAATTACTATAAGCTTTTACATTTATGATAATTATGCCAATCTATAATGGATATGAATATTGGTATAAAAGCGGGAAGAGAAATTAAAATTCAAAATAATGATGGAAAGTTCCTATTTTCTAAGAATTATCATCTTTGTTTATGATGAAAAAGCACTAGTTTTCCTCTCCAAAGTTGTTATTGATGAGCTTTTCAAGAGCATTAAGAGCATCTGTTGCTTCTGGTCCTGAAACACGAATGGTGAGGTTGCAACCGGATGAAGCCGCTAGCATCATAAGTCCCATAATTGATGATCCGCCAACAATTTTCCCGTCCTTTTCAACTTCAACAGTAACATTAAAATTGTCAACAGTTTGTACAAATTTTGCAGAAGCACGTGCATGCAACCCACGTTTATTACAGATATTGAAATGACGACTTATACATGGGAGGGTATCTTTGGAAAACATTGGTATTTTATTATCCGCTATAAAATCATACTTGGTACATTAATATATTTACGCCCTGCTTCTTGTGCTATTCTTAACGCGTCTGATAATGAAATATCAGGACATTTGCGAATAGAAATCAGTTTAATAAGCATGGGCAAATTAACACCCGCAATCATTTCAACGCGTCCTTTTTCAATAGCAGGAATAGCTATATTTGATGGTGTTCCACCGAACACATCTGTTAATATGATGACGCCATGATCCGTATCTGTATCGGTTACTGCGGCTATAATATCACCTCGGCGCTGATCTATATCGTCATCGGGATAAACGCATATTGTTGCGAACTTTTCTTGTACTCCAACAACATGTTCCACGGCATGTAAAAATTCGACAGCCAGCTCACCGTGCGTTACAAGCACGAGTCCAATCATTTACGCAAACTCCTGTTAACTAATAAGACCCAACCATAGTTGGTGGGAAAGACATTGTACAAGGCTTTATCTTGCTGCCAAGAAAAATTTGCAAAAAAAAGGCAAAAATTGTGATTTTTTTATCTTTAGAAAAAAATTAGACAGATTTTTGCCATATTTTTCTAAACAAAAATGCTTCAATAGCTTGACAAATGGCTGTACAATCGGCTTCACGAAGAGAGGGAAGTTTTAAAAGAGGAATGTGCAAATTTTCAAATTGAAAAGTTTTATTTGTGGAAAAACGTTCATATTCCGGACCGAGAAAAATAACACAATCGATAGTTGTGTGCTTTTCAAATTCTATCATATAAAGACCAACGCCACGAATCTCGATGCCGCCCTCTAAATTATCAGGAGTGTATCCGTGAAGCTTTCCATTTTCCGCACGCAACATTGTATAATCATCACTGATAAGCTTCGCTTCACGTTTTGACCACTCAGCGCGGTCAAGCAAAGAAAGGGTGATGGTTGATTTTCCTGATCCGGATGGACCTATAATTAACAGCCCCTTGCCCCCCAGTTGAAGGCAATTTGCGTGGAGTATTTCACATTTTGTTTTCATGCCTTTTACTTTGGATAAAAGATTTATTTAGCAAGCGGAAGCATAATAGTAAAACGTGCACCAGTTTTACACTTCCCAAGTGTAGGATCGATAATATTTTCGGCTGTAATTGTCCCATTATGAGCCTCGATGATTTGCCGACTAATAGAAAGGCCAAGTCCAGAGTTTTGTCCAAAAGCATCTTCATTTGGTCGATCTGTGTAAAAACGTTCAAAAATGCGTTCAATATTTTCTGAACGAATACCTGGGCCATTATCTTCAATGGTTAAAATAAGGGTTGAAGCATGGCTTTTCATAGTAATGCAAATTTTGCCACGATTCCGAGGAATAAAAGAACGCGCATTTTCAAGAAGATTTGAAATCACTTGTCCTAAACGAAGTTCATGTCCCAATACAAGATAAGCTTTTCCATGAGGACGTGGGACAATATTAAGGCTTATATCAATAGTTTGCGTATTACGATACACTTCCTGAACAGCATGAACAAGACTTTCCAAAAGCGGTGTCATATCAACAATCTCTGCGGTTTCTCGTGCAAGCTCTGCATCGAGTCGCGATGCATCAGAAATATCTGTAATCAACCGATCAAGGCGGTGCACATCATGTTGAATAATTTCCAGCAATTTCTCTTGTGCTTCTTCATTTTTAGCCAGAGGGAGCGTTTCAACAGCACTGCGTAGAGAGGTGAGAGGATTTTTTAATTCGTGGCTTACATCAGCAGCAAAGCGTTCAATGGCTTCAATACGCATATAAAGGGCATTAGTCATATCACGAATAGAAGTTGAAAGGTGACCAATTTCATCTTCACGCATTGAAAAATCAGGAATTTCTACACGCTGATTATTACCATTACGCACTCGATTAGCCGAGGCAGATAATTTACTTAATGGATGGGCAATCGTATGGGCCAAAAAGAGAGAAAGAACCAAAAGTACGCTACCTACAACGGCAAAAACTTTAAAGATAACCAGTCTTTCGCCTTTTACAATGTTATCAATATCGGAACCAGTGGTCGAAAGAAGAAGAGCTCCAACCACTGCGCGATAGCGTTGAACAGGAACGGCAACAGAAACAATTAATTGCCCTTGTCTGTTGCGTCTTTTAGCCGTAGCAAGAGATCCGTTTAATGCGCGGTACACTTCTGGATAAGCAATACCACTGGTTTTTGTTTGTTCTCTGTCAAGAGCAATACCTTTGCCATAAAATGCGCTTGAATACCATGAAGTAAGGCGATCCCACATGTTTTGTTCTGTTTTAAGTGGGGGTAAATCATAACTAAAAACTTCTCCACTAGAATAAAGAACGCGCGAATCAAGAAGGAGAGTAGCATCACGATCATAGATACGTGCTCTTGTCGTTTTAGGTGTAATAAGACGCCGTAAAAGAGGGGCAACTTGCTCAGGGTTAATAGGAAAATCCCAAGAATCGGTTGATTGAGGAGCGGGTGTAACGCTTTCACCAGTCTGTAACTCTAAGAGTTTTTGAGGGTCAATGAGGATAGAATTTGTATCTACTGTTGCAGAAGCAGCAATAGCCCCAGCAATAATTTTTCCTTGGGTACATAAACTTTTGATTTTTGCTTCAATTAAACCATCGCGAAATTGGTTAAGGTATAAAATGCCTGTAACTAAAACGGCAAGGGCAGCAATGTTTAATATAACAATGCGACGTGTGAGGCTGGAAAAAAGCAATTGTCTAAAGAGACGTTGTGTTCGAAGATGCAAACGAGCGAACATAAGAAATGGCGTTGAGGATGTACCATTAACGGTTGTTTTTTGTAAAGTTTCCAGTTGAGAATTGTCTGTCATCGATTTGATTGCCATTCAAATTTTTGCGACAAAGTAGTTTTATACCTCGTGGAAACGATAACCTACACCATAAAGTGTTTCAATCATTGCAAAATCATCATCCACTTGTTTAAACTTTTTACGCAGACGTTTAATGTGACTATCAATGGTGCGATCATCTACGTAGACTTGATCACTATAAGCAGCATCCATTAAAGCATCACGACTTTTTACAACTCCTGGTCTTTGTGCTAAGGTTTGCAGAATCAAAAATTCCGTAACGGTTAAAATAACAGGTTTATCTTTCCATGTACAGGTGTGGCGTTCTTGATCCATCACAAGATCTCCACGTTTGAGAGAAGAGGTGGAAGAAGTTCCTGTAGAAAGCGGTTGGTTACGTGCATTAGAACGGCGTAAAATAGCTTTCACGCGTTCAATAAGAAGACGTTGGGAGAAAGGTTTAGTAATAAAATCATCAGCTCCCATTTTGAGACCAAATAATTCATCAATTTCATCATCTTTAGAGGTAAGAAAAATAACTGGAAGATCAGATTTTTGACGCAAACGACGCAAAAGTTCCATCCCATCCATTCGGGGCATTTTAATATCAAAAATAGCTAAGTGTGGAGGGTGAAGTGTGAGACCCTTGAGTGCAGATGCTCCATCTGTATAGCTTTCAACCCGATATCCTTCTGTCTCAAGCGCAAAAGATAAAGATGTCAAAATATTGCGATCATCATCAACAAGTACAATCGTTTGTGTGATTGTTGGTGTATCTTTCATGGTTTCTTAGACCTTTCTATTGCTGTGGTAGCAAATTACCCACACTTATTTATATGGGAGTTCATATTTTTTTTGCAAAACAAATATGATACAAATTGTAGCAAAGTAAAAAACCTTTTGTCATTACTGTAAAATCTTGTTTTGCTTTCATAATTTATAATGTTTCTACGTCTATTAAGATCCCTTCATTTGAGAGAAAATTTTCATAAAGGCTTTTTTTATCAAGGTTTATTACAAAGTTTATTATTGTATTTGTCTCATAATTGAACAGATGTAGTTTTGATTGTTGAAGTTTAGAAAATCTGCCTATGTGTTTTAAGAGCAAAGAAAAGAATGTGGCAATATATGCACAAAAATTTGTTTCTGCTACACGAAAGGAGGTCGTAATGGGATTTTTTAATTTTATTAAAACTGTAGGGGAAAAGTTAGGTATTGGGGACCATGAACCAAAAGAAAAGGATTTTAAGAGAGCATTTGATCATTTTCAACTCGGTACAGAAAAAGTCAATATTCAAGTTGAAGACGGTAAAGCTATTTTAAGCGGTGAAGTTCCAGATAGGGAAACACTTGAAAAAGCACTGCTGGTTGTTGGCAATTCACAAGGTATCTCTTCTGTAGATGTTGATCAATTAAAGGTTATAGATACAACGCCTAGAAAAACTTCTCGCTTTTATGAGGTTAAATCTGGTGATAATCTTTGGAAAATTGCTGAAGAGGTTTATGGAAAAGGGCAAGGTAATAAAAACACATTTATTTTTGAAGCCAATAAGCCAATGCTAAAATCTCCCGATAAAATTTATCCTGGACAAGTTTTACGTATTCCTGAAATTGACCATAGTTAATTCATCAAAGGGGATAATTTTTTACTGATGGCATAAAACAAAAAATAAAGAAGCGTAAAAAATTTCACGCTTCTTCATTTTATAAAGTGTGTATTTATAATAAAAGGAGCTTAGTGAACAGGAGAGGATTTAGAAGGTGATGGTACTTTCATAGCGTTTACAGAGAAATCAACATCAATGGTTCCTGCTTTCTCAAATGTTAATTTTGCGCTAATTTTATCACCTAACTTAAATGGTTGTGAAAGCCCCATGAACATAATATGATCACCGCCAGGCTTAAGCGTGATTTCGCCATTTCCCGGAATTTCAATGCCATTGTGCATTTTTTCCATTTTCATAATATCATTAACGACAGCCATAGAGTGTATCTCCGTTGTTTTTACTCCGTTTGTGGAAATAGAAACCAAACGGTCTGGGGTATTACTGTGATTGATAATGTAGAGATAACCGCTACCAACTCTTATACCTCTAGGTGTTTCGCGTGTCCAAGGATTGAGAATTTCTATGTCGCCAAGTTTATATTGCTGAGCACCTGCTGGCAGGGTTATACCAGCAAAGAGAAGAGCACACACGATATTTATGATAACCTTTTTGTATGGATATTGTGTATGTATTATATTCTTAAAGATGAGATTTGTTATTTTCTTAATAATAGATGTCATTATTGATTTACCCTCCTTCATAAGATTCACACTTTGAATATTTTTATTTTAGCAGAGCTTTTATTTAAAATAAAAGAAAGAAATGCTAAAATGAAATTGATTTTAATATAAAAATCATAGAATTCTTGAAATTTAAAAGAAGACAGTAAGATTTACAATGACAACACACCTCTTAACGCTTCCGTGTTCATCTCATAAATAGTATTTGCAAATGGTATAAAATCTATGATGCACTACTGTTTTACTTAATGAAGATATAATACAGAACAATCATCAACCACTTTACCAATTTTTAATATTATGACAGCTCTTGGCATTTTAAAGCGTTTATACAGAGGTATTTTTATATATTTTCAAAGTTCAAAATTATACAGTTAAGAAAAAACGCTTTAGGTGAATTTAAAGCACAGATTTCAAATAGCCGCAAACAATGAGACCGTTAGAAGGAGAATTTTTGAAAGGAGATAGATAGATAATACCTTTACTGATATGAGCATTAGATATGATGACTATTTTAGTCCAAGGAAAATTTATAATATTTGTGATATAAATTATTCGCCTTTTAAAAAGCTTTTACGTGAGTATGATTTTATCAATGATGAGAAGATCAAGAGCGAGAGTGCAATCATTCTTTTATTTTTTAATTTTTATAGAAAGATATATTTTTTGAGAATTGCAAGAAAAATATATTATCCTCTCAAGTCTCTCATAAATATGGTATTTATGGGTCATTAGAGTGCCTATTTTAAAATAAATTTTTTATTTTAGAGATGTTTCTCTCATTATTCTCTTGTAGCAATAAAAGCCTGTTCTTATATACGAGGCAGCAAGGCTTGTTGCGACTTGCAGTTTATCATTATTTATATTGCTTGAAGCAATATACGGGCTTTAGGTGTTATGAGGAGCTATCTTAAAAAGATGCTTTATGAAGGTTGAGGTAGCTTGCTGAATGGAGATTATAATATGGCAAAAGTAATTGGTATTGATTTGGGGACAACGAACTCTTGTGTGGCTGTTATGGATGGCAAAAACGCAAAAGTTATTGAAAACTCAGAAGGAGCGCGAACAACACCTTCCGTTGTTGCCTTTACTGATGGGGGGGAGCGGCTTGTTGGGCAGCCTGCTAAACGGCAGGCGGTGACAAATCCTGAAGGGACAGTTTTTGCAGTTAAACGTTTGATAGGGCGCCGTTTTGATGACCCTATGGTTGAAAAAGATAAAGCGCTTGTTCCTTATAAAATTGTTAAAGGTGACAATGGTGATGCATGGGTTGAAGAGGCGGGAAAGAAATATTCTCCGTCACAAATTTCAGCTATGATTTTGCAAAAGATGAAGGAAACAGCAGAATCTTATCTTGGTGAAAAAGTTGAACAAGCCGTTATTACGGTTCCTGCTTATTTTAATGATGCGCAACGTCAAGCCACGAAAGACGCAGGTAAAATTGCTGGACTTGAAGTTTTACGGATTATTAATGAGCCAACAGCTGCTGCTTTAGCTTATGGTTTGGACAAAAAGGACGGAAAAACAATTGCTGTTTACGACCTTGGTGGTGGTACATTTGATATTTCAGTCCTTGAAATTGGAGATGGCGTTTTTGAAGTTAAGTCAACCAATGGGGATACGTTTTTAGGGGGTGAAGACTTTGACATGCGCTTGGTCGGTTATTTTGCCGATGAATTCAAAAAAGAACAAGGAATTGATCTGAAAAATGATAAACTCGCTTTACAGCGCTTAAAAGAAGCGGCAGAAAAAGCAAAGATTGAGCTTTCTTCGTCACAGCAAACAGAAATCAATTTACCATTTATCACGGCAGATCAATCAGGTCCTAAGCACTTAACAATGAAATTGACTCGGGCAAAATTTGAATCTCTCGTTGACGATTTAGTGCAGCGTACCATTGAACCTTGTAAAGCTGCGTTGAAAGATGCTGGATTAAAGGCCGGTGAGATTGACGAAGTTGTTTTAGTGGGTGGAATGACGCGTATGCCCAAGATTCAGCAAGTTGTGCAGAGCTTCTTTGGTAAGGATCCACACAAAGGCGTTAATCCTGATGAAGTGGTCGCAATGGGTGCTGCCATCCAAGGAGGTGTATTGCAAGGCGATGTCAAAGATGTGTTGTTGCTAGATGTAACACCTTTATCTTTGGGTATTGAAACCTTGGGTGGGGTTTTCACACGCCTTATTGAGCGCAATACCACTATCCCGACGAAAAAATCGCAAGTTTTTTCGACAGCTGATGATAACCAGAGTGCTGTGACGATTCGTGTTTTCCAAGGTGAACGGGAAATGGCAAGTGATAATAAGTTATTGGCTCAATTTGATCTTGTTGGTATTCCTCCAGCCCCACGTGGTATACCTCAAATTGAAGTTACTTTTGATATTGATGCGAATGGTATTGTTAATGTTTCGGCCAAAGATAAGGGAACAGGTAAAGAGCATCAAATTCGTATTCAGGCATCAGGTGGTTTAAGTGATGCTGATATTGAAAAAATGGTAAAGGATGCAGAAGAGCACGCGGCTGAGGATAAAAAACGCCGTGAAGGTGTTGAAGCTAGAAATCAAGCGGAGGCTCTTATTCATTCAACTGAAAAGTCGCTCAATGAATATGGCGATAAAGTATCAGCTGAAGAAAAGGGACAGATTGAAACAGCAATATCTGATTTGAAATCTGCGCTTGAAGGCAGTGATACGGAAGAAGTAACAACAAAGATGCAAAAATTAGCAGAAGTCAGTATGAAACTTGGACAGGCTATGTACGAAGCCTCACAAGCAGCGAGCGCTGACACTGAAACAGAGGCAAAGAATGATGATGTTGTTGATGCTGATTTTGAAGAAGTTAATGATAAGAAGAAATAGTGTCAGCATATGTGTTGATTAATTGATAAACCCGGCCTTTGAAATATAAGGCTGGGCTTTATTATTTGAGATAAGTTGCAACTTTGTTGCTAAAAATATAAATTAAAAGCAATATTATCCATAAAGATGGATGACAGAAAAATTATCAGGAATACATGATGAAGGTTGACTATTATGAAATTCTTGGCGTGACTCGCGAATGTGATGATAAAAAGTTGAAATCTGCTTTTCGTAAGTTGGCAATGCAATATCATCCTGATCGCAACGCGGGGGATAAAGAGGCAGAGCGAAAATTCAAAGAAATTGGCGAAGCCTATGAAGTTCTTAAAGATCCCCAGAAGCGTGCTGCTTATGATCGATTTGGCCATGCGGCCTTTGAAAATAGCGGTGGTCAAGGGGGAGCAAATCCCTTTGGTGGTTTTGCTGCTGGTGGTGGATTTGCGGATATTTTCGAAGACTTTTTTGGTGAGATTATGGGAGGGACACACCGTAAGCGTGGTGATAGTCGCGAACGTGGTGCAGATTTGAGTTATAATATGGAAGTGACTTTAGAAGAGGCATTTTCAGGAAAAACTGCAGAAATTAATATTCCCAGTTCCGTTACGTGTGATGTTTGTGAAGGATCAGGAGCGAGAAAAGGCTCTAAGCCGCAAGTTTGTGGAACATGTCATGGATCTGGTCGTGTGCGTGCTGCACAGGGTTTCTTTTCTATTGAGCGGACATGTCCTACATGTCATGGACGTGGTGAAACTATTACGGATCCATGCCCCAAATGTCAGGGGACACGGCGTATAGAGAAAAAACGTTCATTAAGCGTAAATGTTCCAGCTGGTATTGAAGATGGAACGCGTATTCGCCTTTCTGGTGAGGGTGATGCTGGTATTCGTGGTGGCCCCAATGGTGATCTTTATATTTTCCTTTCCATTAAACCGCATGAGTTTTTTCAGCGAGAAGGAGCAGATCTTCACTGTCGCGTTCCTATTTCAATGGTAACAGCTGCTTTAGGAGGAGAGTTTGAAGTTTCCGACCTTGATGGTGTTAAAGCACGCGTTAAGATTCCAGAAGGGACACAAAATGGACGTCAATTCCGCCTTAGAGGCAAAGGTATGCCCATGTTGCGCCGTCAGCAAGCAAGGGGTGATCTTTACATCCATATCACGATTGAGACGCCGCAGAAATTAACGCAAGAACAACGTGAATTGTTGCAAAAATTTGAGAAACTCTCAAATCATGAAAATTCACCGCAATCACATGGTTTTTTTTCACGTATGAAAGAATTTTTTGAAAATATTTCTGGTTAAAATTATGTGAATGTTCTCAGAATAATTAGAGAGAACTGTGGGAAAGTTATTTTCATTAAGCTTTCTATTGTCTCATTATCTTTGAAAAGCATTTTTTCTTGAAAAGAAAAGAGAGAGACAGCTAATTTAGGATAAACTCCTGCTGCTGATAGTTTTTATATTTCATGAGTTTTATGGATAAGTCTTATTTTTGAGTGTCTATGACATTTTAAAAAGGGCTTATCCATATAAGAACGCAATTGAGTGATTGATAATAAATATTGCCAGTGTCATGATAACTGCCTTTATGCATTCAGTATTTTTGGTGTTTATTTTTTCACTCAAAATTTCTTTTTAAAGGCTCTATAATAAAATTATAAAATAGGTAGCGGCTTGCCAAGAAACGCTAAATAAGCTGTTAGGCAATCCATCTTTTTCAAATAAAGTATCAACTTCTTATAACCGATTTTATTTTTGGCATTTTTCATAGTTTTCATCACTGCTTCCTTTAAAATAAGGGTTATTTTGTTCGGAATAGCTTTTACATGCCTCATCTTAGCTTTTAGCAGTAATCATGTCTTTTTAGATGCGGATTTAGTTTTGTATTTCTGATGTCATAAATAGTTCTTCCAGATAATAAAAACACTATAATCAAGTTTATTTTGTTCCAAAGAAATTGTGGAATGAGATAATGTGTGTTGAATGCTAAAGAAGACATAACAAAACACTTTTTGAGGTATTCGATGTATCTCTCTTGTGGGGAAACAGATTCGATGGAATTCACTTAATTGAATTTATTGGCATAATAAAAAGTTGGTGGGAAGATAGAGGAAGTTACCTTTAAAAAGAAAAAACAAATACAATAAAAAAATAGCACAATATGCTTAGAAAACAGCACGATATATTGTTGAAATTGATTGGTGATATGGAAAGAGAAGTATACGAAATGAATCTTTTTTCATAAAATAACATAATTAAAAGAATTAAAAATTCTAAAAAACATTGAATAATTCAAGCATGTATTGCTATGCAAAAAGAAAAACTTAATGACAGATCATGAAAAATGAGAAATTTTATCAAATCTTACGAAGAGAGTAATCTAAACAATTAAATGCTTTTACGAAGATGCTTTTGAAGAGCTATCACAATATATGGATAATGTTGCAAAGCCTTTTTTCGATTTTACGATATAAAAAGATAAATTATTATTATAAATCAACTTATTATGATTCTCCATAAGGAGCGTTCAGTTGACATTTCCTCATGTTTTATGATTGAGAAAAAGTCAAATTTTTAAAACCAAAGTTATAGTTTATTGGGATAAGCTATAAAGCAGTTGAGTGATTTCTTATCTTAGGAATATGTTAATTTTATTATTATAAGAAACTTTATTTTTATCTTACAAAATCAATGGTTGTATATATTCCTATTCATTGTTAAGTATCCATAGGGATAAACTAATGAGTTGAATGTGCAGCGTAGCTTCAAAATTTTGCTTTTCAATTTTATATATAAGATCATAAAATAATGACGTTTTTTTACGCCTATTTTGTTTAATTTTTCGCTGTCAATTTTTAAAGGAAGTTTTTGTATTTCATTTCGCTATTCCTTTTTCGTAATTTAGAGGAAAATTGACGATTTTCAGGGGGGGATAGAGTAAAGTTTGGTTTTATTGTTTTCACTTTTCCTAAATTTCATTAAGAGATGGTAAAAAGTGATGAGGAGGCTCTATTGATGGATGATGCTAAAAACGGTGATGTAGATGTTTTGGAAAAACAAGCAGCATTTTTATCGTCTGCTTTACCCTATATGCAAAAATATGAAAATGAAACGGTCGTGGTAAAATATGGCGGCCATGCTATGGGTGATCCTGCTTTGGGGCGAGCATTTGCGCGTGATATTGCTCTATTAAAGCAATCGGGGATCAATCCTGTTGTTGTTCATGGTGGTGGGCCTCAAATTGCTGAAATTTTAATGAAAATGGGGATTGAATCGCGATTTGAAAACGGATTACGGGTAACCGATGAGCGGATCGTTGAAGTGGTTGAAATGGTTTTAGCGGGTTCCATAAATAAAGAAATTGTTGCTCTCATCAATGCTGAGGGAGAATGGGCAATAGGATTATGCGGCAAGGATGGCAATATGGTTTTTGCCGAAAAGGCTTATAAAACTGTTATTGATCCTGATTCGCATATTGAACGTGTTTTAGATTTGGGGTTTGTTGGTGAGCCTGTTGAAGTTGACCGCACGTTGCTAGATCTTTTAGCATGTTCTGAAATGATACCAGTTCTTGCTCCTGTGGCTCCAGGACGCGATGGTAAAACTTATAATATTAATGCTGATATTTTTGCTGGAGCTATTGCTGGTGCATTAGAGGCTAAACGCCTTTTATTTCTCACTGATGTTCCTGGTGTTTTGGATAAACAGGGTAAACTTTTAAAAGAATTGACAGTTTCTGAAGCTGAGAAATTTATTAAAAATGGGACAATTTCAGGAGGCATGATTCCAAAAGTAGAGACTTGTATAAAAGCCCTTCAAAATGGCGTGGAAGGTGTTGTCATTTTAAATGGTAAAACTCCTCATTCTGTTTTACTAGAGCTGTTTACCGAACAGGGAGTTGGAACGCTTATTGTTTCATAAATTGTGAGGAAAATTGGAAGAGAAAGTTTTTCATGGTGAATCTAAAACAGTTTAAATATCCTTTATTAAGTAAGCCAGAATTGGCAATATTTACTGCGACAATATTGTGGGGCATTACATTTTTAGTCATTCACATTGCGGTACGCTATAGCGGTCCTCTGTTTTTTGTTGGATTTCGTTTTATTGTTGCATCTCTTATATGTGGGGTAGTTTTTTGGCGCTCTATAAAAGGGATAACTGTTTATGAAGTTTTCGCTGGGATGGCGATTGGTTTAGCCATGTTTTTGGGTTATGCTTTTCAAGCAGCTGGACTTCAAACGATTATTAGTAGTCAGTCGGCTTTTATCACAGCGCTTTATGTACCTATGGTTCCAATTTTGCAATGGATTGCTTTTAAAAAACCTCCCCGTTTAGCTTGTTGGATTGGCATTATTTTCGCTTTTATTGGGCTTGTATTTATTTCAGGACAAAAGCCGGGAAATTTTGATTTTTCAAAAGGCGAAATTTTAACTTTGTTAGGCGCTTTAGCGATTGCTGGAGAAGTCATACTCATCGGAATTTTTGCGAACAAGGTTGATAGTCGGCGTGTAACCATTATTCAGTTATTTTTTAGTGGTTTTTTTTCATTTGCTTGTATGCCGTTGATGGGTGAAAGCATCCCTGAATTTTCGTGGGTGTGGTTTAATATTGGTATAGGATTGGCATTAATGAGTGCCATCATTCAATTAGCTATGAATTGGGCACAAAAGTCTATTTCCCCTACGCGTGCGACACTCATTTACGCAGGTGAACCGGTATGGGCTGGTATTGTTGGGCGTTTGGCTGGAGAACATTTATCTCCCTTAGCTTTATTGGGCGGTTTGCTTATTCTGATTGGAATCATTGTGGCTGAATTACAACCTTCACAATGGCGTAAAAAAAATAAAGCAATTAAAAAAATTGATTAGCTATACATTTTTTTATTATGATTTTATTACATGAGATTTTTGCTTGTAGAGTTTTCATTTTTGGAGCTTTTTTAATACTAAGATGATTAAGAAGTTCTATAAATTATTCCAGCTTTTGCATGCCAAAGTGGAGAAATAGTATGCTTCTATCTGTTTGCCTAACTTCTGAAACGGGAAGACAACCTTTATTGAGCCAAAGCATGAGGTGATATAAAGGTAAAAATTAACGCTCATCTTTACGATCATGTTTAAATTTGGCTTTAACAACTTTCAAAAACATCTACGGTAATGTTTTTGAATAATGAAAATTACGCACTGTCGCACGTTATTTCTTTTGTCCTTTAATAGAGTTACGCTTCTCATGCAAAATAGAACGCCCAAAGTATCCCCATAACGTTGTACATTAAAGCGTTTTTTAAAAGATAATTTTCTCAATATACATCATATTCATTGACGGTTTGCATGAAGTATAGAAAAACCACAGAGCATCATCATTTTACTTAAAATAAAAGGCACGAGCATTTTCTTTATCTGTTCTCAATATTACGATAGTTTTTGGCATTTGAAAGAGAGAGGTATTTTTACTCATTTCTTAAACGTTTTTATCCATACACTAGCTCTGTTTTATAATGGGGGAGCAAAAAATTTATTGATTCATTATGAGAAGATTTAAAATGAGAGAAGCTCGCGATATTCAGAGCTTTAATTTAAATTGCAAAACAATAAACGATCATTATAAATCAATGCGTTATCCAATGAATCGAAGAGGATTGGTGTGTTTTATATTTAATGAAGGAAGGAGTTGTATAAAAAGTATATAAAACATCACTCAATAGAGCATATTTCTAAAGTTTTAAAAATTGAGAAGAAACTCTCTCGATATTCATGTTATTTTATATAAGATTGCTAAAAAAGCAGATTATTGCGTACAAATAAAAAAGCATTTCTTACGAATTTTATTGCAATCCTAAGTGATATATACGCCTATCATATAAATATGATAATACATTGATTTATAATGATAATATAGCATTATTTACATTGAATTAGAACCTTGAATACTGTAAAACTTTCTCACGTCAAATCATTTTCATGTTAAATCAATCCAAATCACTTGCTTACACGTCACAAGTGAATGAGTGGGGGGCATGTGGGTAAAGACTGTGCAAGAAAAGTATATCTCTGATAAACTTTTTCAAGTGTAAAGGATCGTCGCAATATTGGAGATTAGCAAAGTATGTGATGGTACTGGCTTATTACAGCATATGAGTCATCAAACAAGATGTGAAAAGATCATTTTAGGACCTTTTGTATTTAATTTCGCAAACAAAAGCCTTATTGTTTAGGCTATGAGAAGTTGTGTTTTGAGAAGCTTTTTTGGTTTATATTCTTTTGTAAGGAGCTGGAGCATAATTGGTCTTTGCGTTTTGTATTATTCTTTGCTAAATCGCCTTATATGACAGTAGATCGTAATTATATTCGTAATTTTTCCATCGTGGCGCATATTGATCACGGCAAATCCACTTTAGCTGATCGTTTGATTCAAATAACAGGTGGGCTTGATACACGTGAGATGAAAGAACAAGTACTCGATTCCATGGATATTGAGCGTGAACGTGGAATTACTATTAAAGCACAAACGGTACGTTTACGCTATAAAGCCAAGAATGGTGAGACCTATATTTTAAATCTTATGGATACACCTGGTCATGTGGATTTTGCTTATGAGGTTTCGCGTTCATTGGCAGCTTGTGAAGGCTCTCTGTTGGTGGTGGATGCAAGCCAAGGCGTAGAGGCGCAGACGTTAGCAAATGTTTATCAAGCCATTGATAATTCCCATGAGTTGGTTGTTGTTCTCAATAAAGTTGATCTTCCAGCAGCAGAACCTGAGCGTGTTAAAGAACAAATTGAAGATGTAATAGGCATTGATACATCTCAAGCAGTAGAAATATCAGCAAAAACAGGTTTGGGTGTTCCTGATGTTCTGGAGGCAATTGTTGCACAATTACCACCTCCACATACAGGCGATGTTGCAAATCCCTTGAAAGCAATGTTGGTTGATAGCTGGTATGATGCATATCTTGGTGTCATTGTTTTGGTACGGGTGATAGATGGTATTTTAAAAAAAGGCCAAACCATTCGTATGATGGGTACAGGAGCAAAATATCCAGTTGAGCGCGTTGGGGTTTTTACACCTAAAATGATACAGGTTGATGAATTAGGACCGGGCGAGATTGGTTTTATCACTGCTTCTATCAAAGAGGTAGCAGATACACGGGTTGGGGATACGATTACTGAAGAGCGCCGTCCTTGTGAAAATGCTTTACCTGGTTTTAAGCCTGCGCAACCGGTTGTCTTTTGTGGACTTTTTCCAATTGATGCTGCCGATTTTGATGATTTGCGTGCAGCCATGGGCAAATTACGCTTAAATGATGCGAGTTTTTCTTTTGAAATGGAAACATCTGCGGCTTTGGGGTTTGGTTTTCGCTGTGGATTTTTGGGACTTCTACATCTTGAAATTATTCAAGAGCGATTAGAGCGTGAGTTTAATTTGGATTTAATCGCGACAGCACCTTCGGTTGTTTATCGCATGAATATGAATGATGGTTCTGTTAAAGAGTTGCACAATCCAGCGGATATGCCTGATGTGGTTAAAATTTCTTCCATAGAAGAACCATGGATTCGGGCAACAATCATGACTCCTGATAATTATCTTGGGTCAATTTTAGAACTATGCCAAGAGCGGCGCGGGGTACAGGTTGGGTTATCCTATGTTGGAACCCGTGCTATGGTAACGTATGATTTACCACTGAATGAAGTTGTTTTTGATTTTTATGATCGGCTAAAATCAATCTCCAAGGGTTATGCTTCTTTTGATTATCAAATGACAGATTATGCAGAAGGTGATTTAGTTAAAATGTCTATTTTGGTGAATGGAGAGCCTATTGATGCATTATCGATGCTTGTTCACCGCACGATTGCAGAAAAGCGCGGGCGTTCAATGTGTGAAAAACTGAAAGATCTTATTCCTCAGCATATGTTTCAGATTCCAGTTCAAGCGGCTATTGGTGGTAAAGTTATAGCGCGCGAAACGATTCGTGCTTTGCGTAAAGATGTAACAGCGAAATGTTACGGGGGTGATGTTACGCGTAAGCGCAAACTTTTGGAAAAGCAAAAAGAAGGCAAAAAGCGGATGCGCCAATTTGGAAAAGTAGAAATTCCACAATCGGCATTTATTCAAGCGCTCAAAATGAACAAATAATGAAAAAAGGGGTATTTTCTCTCATTGATTGCGCTTTTGCTTTTGTCGATTGGTTCAGGTGTTTAAAGAACACTTTTAAATAGAATTGCGTCGTGCTTCATGTTCTTGTGTATTGCATAATGGTATCACTTTCTCACGTAAAACAGAATGCTTTAAACAAAATACATTTATGTTGCATATTGGCGTGCTCGTTTTCGTAAATCATCACTCAATACATCAAACTCCATTTCACAACGGGGGCTGTGAAAAATATAACGTAAAATACACTGTGAATGATATAAAGTCCATTTGGCATTACCGCTTTTACGCGTCAGAAAGGTGCAAAGCGCACCCATCATACTCTTTTTCAGCTCAAAATATTATGACAGTCCTTATCACTTGAGAGAATTCATTAAAGGTATTTCACTCTTTTCTTGAAGTGTTTCTTACCCACATACCAACTGTGTTTGTAACGAGCAAGGAAATGATAGTGATTGATTCACTATGAAAGGATTTGAAATGAGAGAATCCTTGTATTCGAGGTTATTATTCAAGTTAAAAAACGAGGCAATATTATTATGCATTAATCTTGTGTCTAAGAACGTAAAAGATCATTAATAGATGTTTTTTCTCGTGTTTTTTGATCAACGCGTTTTACAATAACAGCACAATAAAGGTTTGGGCCTGCTTCACCATTTGGTAAAGGTTTTCCGGGGAGAGAACCTGGTACAACCACTGAATAGGCTGGTACTTCACCAATAAAAATTTCACCTGTTGTACGATCAATAATCTTTGTTGATTTTCCAATAAAGACTCCCATTCCCAAAACAGCACCTTCACGGATAATACAGCCTTCAACAATTTCAGAGCGAGCACCGATAAAGCAATGATCTTCAATGATTGTTGGATTTGCTTGCAGTGGTTCTAAAACACCTCCAATACCAACACCGCCAGAAAGATGGACATGTTTACCAATTTGTGCACAAGAACCAACGGTGGTCCATGTATCAACCATTGTGCCCTCATCGATAAAAGCACCAAGATTGACAAAGGATGGCATCAATATAACATTGGGTGCAATGTAAGCAGAATGACGTACAATGGCTCCAGGAACGGAACGGAAATCAGCACTTTTAAAATCTGCCTCTTGCCAACCAGAGAATTTTGAAGGAACTTTATCCCACCAATGTGTCCCATTGATTCCACCAGTAATAATTTGCATAGGATTAAGCCGAAAAGAGAGTAAAACCGCTTTTTTCAACCATTGATGAACATGCCATTGTCCATTTTTTTGTCGTTCTGCAACACGGATTTCACCTTTATCAAGAAGGTTCAATGCATGTTCAACACTCTCACGTATTTCGCCTTTTGTGGTAGTATCGATAGAATCGCGATCGTCAAAAGCTTGTTCGATAATAATTTCAAGTTGTGTGATATGGGTCATGACGAGAGTTCCGTTAAACAAGTTGAAAGCTTCAAGATTTATTCTCTATGAACTACGCGAAGAAATGTGTTCAGTCAATAAAACGATGAGGAAGTAGGACAGGTGCATGAAAAAAAGCTGTAAAGAAAAAAGAAAAAGGGAGCAAGAAAACTGGACGCCACTTCTCCATACGAAGGATGCTCTACAACAGATCCATAAAGTCTCTAATTCAGCACAGGTGCGTTCGTCTACTTATCGTTTAGCCTATATCGATCAAGATTTTATGATGCGTCCAGAGCTGCGTTCACAACGTATTAGTCTTGAATTTTTAAAGCCGGAAATAACCCTTAAAGAATATGATATTCAATCAACAGTTGTTTTATTTGGTGGTGCGCGTATTCCTGAACCTGGGCAAGCAGCGTGGGCTGCAAAGAATGAAATACAAAAGAAAAATTTGCATGCTATGTCACATTATTACGATGAAGCAAGAGAGTTTGCACGTTTGTGCTCACTTTATTCTGCTACGACACAATATCGTGAATTTGTGGTTGTTACAGGGGGCGGACCAGGAATCATGGAGGCGGGAAATCGTGGTGCTTGTGATGTTGGTGCCCCAACGATTGGCTTGAATATTATTTTACCACATGAGCAGGAGCCTAATTCGTATGTGTCACCGCATTTGTGTTTTAATTTCCACTATTTGGGGATGCGCAAAATGCATTTTTTAGTACGAGCGAAAGCCCTAGCCATTTTCCCTGGCGGATTTGGAACTCTGGATGAACTGTTTGAGACGTTAACTTTAGTACAGACGGGGCGTATGAAACAGGTACCAATTTTATTGTTTGGCAAAGAATTTTGGAGCAATACTGTCAATTTTGAGTATCTGTCTGCACAAGGTACAATTTCTCCTACTGATATTAATTTTGTGAAATTTGTTAATACAGCAGCAGAAGCTTTTGAAGAAATTCGTTCTTTTTATAAATTGCCTTAACGACTTTTGAGATGCTCACTCTTGAAGGATAATTAATACTCTACTTTGGTTAAATAAAGTCCTGAGGGGGGGGCAACAACACCACAACGTTTACGATCTTTAGCATGAAGAGCTGTTTCGAGATCTTGAGCTGTCCAACGTCCAATACCCACTTCCATGAGGCTTCCTGCGAATGAACGGATTTGATGATGAAGAAAAGAACGAGCTTGTGCATAAAGGAAAATTTCTTCACCTTCTCTTTGAATATCGAGGCGTTCAAGGGTGCGAATAGGGCTTTTGGCTTGGCAATGTGCTGAACGGAAAGTTGTAAAATCATGTTGTCCTACAAGCTTTTGCGCAGCTTCATGCATGGCTTCAGCATGAAGAGGTTTTGGTATCCACCACACGCGTTTGGCATTTAAAGCTGGTGGAGAGCGACGATTAAGTATTTTAAAAAGATAATGGCGTTTTACAGCGGAAAATCGTGCATCAAAGTCATCAGGGACATTTTCTACATTTAAGATTGAAATCGCCTCTCCCTGTTTACGTAAAAGAGCATTGAGCGCGTCACGCACAGTATGGGAGAGCCAGTTTTTTTCAAAATCAACATGCGCAACTTGTCCCGTAGCATGTACGCCCGCATCGGTTCTTCCTGCTGTTGTTATGGTCAATTGTTGTCCACTAAAGCAAAAAATTGCTTGTTCAAGAGCTCCTTGTATCGTGTGAAGTTTTGCTTGACGCTGCCAACCAGCATAATTTGAACCATCATATTCAAGAGTGAGTTTAAAACGTGGCATCTTAAAAAACAGCAGAAATATGAGCACCTCGCAAAAAGGTTGCGCACTCAAGAATTTTACCGCCAGATCTTTGGAGAGAGGTTATTTCTATCCGTCCTTGCCCACAATGGATAATCAAAGAATCTGGTTCTATCCGTCCAATTTCAAGAGAAGGACCTGTTGTTAAACGACTATCAAGAATTTTTACACGTTCTTCTCGTCCACCGATATTCATATTGCACCAGCAACTAGGAGAGGGAGAGAGCGCGCGAATATGCCTATGAATAAACTCTGCAGGTTTTGTCCAATCAATGCGGGTCTCTTCTTTTCTAATTTTGGCGGCATAGGTGATGCCTTCTTCTGATTGTGGGGTCAGTTTAAGTTGTCCTTTTTCAAGAGTGGATAAAGTCTCTACCATAAGTTCTGCGCCAATATGTGAAAGTCTGTTTGAAAGCTCAGCAGTGGTGGTGTTATCAGTAATGGGGATGGAGCGAGAAAGAGCGATAGGCCCCGTATCAAGTCCTTCATCCATTTTCATGATCATGATACCTGTTTCTTTATCACCAGCCATAATTGCTCGTTGAATAGGCGCAGCACCACGCCAACGTGGTAAGAGTGAAGCGTGGGCATTAAAACAACCAAAACGTGGCGTTTCGAGAATAGCTTTGGGTAAAAGGAGTCCATAAGCCACCACAATAGCAGCATCAACAGAAAGTGCTGCAAATTGCTCCTGTTGTTCGATTGTTTTGAGTGTTTGAGGCGTGAAGACAGGAATGGATTTTTCTTTTGCTACGGTGTGAACAGCGGAGGGGATTAATTTAAGCCCTCGACGTCCTGCTGGGCGAGGGGGTTGACTATAAACAGCAACAACATCATGACCTGCATCCAATAAAGCATGTAAAATAGGAACAGAAAAATCTGGTGTTCCCATAAAACTTAATCGTAAAGCCATTACAAAACTGCTTCCTGCATGTTTTTTTCTTTTGCGCGTTTTTTAAATTTTCGTATCACCATATCGCGTTTGATCTTTGAAATGTAATCAATAAAAAGGCGCCCATCTAAATGATCAATTTCATGCTGTAAGCAAGTTGCTAAGAGATCGTCTGCTTCAATTTCTGTTTGTTTTCCTTCACGGTTCTGATAGCGAACACGAAGGCGTTTAGGACGTTCAACTTCTGCAAAATAATCAGGAATAGAAAGACAACCTTCTTTGTAAATATTACGCTCATCTGAAAGCCATAAAATTTCAGGGTTGATAATAACAAGTGGTTTTTCCTGCTCATCTTCAGAATTTCCAGAGACATCTATAACCAACATACGTAGCGGTATACCAATTTGAATAGCAGCAAGACCAACGCCCTTAGAATTATACATGGTTTCCAACATGTCATCCGCAAGTTTTTGGAGAGCTGAATCGACCTGCTCAACAGGTTTGGACACTTCCCGTAAAATCGGATCAGGTAAAGTAACTAAAGATCTCATTGGCATAAGTAGAGATTAATCAATGGTTTGTTATTGGTCAATATTGAATAACGGATTCTTGCGTTTTTTTACAATAAGAGCGTTATATTACAATTTATGTTTGATTCGTTTTTTTCCATACTCGCTGGTGATTTTTTTTCTAAACTAATGCTTTTGCTTTTATTTATACTTGTCTGTTTGGCATTTTTTATGTTGATACATTCTCATCGAAAAAAAGCATTTTTGGAAAATGAAATTGCTGAACGCGCACGTGAGGCACAAATGCAGATGGCTACCTTGCTGAAAACACAAGCTGAAATGCAAGGACGAATGCAAACGATGGCGGAAATTTTTGGTCAACGGCAGGCTGAATTGAATAAATCACTCAGTGAGCAACTCAATGGGATGACAACAAGCTTAGGCCAAACACTTCAGGTACAGACCAAATCCACTTATGAAAATTTGAATCGTTTGCAAGAGCGTTTAGCAGTGATTGATGCAGCACAAAATAATATTCAATCGCTTACGGGACAAGTTGTTCAGTTGCAGTCCATTTTAAGCAATAAGCAGACGCGTGGTACTTTCGGTCAAGGGCGGATGGAAGCAATTATTGCCGATGCCTTACCAACAAACGCTTATGCTTTTCAGGCTGTTCTTTCCAATGGAAAGCGCCCAGATTGTCTCATTCATATGCCCAATAAAGCTCCTTCTCTTGTTGTTGATGCTAAATTTCCTCTGGAAGCTTGGAATGCTATGCGTAAGGCAGAATCAGCGCAAGAGCGTCAAGAGGCAGAACGCCAATTTCGTACCGATATGGAAGTTCATATTCGTGATATTGCACAAAAATATTTGATTCCTGGAGAAACCCATGACACTGCTTTCCTTTTTGTGCCATCTGAATCGATTTTCGCAACAATTTATGAGGACTTTGAGGCATTGGTACAAAAATCCAATAGAGCCCATGTGATTATTGTTTCACCATCTTTGTTGATGCTCTCTGTCCAAGTGGTACAAACCATTATGAAAGATGCGCGTATGCGTGAACAAGCGCATTTAATTCAATCAGAAGTAGCAAAATTGATGGAAGATTTTGGACGAATGGATACGCGTGTTCGCGCACTACAGAAGCACTTTCATAAAGCAGGTGAAGATATAGAGGGAATTTTGATATCGTCCTCCAAAATCATGAAACGGGCAAATCGCATTGAAACTGTCGAATTAAAAGAAAATTACTCTGAACCAACAAAAATGACAACATTGGCTCAGTCGCAAACATTGCGTTTTGCTGATGAGGAATAAAGCAAAGCAAGCTTCTTAGATATTACAAGTTAGATCATGTTCTTTATTGATTGGTAATCATTTTTTAGTATCTCTATCTTGTTTTATTTCTTAAACGAGAGGAATAGGAATATGCGACACCTTTTGTTTTTAGGGGCACTGGTGTTTTTGCTAGAGGGATGCGCAACAACCACTCCCATCCACACAAATAATGCTTGTGCTATTTTAGCACAAAAAAATGGTTTTTTTGACAATTGGGGTAAGGTGTCTCAAAGAGCGGAAATGCGCTATGGAATTCCTATGCCTATTATTCTTGCAACCATTAAGATGGAATCGAGCTTTCGTCACAATGCACGTCCTCCACGCAAAAAACTACTTGGTTTTATTCCATGGAAGCGTCGGTCGACAGCTTATGGTTATGCTCAAGCGCTTGATAGTACATGGGCAATGTATCTTCGCTCTACAGGAAAGTCTTTTGCATGGCGTACGAATTTCGCAGATGCTGCTGATTTTGTTGCTTGGTATCATCGCCAAAGTGTTCAACGCAATGGGGTGAGGTTTGATGATGCATATAGCCTTTATTTAAATTATCATATGGGGCATGGTGCTTATGCACGTAGTGGTGGGCATGTCAGTGCTGCGCTTTCACAGACAGCACAGCGCATGGCAAGGATATCGAGGCTCTATGAACAGCAATTAAAAAGATGTGGATGGCATTAGGGAAGATTTTTGAAAATCTCAATCAGGGAATTGATGGGATAAAATTATTCGAAAGCAAAATTCCGCATGATATGATAAAATAGTGTCGTTTTTCCGATCGTTCAATGAAATAAATTGTTATTTTTTAGAATAAACTCAAGCGACAGAAAGCTTTTGCAATACACAATATATTTGAAGATACTCTCGACATTTTTACTTCCTTTGTTAAAAAAATTTATAATAGAAACCATTTTCTATTTAGTGTTGGCATTTCGCATTGGGCTAAGTACTAGAGGTTATTGAAGAAAAATTTTAAAATATAATATCATTTTTTATTTTCATTATGCGTATTACTGGCTGATTATTATATGAATATTTTCTTTGTTAAGTGTATAAAATAGCAATTAAAACAAATGCAATTCGGGCATCATAAAAAGGGTAAAATATTCAATATAAGAAAACGAGAAATGCATTAAACGAAAAAACGTTGTTTTGTATAAAGAGGGCGCTACAGTCTTCAAAAAAACTAAGTGTATTTAGTATTGTATTGAAATAAAACATAGTCGTCCATCCAGTTCATCTTAATTGAAAGAAGTTATCTTATTGTATTGTAAAAACACTCCCGTTTATAGGATGATAAGGTATATGCAACTTTACACACAATGAATATTCAGGGTAGGGAATATTCAGAGAAAGATTTGTAACGCCTATGAAGTAACAAGTCAGTCTCCAATGTTGTGATAGCTTTTGCATTTGAGAATATTTATGAGAAGCATTTTTATTCTTTTTCTTAAATGGTTTAAGCATATTGATTTATAAAGATAATATATCGTTATTCATATTAAAGTAAGAATCTCGAATGGCGTAGGGTTTTATCGTTTCAGATCTCTTGAGGTTGAATCAATAAAACCATTGGCTTGCACATAACAAGCACAATGGGTATGTGGATAAAAACTGTGAAAGAAAAGACTAAAAATGTTTTTTTATGAACATACATTCTCAAATGTGAGAATTATCCGTAACATTGGGAATTAGCACATATAATGATAGCACCACTTTGCTCTTACACCTCGACCTTGTTTATGACGTGCAAGGAAAAAAATTAATTGATTCAATATATTATTTAAGTATTAATATACCTTAGTATTGAGCAGGTATACGCTACTCAAGGTGGATAATTTTTAATTGGCAGAACATCTGATCAGGCTAAAAATACTCGAAAAAAGTTCTGATTCGCAATAATTGAGAAGTATATTTTAATATTTTATTCTCTACTCTTTGTTTAAGTACTTCATATCTTTTAAAAAGATACCGGTAACCAACATATTATGATATTTGTGGAAATATTGTGGTAAAGGAAATTCAAATTTTGTCCTTTAAGACAAGGCGCAGGTTAAACAGCTCATTTTCTATTTCTGTGCAAAGCATAAAAAATTATCTACTTTCACGGTTGCGACAGTAAATTTTATAATCCAACAAATGATTAAAAATGTATTATAATATCATTAAGATGCAAGGAACAGGCGCTATTGGAATGATAATTAAATAGCACATAAACCTTTTAAATTGATGCACACATCTTTTATTATAATTGATTCCCTTGATAGAACAGTTGGTCTTTTTGGTGGAGCTAAGCGGGATCGAACCGCTGACCTCTTGCATGCCATGCAAGCGCTCTCCCAGCTGAGCTATAGCCCCTATAAAAACAAATTGTCCCAAAAAGACAGTATACAATTCCAGCTTTTCTAGAACGATCAAAATTGAAGATCAAGAAGAATTTACATTCAATAGATAAAGATGTCCTCTTTTACTTCTTTTAAGCATCGTCATCATTAGAAACACCGCCTCCGAGAATATCAGTAACGTCATCATCTTCATCGTCACCATCATGAGACAAAAATGTATCATCATCATCACCAAGATCTACATCACTATCTTCTAAATCAGGAAGATCGTCATCTTTAGAATCCACATCATCATCTTCAAGAAGCATAAAAGCAGATTTTTCAAGTGCTGTATCAAGCTCCTCAGTATCAACTTCTTCTTCATTATTTGCTTCAGCTGCTGCAACTTCAAAGTAAGAACGCGGATAAGAAATTCCTGTATAGGGCGACACAATAGGATCGCGATTTAGATCGTAAAATTTTTTTCCTGTTTCTGGATCAACACGTTTAGTTCCAAGTTCTTGTTTTGCCATAAACCGTGCCTCTTTGATTAACTATTATTCCATTAAAAGATAAATTTTATGGTGCTTAATCGAAAAATAATACCTTTGTCAAAGATAAATACACTGTTCCACAGTGATTTTTTCATGACGTCTTTTAAAGCATGTGCTAAAGGATGCACAATTTCATAAAAGTTAGATAGAATTAAATAGAATTTCCATGCAAAAAGCAATCCCTATAACCACCTATAAATCGAGTAGTCTCTCTGGAAAAATTCAAATACCAGGAGATAAATCAATCTCTCATCGCTCTCTTATATTGGGAGGATTAGCAAGTGGTGAGACATATATTCATGGATTACTTGAAAGCGCTGATGTACTCAACACAGCTGCTGCTATGCAAGCTATGGGTGCCTGTATTATTAAAAAAGATGACTTCTGGATCATACGAGGAACAGGGAATGGTTGCCTTTTAGCTGCACAAAAACCTTTAGACTTTGGAAACGCTGGAACAGGTGCTCGTTTGGTTATGGGAATGGTTGGTCCGTATCATATGAAAACAACCTTTATTGGTGATGCTTCTCTCTCTAAACGTCCAATGGGACGTATCCTTGATCCACTGCGTCTCATGGGGGTTGAAATTGAGGCAACGCGCGACGATCACCTTCCTTTAACGCTTTATGGTCCGAAAATGGCTAATCCGATTCGTTACCGTGTTCCAATAGCTTCCTCCCAAATTAAATCAGCAATCCTGCTTGCTGGACTCAATACCGCCGGCACTACAACTGTTATTGAACCAGTTCTGACACGAGATCATACGGAAAAAATGTTAAAAGCATTCGGTGCGCAACTTGAAATAGAAAAAGATAACGAAGGTGCGCGTTTGATTCATCTTAATGGTCAACCCCATCTTACTGGACAAACGATTCATATTCCGGGTGATCCTTCTTCTGCTGCTTTTCCAATTATCGCAGCCCTTCTTATAGAAGACTCTGATATCACCATTGAAAATGTTTTGATAAATAACTCTCGAATAGGACTTATCGAAACATTGTGGGAAATGGGTGCTCAAATTGAATTTTTGAACCGACGTCAAACAGGTGGAGAGGATGTTGCTGATCTACGGATAAAATCATCGGTCCTTAGAGGCGTTACGGTGCCCAAAGAACGTGCTCCATCGATGATAGATGAATATCCTGCTTTGGCAGTAGCAGCAGCCTTTGCAGAAGGCAAAACAGTGATGCTAGGAATTGAAGAATTGCGTGTAAAAGAATCAGATCGATTGTCTGCTGTTGCTCAAGGATTAAAAGTTAATTGCGTAGACTGTGAAGAAGGTCAAGATTTTCTTATTGTTTATGGAAAAGGTTCTGCCAAAGGTTTGGGGGGTGGGTATGTTGCCACACATCTTGATCATCGAATTGCTATGTGTTTTCTCATTTTTGGGCTTGTATCAGAAAAACCTGTTACCATTGATGATAAACGAATGATCGCTACGAGCTTTCCAGAATTTATTCCTTTTATAAAACAACTTGGGGGAAAAATCGCTTGAAGCCTTTTGTTATCGCCATTGATGGACCTGCAGCCTCAGGCAAAGGAACCTTAGCACGCAAAATTGCTGCACATTATCGCCTTCGTCATCTCGATACTGGTCTTACTTATCGTAGTGTTGCTCATACGCTTTTACAACAAAATTTAGCTCTTAATGATGAAAAAAATGCTATTATTTATGCTAAAGAACTTGATTTTAATACCTTAAATCCTTCTCTTCTTTCTTCTCATGAACTTGGTGAAGCGGCTTCAAAAATAGCAATTAACCCTGCTGTACGCAAAATTCTTGTCGAAAAACAACGCAACTTTGCTAAAGTTTTGCCCGGCTGTGTGCTTGATGGGCGTGATATCGGAACGATTGTTTGTCCTGATGCCGATATCAAGTTTTATATTCTAGCCAATGTTCAAACACGCGCCAAACGCCGCTACCAAGAGATTTTAAAAAAAGGTGTTCAAGCAAATTATCATGAAATCCTAGCTCAACTTGAACAGCGCGACAGTCGCGATATAACGCGCAAACAAAGTCCACTAAAACCAGCAAAAAACGCCCACTTGCTTGATACGTCAGAATTGAGTATAGAAGCAACATTTGAAATTGCATGCAGTTTTGTTGATCCAATCATAAAAATGCATATAATTGGATAAATTCGTTAAGGTAACTTCCAGCCTAGCGCTAACTTTTTTCCTTTATTCAAGGAAAAGGCTAGGGAGTTACTTATGTTAACACTAACCTAGCGCTCATACCTTATAATACAAGGTATATATTAGGAGTTCTTATGTCACAATACAATCCCACAACAGCGGATTTTGAAGCCCTTTTAACAGAATCTTTTCAAACTAATGATCTTAATGAAGGATCTGTTGTTAAAGGTCGTGTTATTGCAATCGAAAAAGACATGGCCATTATTGATGCTGGTCTTAAAGTCGAAGGACGTATTCCTCTCAAAGAATTTGGAGCTAAAGCAAAAGATGGTTCTTTGCAAGTTGGCGATGAAGTTGAGGTTTACATTGAACGCATTGAAAATGCGATGGGTGAAGCTGTTTTATCGCGTGAAAAAGCACGGCGCGAAGAAAGTTGGGTCCGTTTGGAGGAAAAATTCAATGCTGGTGCACGCGTTGATGGAGTGATCTTTAGCCAAGTAAAAGGTGGTTTTACAGTTGATCTTGATGGTGCCGTTGCTTTCTTGCCTCGCAGCCAAGTTGATATTCGTCCCATTCGTGATGTTTCACCCCTCATGCATAATTCACAGTCCTTTGAAATTTTGAAGATGGATCGTCGTCGTGGCAATATTGTGGTCTCACGCCGCACTGTTTTAGAAGAAAGTCGCGCTGAGCAACGTTCAGAAATCGTACAAAATCTTGAAGAAAATCAAATCGTTGAAGGTGTGGTGAAAAATATTACAGATTATGGTGCCTTTGTTGATCTTGGTGGGATTGATGGTCTCTTGCACGTTACAGATATGGCATGGCGGCGTGTTAATCACCCATCTGAAGTGCTCACAATTGGCCAAACGATTAAAGTGCAGATTATTCGCATTAATCAAGATACGCACCGTATTTCTCTTGGAATGAAACAGCTTGAAAGTGATCCTTGGGAAAGCATCAGTGTCCGGTATCCGATTGGTAAAAAAATTACGGGTGCTGTTACCAACATTACTGATTACGGTGGTTTTGTTGAAATTGAACCAGGAATCGAAGGGCTGATCCATGTTTCTGAAATGAGCTGGACAAAGAAAAATGTTCATCCTGGAAAAATTCTGTCTACATCACAAGAAGTAGAAGTGGTTGTTCTTGAGATTGATCCTTCTAAACGGCGTATTTCTCTTGGCTTAAAACAAACATTTGAAAATCCATGGGAAGCTTTTGCCAATAAATTTCCTGTCAATTCGCAAATTGAAGGAGAGGTTAAAAATAAAACAGAATTTGGTCTGTTTATTGGGCTTGAAGGCGATGTTGACGGTATGGTTCATTTGTCTGATCTTGATTGGAACCGTCCTGGTGAACAAGTTATTGATACTTATAATAAAGGCGATATCGTTAAGGCTGTGGTCCTTGATGTTGACATTGAAAAAGAGCGCATTTCTCTTGGAATTAAGCAGCTTTCCAGCGATAAAGTTGGAGAAGCAGCTGCTTCTGGCGAATTGCGAAAAGGTGCAGTTGTAACATGCGAAGTGATTGCTGTTAACGACAATGACATTGGTGTGAAATTGATTGACCACAACCTTGAGACAACCATTCGGCGTGCTGATCTTGCGCGTGATCGTGATGAGCAACGTCCTGAGCGTTTCGCAATTGGGCAAAAGGTTGATGCTCGCATCACAGCATTTGATAAAAAAACACGTAAAATTTCAGTATCGATTAAAGCTTTAGAAATTGCAGAGGAAAAAGAAGCTGTTGCACAATATGGTTCTACAGATTCAGGTGCTTCTCTTGGTGATATTCTGGGTGCAGCTTTGAAAAAACAAGAACAAGATTAATCATCAATCATTAAAGTTGGTTTTATTATTAAGGTCACTCATTAGGAGTGACCTTTTTATTTTATAAAAAAATTGTCTGCTTATTTTTAAATTATTGAAACAAAAATTATAAATGCTTGCAAATAAAAACAAAAAGTTTGTTTTTTGTCTAACAACGGTTCACTATTCAGATAAAATGCTTAAAATTTAAATAAAAAACAATGTAATTGAATAACAATGGGACACTATGACGTGCATAATACCTTTCATAAAGTGCTTTTTTTCTCAAAAAGAGAAAAAAGATCATTTTATTAATACGGATTTTCCTCTTCGTGCAATTTATAAGGTACAGGAAGATCTTTATAACTTAGGGCATGATATAGCTTCTGGTAAAGAAATTTTACTCCCTGAATATGAAGGAGTAGGAGATTTTCGCAAGAGATTGAATGAAAATGCTAAACTTATTCTTCATGCCTTTCATACCAGTGATTTTGCTGCTCGAAATGATGAAACCATCGCACCATCTGCTCAATGGCTCATTGATAATCATTACACCATTGATAAAACCATACAAAAGCTACGTCGTAATCTACCCAAGTCCTTCATAAAGCAACTTCCTCTTTCTACACACAAAGCCGGAATACCACGAATTTTTGCTTTAACTTGGCTTTATATTGCGCATACCGATAGCAGCTTTTCACAAGAAACACTCACTGCTATGACCAACGGATTTCAAGAAGTTTGTGCGCTCACAATTGGTGAATTGTGGGCTCTTCCTTCAGTTATGCAAATGCTGCTCATTGAAAATGTCCGTCGTCTTTCAGTACGTATCGAAAAAGCGCGACATATGCGCCATCTTGCTAGTCAAGTAGCTGATAAAATTTCTCTTGTAGAAAATAAAACAAATCTACACTCTCTTTTTACGCAGTATAAACCATTTACTGTTGATCCAACTTTTTCAGCACATTTATTCTATCGCCTGCGCAGTGCATCTGTCGATTCAACCGTAGCATTAACTTGGCTTGAAAAGCAATTGAAAAGCCAAGGCAGTAGCTTAGAGATTGCAACAGCTGATGAACATACCCGACAAGCAGCAGATGGTGTGACCATGGGAAATATTATCCGTTCTCTTAAAGCTATAGATGATGTTGATTGGACAGCATGGTTTGAAACAGTGAGTTGTGTCGATTCTATTTTGCGTAAAAATAGTGATTTTTCTGAAATTGATGCTCACTCACGCAATATTTATCGACAAGTCATTGAAAAAGTTTCTCGCTTTTCGCCTCTTAGTGAACTGGAAGTTGCACATAAAGTTGTAGAAATGGCAAATTCCACTTCTAAAGATATGCCTCATCATTCTTGTGTGGGGTGGTACCTTGTTGATGATGGTCGTGGCATATTTGAAAAGGCTTGTGGGTATATTCCGCCCTTTCTCATAAAATGGACACGCGCTTCCTGTTGCTCAAAATTGAGAGTCATCGCCGTTCCTGTCTCTTTTCTGACGCTTGCTCTTTTGCTGGTAATTTACGCCCTTTTACAGCTATCTGGCATGACACAATGGATGTCTTTTTGCTTTACTGGATTGGCGCTTTTTCCTGCTATCGATGCTGCTTTTGCTTTATTTAACACTGTTGTTTCGTGGTTTGTCCCATCAAAACAACTCATTGGTTATGAATATAAAGAAGGTATTCCAAAACATGCAAGGACAATGGTTGTTGTACCTACTTTGATGACATCACGCGCTGACATTGATGAACAAGTGCGCAATCTTGAAGTGCACTATCTTTCCAATCCTAAAGGTGCCATTCATTTTGCACTCATTACAGATTGGGTGGATGCTCCATTGAGAGAAACGCAAGATGATCTTGATTTATTGCACTATGCGCAAAAGAGTATTGATAAACTCAATAGTCGTTATCATCGTGATAAACTTCCGCTTTTTTTCCTTTTACATCGCCGACGCCTTTATAATACAAGCGAAAAATGTTGGATGGGATGGGAACGAAAGCGAGGAAAACTTCATGAACTTAATCGGCTCTTAAGAGGCGATAAAAATACAAGCTTTTATCCTCCCAATCCACATCTTCCTATGGATTGCCGTTTTGTTATGACGCTGGATTGTGATACACGTCTTACTCCAGAGAGCGTCGCGAAACTTGTTGGAAAGCTTAACCATCCACTCAATTATCCCGTTTTTGATCCACAAAGTGGAAAGGTTGTAAAGGGCTATAGCATTTTACAACCACGCATTATTCCTTCTCTTACAACAGGAAAAAAAACATCAATTCTCCAACGGGTTTTTTCTATAAACCGTGGCATTGATCCTTATGTTTTTGCTGTTTCTGATACTTATCAAGATCTTTTAGGAGAAGGCACCTTTATCGGTAAAGGTCTTTATAATATTGATGCATTTGAACAAGCGCTTGATGGCAAAATTAAAGAAAATACTATTCTTAGCCATGATCTCTTAGAGGGAGGTTATGCTCGTACTGCTCTGGTAAGTAGCATAGAAGTCATTGAAGACTATCCAACTGCTTATAATATTGATGTTATGCGTTATCATCGTTGGGTCCGCGGTGATTGGCAGCTTTTGCCTTATCTTTTTCCCCACCGTCAAATAAGTTCCGTGACGCGTTGGAAAATGCAGGATAATTTACGTCGTTCTCTCACTCCACTTATGTGGTTAATCGCAGCATTTGCAGGATGGGCTTTTTTGTCTTTAAAGAGTGCAATCGTCTGGCAACTATTCTTGTTGTTTAGCTCCTTCATTTCACCCATTCTATGTGTATTAAAAACGCTTGTCTCATCCAATATAGATCATTCTTTGCGTGGACATTTTCAATTAATTTGGAACAAAATTGCTCTTACAAGCGCTGATATATTTCTTAAAACGACGTTTCTTGCTTATTCGGCGTATTTTATGACCGATGCGATTATTCGTACACTCTATCGTATGACGATTTCAAAACAGCATCTTCTTGAATGGAAAACTTCTGCCGCAACAAAATCAATACCCAATAGTTTGCGTTTCTATGTTTTTACAATGGCACCAGCATCGCTTATTGGTATTCTTACTATAGCACTCCCTCTTTTTTCTGATAGTTTTGCAAGCTTGGTTGCTTTGCCTTTTGGGATAGCATGGTTTTTTTCACCCTTCATTGCTTGGATTGTGAGTCAACCTTCAACCTTTCAAGATAGCCTTTATCTTTCTTCAAAAGATGAAAAAAAACTCCGTTCTATTGCACGGCGGACATGGCTTTATTATGCAACCTTTGTCAATGCACAAAACAACCATTTGCCTCCCGATAATTTTCAAGAAGATCCTGAACCTCTTGTTGCTCAACGTACATCGCCTACGAATATTGGGGTTTATCTCCTTTCTATTATTGCTGCACGTGATTTTGGTTGGATTGGTTTTGAAGAGACCATTACCCGTATTGAATGTACATTACGCTCTCTTGCAAAAATGGAAAAGTTCCGCGGTCATCTCTATAATTGGTATGAAACGGATACACTCAGGCCTCTTTTGCCTACTTATGTATCAACCGTTGATTCAGGAAATCTTGCCGGTCATTTGGTAACACTCTCTTCTGCCTTAAGTGAATGGGCTGAAAAACCTCATGTTTTTTTTCAAAGTGATCGAGAAGGCTTATCGGATGTTCTTGCTATTCTTGAAGAAACTGTCAGAGAAATTCCAGATCATCAACCCAGTTTACGCTCTTTACGCCAAAAAATCGAAGAAAACATCACTCGTTTTCATGATTCTATCTTCACTTTTATAGAACAAGAAAATACGATTCCTTCTCACATCATAGATCTTTCACTTGCAGCCCATGATATTGTGCACTTAGTCGGTGAACTTGACCACAAAATTCAAACGATAGAATCTGCTCGTGCGCTTTCTTGGGCTAAATGCCTTATCGACACCTGTAACGCTCATCATAATGATGCGACTGCTCATTGTGATACTGAAAAATTACGTAAAAAACTAAACAGGCTGGCTATAATGGCAAGGCAAATAGCCTTTGATATGAAATTTGACTTTTTAGAACAGCCTAAACGGCATCTCTTATCCATAGGATATCGTGTTCAAGAAAACAAACTCGATGAAAATTGTTATGACCTACTTGCTTCAGAAGCACGTCTTGCAAGCTTTTTTGCCATCGCAAAAGGAGATATAAAACTTAAACATTGGTTTCGTCTTGGTCGACTTCTCGTACCCATAGGTGGGAAAGGTGCACTCCTATCATGGTCTGGATCAATGTTCGAATATCTTATGCCATCTCTCGTAATGCATGAACCTTTAGGATCTCTCCTAGATCAAACAAATCGATTGATTATTCGTTGTCAAATACAATATGCCCATAAACGGGAATTGCCATGGGGTATTTCAGAAGCCGCATTTAATGCTCGCGATCATTTAATGAATTACCAATACGCTCATTTTGGTGTTCCAAACCTCGGACTCCAACGTGGTCTTTCACGCAATGCTGTCATTGCTCCCTATGCCAGCCTTCTAGCGGCACAATATGCTCCTGCTTGCGCTGTCGCTAATTTAAAACGACTCCGTGATCTTGGAGCTTTAGGAACATATGGTTATTATGACTCTGTTGATTTTACTCCAACACGCGTGAAAACAGGGGAAAAATACGCCATTATACGCAATTATTATGCGCACCATCATGGCATGTCTATCCTTGCTCTTAACAATGTTATTTTTCAAGGGCGAATGCGTGATCGTTTTCACCGTGATCCCGTTATTGAAGCAACACAATTGCTCTTACAGGAAAGAGCGCCTCATCTCATTCCTATTATTCATACCAAAGCTGTTAATCGTATGCGCAATAAGTCTCAAGCATTTGACGCAGCCCCTTTGCGCATTATTACAAACCCGTTACTCAAACCACGAGCAACTTTACTTTTGTCTAATGGCTTTTATTCTACCATGTTAACAGCGAACGGTTCTGGTTACAGCCGTTGGCACGATTATGCGATTACGCGCTTTATTCCTGATGCAACAGAAGATCAACAAGGTACTTTATTCTTCTTACGTGATACGCATAGTGGACGGTGGTGGTCTGTTACTGGTGAGCCAACACGTGTTATTGAAGAAGAAGCTGTCAGCATTTTTACAGATGAAAAGGCTGAATATACAAAAATGGTTGATGGTATTAAATCAACACTTGAATGTCTTATTACATCTGAAGGATGTGGCGAAGGGAGACGTATTCAACTGATGAATACGACAAATAAAGACCGACTCATTGAAGTGACTTCTTATGGTGAATTAGCGCTTGCCACGATGGATACAGACCAAGTTCATCCTGTTTTTTCCCGTATGTTTATAGAGACAGAAATTACTGAAGAAGGTAAAACAATTTTTGCCAAAAGGCGCAAACGCTCGCCTAGTGATCCTGAAATCTATGTTACCCATTTTGTTTCTAGTACAACAGATATTCTCCAAGAGACAGAAGCTGAAACAGATCGCTCTCTGTTTATTGGTCGGGGGCGATCCATTCATCGACCCGCTGCATTTGACCAAAATGCTCGTTTCAGTAACAGTCAAGGTTGTGTTCTTGACCCTGTTATGTCATTGCGATGCCGTATAAAAATTTCAGCCCATGAAAAAGCAGAACTTATTTTTTGGACTTTTGCTGCTCATACAAAAGAAGCGCTAAATAATCATATTAAACATTATCGACAACCTGATATGTTTCAAAAAGAACTTTCAATGGCATGGACGCGCTCACAAGTCGCACTGTATCAGAGCGGAACCCAGCTTAAAGAAGCTATTGTCTATCAAAAATATGCAACACCGCTTATTTATCCAGAAAGAACGTGGCGTCTTCCTTCTGAAATATTAGCAAAAACGCTAGGAAAACAGTCTAATCTTTGGCCCATGTCTATCTCAGGAGACAATCCACTCTGTCTTCTTAGATTAAATAACGAGGGAAATATAACTGTACTGCGCGAGCTCCTTAAAGCACATGAATATTGGCGTATGCGTGGACTCATTGTTGATTTGGTCATTCTTAATGAACAAACATTTTCTTATATACAAAGTACACAACGCGCTCTTGAGTGGGTCTGTGAATCTTATTATCACCACACGCAAAAAGCAGATGAACGCCAACATATTTTCATGCTTCGACGCGATCAAATGAGTGAACAGAGTTTTAAAACGCTTCTTGCATCAGCGCGTATCGTTCTTGATGCCCAAAATGGCTCTTTATCTGAACAACTTAAACGACTTGATGAGAATGATTTTAATCTCACAGTTCGTAAAAATTATCAAGAACCTTATGATCAATTAGACTTGCCAAGATATAACGAAGGACAGCAATTTACAACACAAACTGAACAAAATCTTTTTTCTTCCATTGGTCTTATTAGCCAACAAAAACCATCCTCTTTTCTCCCAAATGGAGAAGATCTAAGGTATTGGAATGGTTACGGTGGTTTTAATCAGCACAATCATTATGTAATACGTCTTCATGGACGTACCACTACACCGCATCCGTGGATTAATGTCATTGCTAATCACAGATTTGGTTTTCATGTCTCTGCTGAAGGTGCAATTTTTACTTGGGCTAACAATAGCCGCGATTATCAACTAACTCCTTGGGCGAATGATCCAACGTCTAACCGACCAGGAGAAGCTCTTTATCTGGTTGATCGCCAGTCTTTAAAACGTTTCTCACCCGTTTCTACTGTTGAATGTGACGAAAATATTGTCTATGAGGCGTGTCATGGGTTTGGATTCTCAACTTTTAAATCAACACATTCAGAAATCGCATTAGAACTGACTCATACACTTGATCCCGAAAAACCTATTCGCTTTTCACGTCTTATCCTTACGAATGAAGGGAAAAAACCACGCAGTTTACGCCTTTATAATTATGTTGAATGGGTTTTGGGAAATGTCCGTACAAAATATGCCCCCTTTATTGTTTCCTCTTATGAGACCAGATGGGGTGCACATTTTATTCAAAATCCCTATCACATCGAGAAATCTCAACAAGTTACATTTTTATCAGCATCCGAAATGCCAACCAGCACGACGACCAATCGCGCTGAATTTATTGGTGCAACGGGAACCGTAACACGTCCAAATGCGATCCGTAAAGCCGCTGCTCTTTCAAATACCATTGAAGCAGGATGTGATCCTTGTTCAGCATTCGCCTATGATATTGATCTTCAACCAGGGCAAACAAAAGAAATCATCTTCTATCTTGGCAGTGCTGAAAATAGGCAAGAAGCTGAAAAATTACTCAATCAAGTACGTGCAAGTGATTTTGAAATTCAGCTCACAAAACAAAAACAGCAATGGAGTGATTTTGTTTCTCCTTTCCAAGTCAAAACACCTGATGCTTCTTTTAATCTTATGGTCAACCATTGGCTTCCTTATCAAATCTACGCATGCCGCATCATGGCACGCGCAGGCTTTTACCAAGCGAGTGGTGCATTTGGTTTTCGTGACCAGTTACAAGATAGCTTGTCTTTGTTATTGCTGGAACCACAATTAGCACGTGAACAATTGTTAAATGCAGCAGCGCACCAATTTCTTGAAGGTGATGTGCAACATTGGTGGTTGCCTGACACAAATGCTGGTGTTCGTACATACATTTCTGATGATATCGTTTGGCTTGCATATGCAACAGCTCTTTATGTCACTACCACTGGTGATGACGCTTTTCTTGATACGCTCATTCCTTTTATTGAAGGTGATGTTCTCAAAAGTGGGCAACAGGATGCTTATTTTCAACCCACCCAATCCCCAAAGGTTGCAACAGTTTATGAACATTGTGTTTTAGCTTTAGACCTTGCCATTAAACGCTGCGGACCACATGGTCTCCCTCTTATTTTAGGTGGGGATTGGAATGATGGCATGAATTTGGTCGGTGTGGAAGGAAAAGGCGAAAGCATTTGGTTAGGATGGTTTCTTGGGTACACATTACAAGCATTTATCTCTTTAGCCAAAAAACGTGGTGACAATAGCCATATGCAAATATGGAGTACGTACCTTGAACATTTAACAAAATGCCTAGAGAAAAATGGTTGGGATGGTGCTTGGTATCGACGTGGTTATTTTGATGATGGAACACCTCTTGGCTCTAAAATCAATGATGAATGTCAAATTGATACCATTGCTCAATCTTGGGCTATCATTTCTCAAATGGCATCGCCTGAACGTCAAAAACAAGCAATGACATCAATGTTGGAACATCTCTATGATAAAAAAGGCGGACTCATTCGCCTTTTTTGGCCGCCTTTTGATAAAAGTACGCTCGAGCCTGGTTATATAAAAGGTTATCCTCCAGGAATTCGAGAAAATGGTGGTCAATATACGCATGGTGCCATTTGGAGTATTTTTGCGTTGGCTGAAATGGAACAAAACGATAAAGCTTATGCTTTATTTTCTATGATAAACCCAATTACCCATGGACAAGATCCTGAAATTTATCGTGTTGAACCTTATGTAATGGTCGCAGATATTTATGCTGTTGAACCACGATGTGGTCAAGGCGGTTGGACTTGGTATACAGGTTCAGCCGGTTGGTTTTATCGCGCCGCAACACAAGCTATTCTTGGAATACAGCGTCAGGGAGACCTATTGTTTTTGCAGCCACATTTACCCTCTATTTGGCCAAAATATGAAGCAACAATGAAGTTTTATGATGCCGTTTATTGCATTAAAGTAAAATGGGGACCTAAAAATATGCTCTATATTAATAGCAAAGAATATACCGAAGTTCATATAGGGATAAAGTTACAAAAAACAGGTCAGCATGAAATTATACGTATTGTCAAATCTTAAAGATTAAAGATGAAAAAAGAGAGCAGACTTTTTATTCTTGTCCAAAACTGTAGAGTTGTTATATTGCACCGCCTATATTAGCCGTGTTGGTGCATAATATTTTAGATTTTATGAAAATGAAAGAAAAAGGTTATGAATCATCCGGATATTGCTAGACGTGTTTACAATCACACTTGGAAACTTGATCCCATTATTCGGTCACTTCTTGATACGGATTTTTATAAGCTTCTAATGGTGCAGATGATTTGGGGGTTATATCCTAATGTTAATGTTACTTTTTCCCTCATAAATCGCTCTAAAACAATACGTCTTGCCGACGATATTGATGAGAGTGAATTGCGTGCCCAACTTGATCATGCTCTTAGTTTGCGCTTTACAAAAAAAGAAATGATTTGGCTTGCTGGTAATACATTTTATGGACGCAAACAAATTTTTGAACCGGATTTTCTTCAGTGGCTTGAGAATTTTCAACTTCCAGAATATGAACTCACCCGCAAAGATGGCCAATATATCCTTCATTTTCATGGACCCTGGGCCCATAGTTCCATGTGGGAAATTCCTGCTCTTGCTATTATTAGTGAATTACGTTCACGTGCTGCTCTCAAAAAACTAGATCGTTTTGCTCTTGATGTACTTTATGCGCGTGCTAAAGCAAAAATGTGGAGTAAAGTTGAACGTCTCAAAAAATTGCCTGATATTAAAATATCTGACTTTGGGACAAGGCGTCGCCATTCTTTTTTATGGCAGCGCTGGTGTGTGGAAGCATTAAAAGAAGGCATTGGTCATTCTTTTACTGGAACTTCTAATGTTCTTCTTGCCATGGATACGGATTTAGAAGCTCTTGGAACCAATGCACACGAATTGCCTATGGTTATTGCGGCTCTCAGCAACAATGATGATGAATTACGCAGAGCTCCGTATCAAGTCTTGCAAGATTGGAATCGTTATTATGGTGGAAATCTTCTCATTGTATTACCTGATACCTTTGGTACAGAAGAATTTTTACGCAATGCACCAGATTGGGTCGCTGATTGGACGGGTTTCAGACCCGATAGTGCGCCTCCTATTGAAGGTGGTGAACGTATTATTCAATGGTGGAAAGAAAAAGGAAAAGATCCACGCAAAAAACTTTTAATTTTTTCTGATGCTCTTGATGTCAATACAATTGAAAAAACCTATCATCATTTCCATGGTAAAGTGCGCATGAGTTTTGGATGGGGCACGGATCTTACCAATGATTTTACAGGCTGTGCACCTCAGGAAATCGAAACTCTTGATGCTCTTTCCCTTGTTTGTAAGGTGACCTATGCCAATGGTCGACCAGCCGTAAAACTTTCAGATAATCCTGAAAAAACGATCGGTGATTCAAAAGAAGTACAACGTTATCTCAATTTTTTTGGTAATAAAAAACGAATTGCTAGACCTATAAAGACATAGTTTCCGGTTCTTTAAAACAAGTATATTGATCCATCATATTGTTTATAAGATTGATTTTTGTCCTACCCTAAGGACGAGGATTCTTAACCTTTGCTGGTCTGTAAACAGTTCGGCTGTTTTTGAGCAGATTCTACTTGGCCTACCACGCATACGCTTCACTTACATAAGGCGCGATAGATAAGACTTAAAAATATTTACGACGCATTAAAAAAATACTTAACGGGCCAAGGAAGTTTAGCCAAGGAGATTTTCTCATTTTAACCCTGTTAAATCAAGCACACTCATCTCCTTGCATGTATGAAGGTTTTCAAGTTCTAAGGGTTATTGTTGTAGTTTGACAGTAGGTTTTATACTAAGTGGGAAGAGGTTGGATTAAGTAGGAATACGTGGTAATTTGTTGTTTTTATGTACAATTTTGACCATTCAATGCGCGTTTTATCAAAATAGATTTTGACACCTAAAATTGCAAAAATTACCGAAAATCAGAAAAAAGTGCGTTTCCATAAGTAAAAATGAGAAAAGGCTTTCAAAACCCTTTGAGAACATCTTTAAACTCTTTGAAAAAATAAATTGGTACAAAATCTAGTGTCAAAATATACAAAACCAGATGACAAGCTATAATTGTAGCATTAGGAATTACTAAGGCAACATTGGAGGATGACAAATAGCATGGTGACTATTGGTGTGCATTTTGAAAGGCAAGGATGATGGTGCTCAAATAGATTTTATACACGTTACAATGAGATTTTACTTTATCCATGTATGGTCTGCTATTATGAAATGAGTAAAGTGTTGGGAGATGTTTCATTAAAATAAATGTGTAAATAACATGATTTGGGAGACCTTTTGTTTTACGTGAGGGGCATGACTTTATTAAAAACAGAGAATGCAATAATATTTTTATTTCGAATAAGCTTTATACAAAGACAGAGAAATTATTTATTCGCATATTATAATAAGAATGCGTGTATATATAAAACCATTTGAAAAACTCTGTTGTTTCTTATGAATTATTCTTAAGTTAATAACAGATGTAACATTAAAGATTGATATAATAGACCGGCTTCTTAACTGTATAAGTATAAAAATGATGGTGTTTAGTAAGCTTTGTATTATATCCTCATTAAGAGATATGAAAACAAACGAAATGTCTTTTAGAAAGAAATGACTATCATATCAATGACTTTTTAATGATGTATATGTAGAGATTCATACAAACATGCTTTACAAAAATAATGACTCTCTTCCATGAATGTGATTTATCATTGTTTACCAAGTGAGAACATTTTGAGTGTTCATAAAAATTATTTCACAAACATATTATTAATTAATTGCGTTCAAAAAGCTTGCTATTTCATATGCATTTTGGAAATGGAGAGCTTATATTCAAAACTTAAAAGTTCTCATAGTTTTTACAAATAAGTTGAAGCTAAAAAGAGTATCCCATAAAGCCTTTTTTATCATTAGGAAGATGGACGTGTTACAATATAAATGGCAATCAGCAATAATATAACCGCAACAAGTAAAGAAATCCACAAAGGAGGGTGTAGCATTACAAAAAAGGATAAAAATCCTCCTGTCATACTCATCATTGCAAAAACTTTAACGAATGGAGAGATTGCTTTTTTTTCTTCCCATCGCTTAATAGGGGGACCAAAAATACGATGATTATTCAACCATTGATGAAAACGTGGAGAAGAACGCGTAAAACACCATGAGGCAACCAATAAAAAAGGCACAGTTGGCATAATAGGTAATACGACACCGATAATACCTAATATAACCATCGCCCACCCTGCTATATAATAGCAGATACGTAAAGGGTGCGATATCTTCAAATCTTTTTTCATTTTCTCGTACTATTTTCCTCTACGCAAAACCCTATACAAAAACATTGTATCTGTTTTTTTCTGTTTACATGTCTGAGTGCACAATTACGCTCTACCCCTTCATGCGTAAGTGTCTTTGCTGTTATAAGTTCCTTGAAAATACCGAATAGCTTACACAATATTATAATCATTTTAAATGATTTCAAGAAAAGAGGAGAGATTTTAGAAAAACAAAAAAATAAAAAGGCTGCAGAAGAAATCAATGCAGCCTCTTAATTAAGAATGCAGTGTTGGGGGGGAGAAAATTTACTGCATTCACCTGCTAGATATTAGGAGGAAAAATAACCTAGCACCCCAAACTCTAATTAAAATAAAAATGAGAAACAATATATAAAAATGCATGGCTGATATGCATGAATTTTAACACTTTCAAGTCTCTTGAACTGTGTTTCGACGAAAGAAAATCATCATGAAAATAGCCATAAAAATCAACGTCAAGATCAACACAATTGTGGAAGCAGAATCAGAGCCGATAAATAAGCTGAGATAAATCCCTAAAAAACCAGAAAAAGCTGCAACAAGTATCGCGATCATTAACATAAAAGAAAACCGCTTTGTGACAAGATAGGCAATTGCTCCTGGTGCTATCAGTAAAGAAATAACGAGTACGATACCTACAGCTTTCAAAGCCGCAACAATTGTAAGAGAAATCATCGTTAGCAGGGTATAGTGGAGTAGAGATATTGGTAACCCCATTGCACGTCCTTGAACTGTGTCAAAAATATACAGCATAAAGTCGCGCCATTTTGCTGCTAAAATAAAAGTGACAACAGCAGAAATGATTGCCGTCTGCGTTATATCAAGCCAGTTAACACCCAAGAGATTACCAAATAGAATATGATTCAAATCTAAGCTACTATAAATAGACGTGGCTAAAACAAGCCCCAAACCAAACATTGAAGAAAAGACCACACCCATCACCGTGTCCTGTTTGATACGGCTATTGCTCCCTAAAAAACCCGTTAATAGTGCACACACCATTCCTGCAACAAAAGCACCGCAAGTAATCAAAGTCATTGTAATATTCTCTGGACGCATATGCTGAAACCAAGCAAATGGCAAAGAAGTTAAAAATGCGATTACCCATGGTGTTGTCATATAACCAACAACAACACCTGGAAAAACTGCATGAGAAATGGCATCGCCTAACAGCGCCCATCCTTTCAAAATAAGAAAACAGGAAAGCATCGCCATGGGAATAGAAAGAATCATGACAATAAGCATACCCTTAAGCATAAAAGAAAACTGAAACGGAAGCAGTAATTGATCAATCATGATAATATTACACCCTTTTTTGCCGCATTTATGCGTAAGCGCGCAGCAATAAACCCATGTTTAGGAGCAAAAATAAAAGCCAAAACAAATAAAGATGCTTGAAAAAGCACTACAACCCCCCCCGTTTGTGCATTCAAAAAATAACTCACATAAACACCCAAGACACTTGTGAAGGTTCCAATTACAACTGCAATAACCAAGATGTTTACGAAACGATCACTTAAAAGATAGGCCGTTGCCCCAGGTGTCACAACAAGACAAATGACTAAGAACGCTCCAACGGTTTGCATCGCAGCAACGGTACAAGCGGCAAGCAATGTGAAAAAGAGAATCTTTAAAAATTTTACGTTTAATCCAATGGCATGCGCATGCGTTTCATCAAATAACGAAACAAGAAGATCTTTCCATTTCAAAAGCAATATAAGCAACGAAACAAAGCCGATAAAAGCCAATTGTAGAATATCTGTTGAACTCACTGCTAAAATATTTCCCAAAACAATCGTATCAATATTAACAGCCATTGGTTTTAATGATTTGAGAAACAACCCAAAGGCAAAAAAGGAAGAAAAAATGAGCCCAATAATGGTATCTTCTTTAAGCTTTGTCCGGTGGTTAAAAAAGAGCATTGCTGCTGCTGCAAGACCACCAGAAAAAAAAGCGCCGAGTGAAAAAGGTAACCCTAAAAGGTAAGCTCCTGCTACACCAGGAACAATCGAATGGGAAAGTGCATCACCAATCAATGACCAACCTTTTAACATCAAAAAAGCTGAAAGAAAGGCACAAACACACCCAACTAACCCAGAAACCCACATTGCATTCACCATATATTGATAGCTCAGTGGCTCAAGCAACCAAGAAATCATGCAACGTGCTCCACTCTTTCAATATCTTCACAAACTGCAGACTGCTTTCTTCCCATGAAAACATCATTTTTTTTTGTGGTTTGAAGATCAAAAATATGGTGATGCAAAGACCCTCCAAAAGTTTTCTCCAGATTTTCCTTTGTAAAGATTTTTTCTGTTAACCCAGAAGCTAAAACAGTACCTTTTATTAAAACTGTATGATCACAAAATTCGCGAACAGAACCCAAATTGTGAGTTGAAACCAAGATCACTGCTCCTTCTTTACGAAGATCTTGTAGCAAAGCAATGATTTTATCTTCTGTTGTAACGTCAACCCCTGTAAACGGCTCATCTAATAAAATAGCTTTTGCTTTCTGTGCAAGAGCGCGCGCTAGAAAAACACGCTTTTTCTGTCCACCAGAAAGTTCTCCAATTTGGCGCTTGGCAAAAGCCAGCATATCAACACGTTCTAAGGCAATACGAACGGCTTCATAATCTTGTGTACGGGCATAGCGAAAGAAATTCATATGACCGTACCGCCCCATCAATACAACATCTTCAACCAAGACAGGAAAATTCCAATCAACATCTTCACTTTGAGGAACATAAGCAATAAGATTTTTTTTCAAAGCTACATCAACGGGCAAATCAAACATGCGAATTTTTCCCTTTGAGGGGCGTACAAACCCCATAATCGCTTTAAATAACGTTGACTTACCGGATCCATTAACACCAACCAATGCCGTAATAGAACCCTTTGGACTTTCAAAATTCACTTCGCGTAAAGCTGTATGTCCATTACGATATGTTACCGTTACTCCTTGGGCAAAAATTCCACATTCCGTCATTGGTTTTTTACTCCCTCTACTAAAGCATTGCTAATACGCCCACTCGTGACACGTAATAAATCAATATAAGTGGGTACCTCACCATTTTTTTCACTTAAAGAATCAACATAAAGAACACCACCGTATTTAGCTCCTGTTTCTCTGGCAACCTGCTTAGCAGGCGCAGGGGAAATAGTGCTTTCAGAAAAAACTGCATGAATATTGTATTTGCGAACCATATCAATAACATGCTTGACCTGCTGTGGTGTTCCTTGTTGGTCAGCATTGATGGGCCATAAATAAAGTTCTTTTAGATCAAAATCACGCGCCAAATAGCTAAAAGCCCCCTCACTGGTCACAAGCCAACGTTTATCTTGCGGTACAGCTTCTAATTCAGCCCTAATTGGATCAATCGTTGCACGAATTTTCTGTTTATAAATTTCAGCATTCTGTTTATAAATTTCAGCATGTTCAGGATCATATTTTACAAAAGCATCGCGAATATTATCAACGTAAATCAAAGCAGAGGTCGGTGACATCCACGCATGAGGATTGGGTTTACCGCTAAAGGGGCCCTCACCAATTTTAATGGGTACAATACCTTTTGAAACAACAACACTTGGAACATCCTTGATATTTTGAAAAAACTTTTCAAACCAAAGCTCTAACTCTAAACCATTCCACAATACAAGGTTAGCTCCCTGAGCACGCATAAGATCGCGTGGGGTGGGTTGGTATTCATGAATTTCCGCACCTGGTTTTGTAATGGATTCAACATCAGCGGCATCACCTGCTACATTGCGTGCCATATCAGCAATGATAGTGAATGTCGTAACAGCTTTAAATTTACCAGCACACAAAGCAAAATTGGGTGTAAAAAAAATAACACTTCCAAAAACTATGGTGAAAAACGTTCTTACGTTCATTGATTCTCTCTTTCCTTTATATGCCTTCTTTTTATTGCAAATAATTTGCATTATCATTTAGCAATAGCAGTTATCTTTTACATTTGCAATGAAGGATTAAGAGAAAAAATAACTTTTCAAGATGTTTAAAAACAGTTTTTTCATATTGAAAAAATTGATGATTTAAGCAGCTTGTTTTGGTAAGGAGGTCCCCTTTCAAGAAGTTCTATAGCTCTTGAGTGCTAAACAAAAAGGGAGTACTCAAACAAGCTCCCACTTCATGTAAAATATCTCATAAAAAATGAGAATACTCAGTAGCGTAAATATGCACCTGTCATTTTGGTAACATTATCCACGATCTTTGAGGCAAGCTTTTCTAAATCTTCATCTGTTAAAGTCCGTTCTATGGGCTGAATAGTTACTTCAATTGCAACAGATTTTTTATCTTCACCAAAGCTTAAATCTTCAAAAATATCAAAAACCTGCACTGAATGAATAAGTTTTTTATCGGCTCCACTTGCCGCCCGAATAATAAGAGAAGAGGCAACAGTTTTATCCGCTATAAAGGCAAAATCACGCCGCACCATTTGAAAAGGTGAGAGTTTCAAAGGAGGACGGCTTTTGGTCGTTTTTTTCTTTGATTCTGGAATTCGATCTAGAAAAATTTCAAAGCCGCATAAAGGGCCACTGACATCTAACTTTTCTAATGTAGCAGGATGAAAAACACCAAAAAAACCAAGAATAATCTTTGATCCAAGTTTTATGACACCTGAACGACCAGGATGATACCAATCCGGTGCTCCAACTTCAATCTGCACTTTCCCAACATCCATATCGCATGCTTCTAAAATAGCTAAAGCATCTGCTTTGGCATCAAAAACATCAACGACGGTTGCATTTCCATTCCAAAAACGCCCAGCCCCTTTAAATTGCTCTGTTCCGCGACGAATTCCACTAACAACACGGTGTTGTTTATCAGGGGTGTCGCCCTCATAAATACTTGAAACTTCAAACAAAGCAAGATCGGAAAAACCACGATCAGCATTTCTTTGTGCCGCCATAATCAAGCCAGGTAAAAGGGAAGGACGCATCATTGACATATCAGCAGCAATAGGATTAACTAATTTAAGCTCTTCTTGACCTCCTCCAAAAGCAAGAGCTTGATTTTCAGAAATAAAAGACCATGTCACCGCTTCTTTCATACCACGTTGCACTAGAGCCAAACGTGTAGCACGTGAACGAATTTGTGCGCATGTTAAAATTTGATCTTTTCCTTCTGCAAAGTTTTCCAAAGGAATAGGTTTAATTTCATCTAACCCATAAATTCTCATAACCTCTTCCACCAAATCGGCTTTACCCATAATATCAGGGCGCCATGATGGTACTTTTACCGTAACGACTTCTCCTTTTCCTTCAACAAAAAATCCAAGTTTTGTTAAAATAGAGATGACTTTTTCAGGTTCTATTTGCAAATTTGTTAAACGTTTAATTTCAGAAAAAGGAAAAGCGATCTGTTTGATTTCTTGTTGCTGATAGCCAACGATCTTCTTTTTAGATACTTCACCACCACAAAGACGTAAGACCAATTCTGTTGCAATCTCAAGTCCTGTTTCTATAAAAGCCGGGTCAACACCTCGTTCAAATCGATAACGTGCATCACTAATAAGACCTAATGCTCTTCCTGTTTGTGCAATGCTTCGCGCATCCCAAAGCGCCGATTCAATAATAATGCGATGTGTTGTTTCATCACAACTCGTTCTTTCACCGCCCATGATACCGGCAATCGAAACAACCCCCTCGTCATCTGCAATGACACAATTCTTAGGGCCCAGATGATAGATTTTTCCGTTCAGTGCTTGAAGCTGCTCTCCTTCACGCGCGCAACGTACACACAAATTACCTTTAATTTTATCTGCATCAAAAACATGGAGCGGACGACCAAGGTCAAAACTGATGTAATTGGTCATATCAACAAGCGCATTAATCGGTCTCAGACCAATTGCATTCAAACGCTGTTGCATCCACTGTGGTGATGCACCATTTTGAACATTGCGCACTTCACGCCAAGCAAAACCTAAACATAATGATGAATCTTGCGAAAAATCTAATGAAACATCGAGAGGTGTTTCAAAGGAAGGATCAAATTTTGACAAGGATAATTCTTTTAATTTTCCCATTCCAGCGGCAGCAAGATCACGTGCAATACCACGAACACCTGTGCAATCGGAACGATTAGGGGTCAAACCAATATCAATAACCGGATCATCTAAACCAGCATAAGCTGCAAATGAACCTCCAATAGGTGCATCTTCTGGAAGTTCAATAATCCCATCATGCTCATTTGATAATTCAAGCTCCGCTTGTGAACACATCATCCCAAAACTTTCAACACCTCGGATTTTTCCTACAGATAATGTTACATCAAGTCCTGGAATATAAGTGCCTGGTAGTGCCAGAACACCAACAAGACCTGCGCGTGCATTTGGTGCTCCACAGACAACTTGAACAGGTGTGGAAGTCCCTGTATCGACTGATAAAATTTGAAGTTTATCTGCATCAGGATGCTTTATTGCTGTTAAAACTTTTGCAATCACAAAACCTTTTAAAGAAGACCGATCATCAACGTAATCAACCTCAAGACCTATAGCGGTTAATTTTTCACAAATTTCATTCAAAGATGCATTTGTTTCTAAGTGATCTTTTAACCAGGACAATGTAAACTTCATTTTAAAACCTCACATGAAAGCGATGACTAAGATCACACATTTCTATTAGGAAAAAAAGCAGGCATATCAAAGCAACGAAAGCCATAATGGTCTAACCAACGCAGGTCAGCATCAAAAAAAGCCCGCAAATCAGGCATACCGTATTTCAACATGGCAATACGATCAATGCCCATGCCCCATGCAAAACCTTGATATTCATCTGGATCTAAACCAACATTTTTCAACACCTGGGGATGCACCATTCCGCATCCTAAAATTTCCAACCAATCCTGTCCTTCTCCGAACTTTACTTCTGAACCAGAACGATCACATTGAATATCTACCTCCATAGATGGTTCGGTAAAAGGGAAAAAAGAGGGACGAAAACGCATTTTTACAGAGGGAACTTCAAAAAATGCTTTACAAAAGGTTTCATGTAGCCACATCATATGGGCTATGGTGGAGGTTTTATCAATGACAAGACCCTCGACCTGATGGAACATGGGAGAATGTGTTGCATCCGAATCCATGCGGTAAGTTTTTCCAGGAATAATGATTCGTATCGGTGCTTTTTGTTTTTCTAGTGTGCGAATTTGTACGGGTGATGTATGGGTTCGCAATAATTTTCGTTCTCCCATTTTATCAACATCAAAAAAGAAGGTATCATGCATTTCACGCGCTGGATGCCCTTCAGGAAAATTCAATGCTGTAAAATTATAATAATCTGTTTCAATATCAGGTCCCTCTGCAAGAGAAAAACCCAACTTTGTATAAATGGCAATAATTTCCTCAATCACTTGTGAAATAGGATGAATGCGTCCCCGTTCTATAGGTGAAGAGCGAACAGGCAAGGTAACATCAACTGTTTCACGAGAAAGACGGGCATCCATTGCCTGTCTTTTCAGAAGATCACGCTTTTGTGCCCATAATTCTAAAATGCGATTTTTTAATCCATTAAGAACTGGTCCAACTTTATGGCGCTCGCCAGCATCCATTTTTCCTAATTCTTTTAATTTTTCAGAGATACTACCTTTTTTACCCAATGCTGCAATACGCACTTCTTCAAGTGCTTGTTCATCACCTGCTGCCTCTAAGGCTAAACAAATTTCTTGTTCCAGACGCTCAATATCATTCATATTTTTGCCTATTTTTTAATAAAGAAAAACCCGCACTCGCAATAGCCAGCACGGGACCTCGAATAAATGAATGCTTTAAGAGAACACGACTGGCTTATTTGACAGCGCCTTCGAAAGCATTAGGTGTCGTATCTTTTAAATATTCTAAAGCTTTTTTTGCCGAAGCAACTAAAGCAGAAAATGCTTCTGCCTCATGGATTGCTATATCTGAAAGAACCTTACGATCAACCTCAATACCGGCTTTTGATAAGCCATCAATAAAACGTCCATAAGTTAAACCTTCTGCGCGAACAGCCGCATTAATTCTCTGAATCCACAAAGCACGGAAAGTACGTTTCCTATTTTTGCGGTCACGATAAGCGTATTGCTTTGAACGATCAACCGCTGCTTTAGCTGCACGAATGGTATTTTTACGACGACCGTAAAAACCTTCAGCCTGTTTAAGAACTTTTTTGTGCTTAGCGTGTGCTGTCACACCTCTTTTCACACGAGCCATATTATAATCTCCTCAAAATCAAAAGCGTAAGGTTTAAATACCATTCGGCAAATAATGCTGAATGACTTTTTTAGCATCTTGTTCACACAAAACCATTGTTCCACGTGCATCGCGAATAAATTTATTCGAACGCTTAATCATGCCGTGGCGCTTACCGGCAGCTGCTACTTTAATTTTGCCTGACGCAGTGATTTTAAACCGCTTTTTAGCGGATGATTTGGTCTTCATCTTGGGCATTTTGCTACTCCGTACATTAATTTATTCAATCAAACATTTTATTCACTCAAGCGGACCAACGCTTGAACAAGCATTTAAACAGCCACGGCATGCCCTGCCGGGCGGCTCTTAAAGACGTTTTCATAAGCTAGTATACACAAAATAGCAAGACCGTATTACAAAAAAATCGGCGCTCCATTGCCTTGAAGCTCAACCAAAGGTGCTGGAATTGCATTTGTTTTGATGGCTGCTTTACATAAATCGGCAATAATGCATTGCGTACATTGTGGTTTACGGGCTTGACAAATATAGCGACCATGTAAAATCAGCCAATGATGCGCATGGCGAATATAATGAACCGGTATAATCTTTAATAATTTTTTCTCAACAATTTCTGGTGTTTTTCCAGGCGCCAAACCAAGACGATTGCTTAAGCGAAAAATATGTGTATCTACTGCCAATGTAGGCTGACCAAAAGCAACATTCAAGACCACATTAGCCGTTTTGCGCCCCACTCCAGGAAGGGCCATGAGTGCTTCACGCGTATCGGGTACTTGACCGCCATAATAATCAATTAAACAGTTGCAAAGCGCATAAACATTACGTGCTTTTGCACGCCAAAGGCCAATTGAACGGATATGATTTGCTATTTCTTCTTCCCCTAATGCAACCATTTTTTCCGGTTGATCAGCAAGGCAAAATAATTCTTTTGTCGCTTTATTAACGCTTACATCTGTCGCTTGAGCCGAAAGCACAACGGCAACTAAAAGTGTAAAAGTATTTATGTAGTTAAGATCACTCTTAGGTGTTGGGCGTTGCACAGAAAAACGGCGAAATATTTCCGCAATTTCATCTTTATTATACAATATACTAGATAAATTTCGCACCTTTGATAATTTTATGTTACTTTGAGGCATTGAACTCTCTTAAATCTTCTCTCTTGAAGTTATCATTCACGCTCGCCATATGAGAGGAGTGCAGCGAACACTTTTATAGAGTTTGGTCAAGTAAAGCCGTTTTAAAGAGGATACTCATGAATGACACATGTGACGCCTTTCTCCAATCCTTTTCTTTTAGGGTTTGAAACCGTAGAAAAAATATTGCAACGTATCGGTAAAGCTGATGAGGCTTACCCAGCCTATAATATTGAACGTTTGCATAAAAGTGATGATGCAAATCATATCCGGATAACTTTGGCTGTTGCTGGATTTAAGATTAACCATCTTAATATTTTACTCGATGATAATCAATTGGTTATTCATGGTAAACAAACAGACAACCAAAATCATCAATATTTATATCGCGGTATAGCTGCGCGACAATTCCAGCGAACCTTTGTTCTCGCGGAAGGGATGCATGTTACAAATGCAGAGTTGAAAAATGGTCTTTTATCAATTAATCTGTATCAACCAAAATTAAAAAAAGAAATAAAACAGATTCCAATTAAAGTCAGTAGTGGTGAGTCATAAAAGTTAAGGCGTAAAGGAACAGTGAAATGGGAGAACACAAACAAAACTTGTCGTTTCAGAACACATCCTACTCTGATGCGGGACAGATTGCCTATTTAAAAAAAGTTTGTACAGATGATCTGGCTAAAAACTTTCCAGATCTTCCACCAATGACCCCAGGCATTACGATATGGGCTCTCTTTGGTGAAACAGGTTATCCTATCATTTTATCCGATGAGCGTTCTATCGCCCTTGCTGGAGCCAATGAGCATGAACTACAAATTGTAACTCTGCACTAGATTACCTTACGAGAAAAAGCTGTACTCTTTATAAATTCTATCTGTTTTTTCGTAAAGGGTGTAATGTGAGTTATAATTAGATTAAGTATTGATTTATATTCATAATTAATTTTTTACAACTGGAATGAGAGTCCCGAATATCATAAGGTTCTCTCATTTGAGATCTTCTTATATTGAAACAATTAAAGTCACTTGCTTGATGTCATAAGCAGGGAGAGCCATGTGGATAAAAACACTTGAAGAAAGGAATAAAAATATCTCTTTTTAATTGTCTCAATTACCAAGGACGTTCACGATATGGGGATAAAAAAATGTATGATGGTGTCCGTTTTCTTCTTCATAAGTGTGAAGATGTCCCTTATAGATTTATATTATTCACGGGGGCTGTTATACCATTCATAGGCGCTATCGTGAAATGGGCTCGAGTGCATTGAAAGATGTCTCTTTAAAATGAGTATAAAGGCTATACAAGTGTATTTTGTTTGGTGTGTTTTGTTCTTCCTTAGGGGAGTAGCTCTATTGAAGAGTGTAAAAACAAAAGCATGAGATAATGCGTCATCATTATTTAAAAGATATTTTTATGAATGCGTTTGAAAGGTGTAAAGCTGAATTATAAGGAGATGATAGATTTTTATCACGATTTCTTTATATTCTTTCCAATTCCAGAAGTTACGCAAACAGATAGATGCAATATGCTAACCAAATCTGGCATACAAAAATCTGGAACAGTTCGTGTCATACTGAAGCGTTTTGATATTTGTCTCAAACGTGGACTTGCACAGGGATTAGATGTTGATTAACAGGTAATAAAAAACAAAGGCTTTATGAAAAAGTTTATGCAGAGCTTTTAATTTTGTGCTTCAAATGCCGCAGTACAAGGTATTTTTCTCTTTTGAATATTAAAGCTCTTGTTTTTATAATGAAGTTACAGCACAACAAGCAAAATGGAATTATTTGAGGGGAAAAAAATAATGCCTTCTTACCGTTCAAGAATATCAACCCACGGGCGTAATATGGCAGGAGCCCGCGGACTTTGGCGTGCAACAGGGATGAAAGATACTGATTTTGGTAAACCCATTATTGCGATTGCGAATTCTTTTACACAATTTGTACCAGGGCATGTCCATTTAAAAGATCTTGGGCAATTAGTCGCACAACAGATAGCAGTTGCCGGTGGTGTTGCGAAAGAATTTAATACCATTGCTGTAGATGATGGAATTGCGATGGGGCACGATGGAATGCTCTATTCGTTGCCCTCACGTGAAATCATTGCTGATTCTGTAGAGTATATGGTTAATGCACACTGTGCAGATGCACTTGTTTGTATTTCTAATTGTGACAAAATTACACCTGGTATGTTAATGGCTGCTTTACGGTTGAATATTCCGACAATCTTTGTTTCAGGCGGTCCTATGGAAGCAGGTAAGATTAAATGGAAGGATCAAGATCTAACGGTTGATTTGGTCGATGCCATGGTTGCAGCAGCTTCAGAACAAAATTCAGAAGAAGAAGTTGCTGAAATGGAGCGTGCTGCTTGTCCTACATGTGGTTCTTGTTCAGGAATGTTTACGGCCAATTCTATGAATTGCTTAACGGAAGCATTGGGGCTTTCTCTTCCCGGAAATGGATCAATGTTAGCAACACATGCAGATCGACGAATGCTTTTTGAAGAAGCTGGAAAACAGATTGTTGCATTGGTTAAACGTTATTATGAAGAAGATGATGAAACAGTTTTGCCGCGCTCTATTGCTTCACGCAAGGCTTTTGAAAATGCAATGACCGTTGATATTGCCATGGGGGGATCAACCAATACAGTACTGCATCTTTTAGCTGCAGCGCAAGAAGGTGAGGTGGATTTTACCATGACGGATATTGATCATCTTTCACGTTGTGTTCCTGTTTTATGTAAGGTTGCTCCTGCTGTTGCAAATGTACATATGGAAGATGTTCATCGCGCTGGTGGTATTATGGGGCTTTTAGGTGAACTGGATGCGGCAGGACTCATTGATACATCAACTTATACGGTTCACGCAAAAACAATGAAAGAAGCTCTTTACCGCTGGGATGTAAAGCAAACTAATGAGCCAACAGTTCATGCATTTTATCGTGCCGCTCCAGGTGGTATTCCAACACAGACAGCTTTTAGTCAATCTTGTCGCTATGAGACCCTTGACCTTGATCGTGAAAAAGGTGTGATTCGCGATAGGGAACACGCATATTCACAAGATGGAGGATTGGCAGTTCTTTATGGGAATCTTGCAAAAGATGGCTGCATTGTAAAAACAGCAGGCGTTGATCAATCAATTTTAACTTTTAAAGGTCCGGCAAGAATTTTTGAAAGCCAAGATTCAGCTGTTTCAGCTATATTAACTGATAAGATTAAAACAGGTGAAATTGTTTTAATCCGTTATGAAGGCCCACGTGGTGGACCTGGAATGCAAGAAATGCTTTATCCAACGAGTTATCTCAAATCTAAAGGATTAGGCAAGGTTTGTGCACTTGTTACAGATGGACGTTTTTCAGGTGGAAGTTCAGGGCTCTCAATAGGACATATTTCACCAGAAGCTGCTGAAGGAGGAGAAATTGCGTTGGTGGAAGAGGGGGATATCATAGAAATTGATATTCCAAATCGTAGAATTCATATGTTGGTGGATGACGTTGAGATGAAGCAGCGCCGTTCTAAGATGGAAGCAAAAGGAAAAGGCGCTTGGCAACCGATTGAGAAGCGTCAGCGTAAAGTTTCAAAGGCTCTCAAAGCCTATGCAGCGATGACCACATCTGCTGCAAAGGGTGCAGTACGTAATATTTGATGAGTTGAATAGAGATAGTGCTCTGATTTTTTGCATCTTTTGCACGATATTCTAAGCTAATTATTTTATGAGTTTATGAACTTTTATCAGAATATTTCGAGTCATGATGAGTATGATTAAAAAGCTATCAATACAACTAAAAACTGCGGTAGGTTGCTTATTTTAGCAGCTATGTAAGACAGATACAGTATAATTACTTTTCATATCATATTCCAATCTTATATGAGATTATGATTTCTTATTACTCATATTTATGAAAGATATTTATTGTACTGGTGGCATTATCTTGTTGTACCGTAAAACACTGTCATTTAGGACTGTGATATACGGCATCTTCCTTAAATATTAAGTGTGTTTTTAGTGTGTGGTGAATATTCTTAGACTTGTTTGTAAAGCTTTGAGTTTAAGAGAAGCACATGATTAGGAAGTCAAGGAAAATCCGTTAGAAGCTGGACTATTTGCAGACTTGATTCGAATGAAAATCCTTATCCATTAAGGTGTGGGAAGGAGTTGAAGGATGTTTATGAAAATAAAGTACAGCTGTGATATATCTGATTATATGTTTCATATGAAAACAGTAAAAGAGCTCTTTATAACTTAAAATGTGAAGAAAATACGAGACCCATTATCTATGAATTTATTATGCAAAATGGGATGGTATTCCAACACTGACAGTTTTAAACTAAAAATATTGCTATGATAACAATAATATTGATCGTGAAAAAGCACAATTCATTAAATATGGCGTATTTGCAAGGTGGAGGAGATTTCATGACAATCTTTACAAAAAACGACTATCTTGTAAAAATAGCCGATCTTGACCAATTTTTTGTATAAGAGCCAATATTAATCTAAGGGAATATGAAATATAATGCATAGGGTTTTGCCTATAGGCAATTACACTTATCAAAATATATTATGTAGAAAAGCGATGGGAATACGATAAATAACTGTTTATGCTGTGGTATATCAAAAATGGTTACGTTATCTCCTATTAAGAAGGTTTTTTAATAAAAAATAACATCTGTTTTCTATAAAGGGTTACTCTTTTCAAGCTGTTTGAGGTGGTAAATTGCTTCTAAAGCTTGTTTAGGAGAGAGTTCATCGGGATGAATATTTTTTAAAGCTTCGTGAAGTATACAATGTTTGTTTTTTGCTTCATTGACGGGAGATGTTGCTTTAAGAGAAAAGAGTGGTAAATCATCAATGAGTTTATGTCCTTTTCCAGCCATTTCGCCTTGTTCTAATTGATGGAGTACATCTGTTGCTCGTGTAATAACGGCTGGGGGAAGTCCAGCAAGCTTTGCGACTTGTACACCATAGGAACGGTCAGCGGCTCCTGGTGTGACCTCATGAAGAAAAACTACATCACCATCCCAATTTTTGACTTTCATGGTTACATTATGCAGTCTGTCAAGTTTTTCGGTAAGTGCAGTCATTTCATGAAAATGGGTAGCAAGAATAGCACGACAATGGTTAACTTCATGGAGATATTCAACAGCAGCCCAAGCAATAGAAAGTCCATCAAAGGTTGATGTTCCACGTCCTATTTCATCAAGAATAACAAGGGAATGGTGGCTAGCATGATTGAGAATCGTTGCTGTTTCAACCATTTCCATCATAAAGGTTGAGCGCCCTCGTGCAAGATCATCGGAAGCCCCAACGCGACTAAATAGGCGATCAACGACACCAATATGTGCTGAAGTTGCTGGAACGAAGGACCCCATTTGCGCCATAATAGCAATAAGAGCATTTTGCCGCAAAAAAGTTGATTTTCCTCCCATATTAGGCCCTGTCAACAGCCAGATTGCTGCATATTGCTGATTTTCTTGCACAGAGAGATCACAATTATTGGCAATAAAGGGTTCTGCGGCTTGTTTGCGGAGTGCTTGCTCAACGACAGGATGGCGTCCTGCTGTAATGCGAAAGGTAAGTGAAAGATCAATTTTAGGGCGGCAATATCCTTGTTCTTCAGCAAGATATGCTAAAGCGACAGAGACATCTAAAATAGCAAGTGCTTCAGAGGCTTTACGAATAAAATCAACTTGTTCGGTAATTTCCTGAACGAGAATATCAAAAATCTCTAGTTCAAGTGTCAATGCGTGATTGGCAGCATGGGCAATACGGCTTTCAAGGTCAGCAAGCTCTGTTGTCGTAAAACGCATGGCGTTTGCCATTGTTTGCCGATGAATAAAACGTGCTTTAGCTTCTGGATTATTTGTAAGAGCAGATGCTTGTGTGCTGGTTACTTCAATGAAATAACCTAGAATATTATTATGCTTTATTTTAAGCGTCTTAATATCTGTTTCTTGGGCATATTGCGCTTGAAGTTCAGCAATGACACGGCGAGATTCATCACGTAAAGCACGCATTTCATCGAGCTCTTTATGATAATTAGAACGAATAAAACCACCATCACGTTTAAGAAGTGGGAGATCATCAGCTAATGCCTGTTCTAAATGAAAGTATAACGCTGTGGGTAATTTTGAGAACACCTGTTGTACATCACTTATTTCTTGAGGCAGAAGCTCATTATCAAGAAGTTGATGCAATTCACGAATGATTTCAAAGCCACGCTGGATTGTCGCCATATCACGGGGACCTCCTCGTCCAAGAGCCAAACGTGAAACGGCGCGGGGCATATCTGGTCCCCCCTTTAAAATAAGCTTTATCGCTTCTGCAAGAGAAGGATTACGTAGAAAAAAATCGATAGAATCCAAACGCGTATCAATAGCTGAAGGAGTGGTGAGGGGAGCAATAAGGCGGTCAATAAGAAGACGTGATCCTCCTCCTGTTACAGTGCGATCAATAGCTTTTAATAAACTTCCATCCCGTTGACCTGATGTCGTTCGAATAAGTTCAAGGCTTAATCTGGTTGCGGCATCAATAAAAAGAGTTGCACTTTCATTTTGGCGTTCAGGCTGCATGAGGGGAGGGCGATGCGTGATTTGTGTTTTTTCGATATAACGAATAGCAGCTACAATTGCAGAGAGTTCACAGCGTGAATAATCGGCAACGCCTTCAAGAGTTGAGAGTTTAAAATAATTGCAAATATCGCGTTCAGCGGTGAGTGCATCAAAGAGACAAGCAGGTTGAGGTGAAACGATACGATCAAGAACACTAAAAAGTGACTTGTGAGATTTATCATGAAAAAATGAATCAGAAACAATGATTTCTTGTGGATCCACACGCATAATATCTGCTAAAAGTTTTTCTTGGCGGCTCTCTGTTACACGAAATATGCCTGTTGAGATATCAATCCAAGAAAGAGCAAATTCCTCTCCATCGCTAGTTTTTATACGGGAAAGTGTCATCAAATAATTTGCGCGTGTTGGATCAAGGAGTTTTTCTTCTGTTATTGTTCCAGGTGTTACAAGACGAACAACATCACGCCGAACAACAGATTTTGAGCCACGTTTTTTTGCTTCAGCAGGATCTTCTATTTGTTCACAAACAGCAACTCGGTAACCACAAGCAATCAGTTTTTGTAAATAATCATCTGCAGCATGAACGGGAACACCACACATAGGAATATCTTGTCCTAAATGTTTTCCGCGTGCTGTGAGTGTGATTCCTAAAGCCTGAGCAGCTTCAATCGCATCATTAAAAAATAATTCATAAAAATCCCCCATTCGGTAAAAGAGAAGGGAATCATGATGGACGGCTTTGATTTCTATGTACTGCTCCATCATAGGTGTAAGACGTTCTTGAGAGGAAGCAGATGGGGAGGCAGGCTGTGGAATTAAATTATTTTTATGATTGTTTTTTTTATCCATTTGTACGAGGCCTGTTTCCTTTAAGTGAAGTTTTTACTCTTTTTTGTTTACTTCAATATCTATTTATCTCTAAATTGCAACGCATCATCAGATTTGCTAAGGCAAGAATAGCGATTTCTAATATATGAATCAAATTTAATGACTATACGCATTATCAAGCAAAATTTACACTGTTTTTGGAGAAAATAAAGTGAGATGAAAAAGAGCGAGCAAGATCAGAAAATGTCTCAAACTGTTTACAGTGCGAGCGAAAGAGAAGCTCTAGATTTTCATAGTCGTGGTCGACCAGGAAAGCTTGAGATTGTTGCAACAAAGTCTATGGCAACACAGCATGATTTAGCACTTGCTTATTCACCAGGTGTTGCAGTTCCAGTTAAGGCAATTGCTCAAAATCCAGCGCTAGCTTATGATTATACAGCAAAAGGTAATCTTGTTGCTGTTATTTCAAATGGAACCGCTATTTTAGGGTTAGGCAATTTAGGTGCACTTGCCTCTAAGCCGGTCATGGAAGGCAAAGCAGTGCTGTTTAAGCGTTTTGCGGATATTGATTCCATTGATTTAGAAATTGATATAAACGATACAGAAAGTTTTATCAATTTGGTGCGCCATTTAGAACCTTCTTTTGGTGGAATTAATCTTGAAGACATTAAGGCGCCAGAATGCTTTATGATTGAAAGCCGCCTACGCGAGGTGATGAATATACCTGTTTTTCACGATGATCAACACGGTACAGCGATTATTGTTGCTGCGGGTGTTCTCAATGCTTTGACTTTAACAGGGCGTGATATGCAAAATACGCGGTTAGTTTGTAATGGTGCTGGTTCTGCAGGGATTGCTTGTATTGAATTGATTAAAGCGATGGGCTTTCGTTCCGAAAATATCATATTATGTGACACAAAGGGTGTGGTCTATGAAGGCCGCAAAGAGGGAATGAATCAGTGGAAATCTGCGCATGCTATTCAAACAGATAAACGTACGCTTATGGAAGCAATGGAAGGTGCAGATATATTTTTTGGGGTTTCTGCTAAAGGTGCTCTTACTCCTGAAATGGTAAGATCCATGGCACCCCAGCCGATCATTTTTGCTATGGCTAATCCCGATCCAGAAATTACGCCGGAAGAGGTTATGCAAGTGCGTCATGATGCCATTGTCGCAACAGGACGTTCCGATTATCCAAATCAGATTAATAATGTTCTTTGTTTTCCTTATATATTTCGTGGTGCGCTTGATGTGCGTGCAAGAGTTATTAATGAAGACATGAAGATTGCTGCGGCAAAGGCTCTTGCTAATTTAGCGCATGAAGAAGTGCCTGACAGCGTTGCAGAAGCTTATCATGGAAAGCGATTAAAGTTTGGTCCTAACTATATCATCCCTGTTCCTTTTGATCCGCGTTTATTTACGGTTGTTTCAATAGCGGTAGCAAAAGCAGCAATGGAAAGCGGTGTTGCGCAAAAGAACATAAATGATTTAGAGTCCTATGAGCGCGATTTGAATGCGAGACGTGATCCTACTTCCTCGATGATGCGTGGGGTTTATAACCATGTTCGTCAAGCGCCAAAACAAATTGTCTTTGCAGAAGGTGAAGAAGAGCAAGTTATGCGGGCAGCCGTTTCCTATGTTCATCAAAAATTAGGACAAGCAATTTTGGTTGGTCGTGAAGAGCAAGTAAGAGAAGCGGCTGTTATCGCTGGAATTGATCTGGAGCGTGAAGGTATTTCTATTATGAATGCTAAGCTTTCTTGCCGTACAGATGCTTATGCGAATTATCTTTATAAAAAAATGCAGCGTCAAGGTTGGCTGTTGCGTGATTGTCATCGTCGTATCAATAATGATCGCAATTATTTTGCTGCGTGTATGGTGGCACTAGGAGATGCTGATGCAATGGTTACAGGGGTGACACGCAATTATGAAACAGCGTTGATCGATATACGTCGTGCAATTGATGAAAAACCAAAAGAACGATTGATTGGTATTTCAATGGCTATTTGCCGTGGACGAATTGTGTTTATTACGGATACAGCCGTTTATGAAAATCCTAATGCTGAAGAACTTGCAGATATAGCTGAACAAGCAGCTTCATTTGTGCGAGGATTTGGATATCAACCACGGGTAGCATTTTTAGCATTTTCTACATTTGGTTATATGAAAGGGAAGACGACGCAGCAAATTCAGGATGCGATTAATATTTTGCATGAACGCAAAGTTGATTTTGAGTTTGATGGAGAAATGAGTGCTGATGTGGCACTCAATTCCAAATTGATGCAGCAATATCCATTTATGGGATTAACGGAGCCTGCTAACATTTTGGTTATGCCTGGATATCACGCATCTTCCATTGCAAGCAAAATGTTACAAGAACTCGGTGAAGCAACTATCATTGGTCCTATTTTAATTGGATTGGAAAAATCTGTCCAAATTGTACCGTTTAGTGGGAGCGATACAGATGTTGTCAATATTGCAATGCTTGCGGCTTATCATGCCGCAAAAGTCGTCTAAAGGAAAAAAGCCCCTAATATACCAATAATATATCAAGGGGCTTTTTGATAGCAAAAAAAATAAATTTTTTAAGAGGGCTGTATTTGATTGTCTTTTTGCTCTTCAGAAAGACGCTTTTGGAAGAGTGCTGCAAAATCAATAGGATCAATCCACAAAGGTGGAAAACCACCACTTTGAGTAGCATCAGATATAATTTGGCGAGCAAATGGAAATAAAAGACGGGGACATTCAATAAAGACCAGTGGCATAACATGTTCTTGTGGAATGTTTTTAAGGTGAAAAACACCACCGTAAATAAGTTCTACATGAAATAAGGTTTCAGTTTCATCATTGGCTTTGACGGAGAGAGACAAAACGACATCATAATTGTCATCACCAATTGGGTTAGCATTGACGTTAATATTGATATCAATTTGTGGTGATTTTTCACGTGTACGTAATGAACGAGGAGCACCAGGGTTTTCGAATGATAAATCTTTTAAATATTGAGTTAATACAGCAAAAACCGGCTCTCCACCACTGTTATTCATTTCATCTTCGGCCATACGACAAACCTCTTCCATTATAATATGTATATTTATTTTAGATCTAAAGACCAGATTGGTTATCACGCCTTGCAAAAGGTTGCAAGAAATGCGCTCTTTATCTTGAATATTTTTTTAGTTTGTTACAGATTTTTTAGGCATTTCAATGGTTATCATCATTTTTGCGCCATGTAGATTCTGTCGTATCATGAATTGTGTAATCTTCTGCTTTTAGATCAATTATTTTTTCAGAGTCATTTTTTCTTTTAGTATTGGGATTCATTTTGTTTTTTAATGATGCAAAGAAATGCCAAGCAACAGAGCGAATTGGTTTAATAAGAAGTAATATTCCCAAGAGGTCAGTTACAAAGCCGGGAAGAATAAGTAAAATTGCACTAAACATGATGAAAGCATCATTAATAATATTATTCTCTAATGTGCGTCCTTGGATAAGTTCATTTTGTATATTTTTTAAGAGGCTAATCCCTTGAATTCGCAATAAAACAACCCCAACTATGGTTGTGAGAATAACCAAGCTCAAGGTTGCCAAAATACCAATTTCTTGACCAACAAAGATAAAACCAGCAATCTCGATTAAAAGAATGCAAAGAAAGATAACAACAAAAAAACGAGGATTTATAGAATAAAGTTTTATCACATGAAAGTTTCCTTCTAGATGAGTAGGGGGAGAAATTCTTAAGAGAACTCCGTTTAAATACAAAATCTATAAAAATATTTGAATGATAAGATTCCTTATTTTACATATTTATTGATAAATGGTATTGACTGCAATGTTTATTAGAGACTTAAGCTTTGGAGATTGACAGCGCCTATGGAATTTGACGTTATACTTGTCATAGCTCTTGTTGTTATGGTTGTTATTTTTGTGCAACTCCGTAATGTATTAGGGAAACGAATTGGGTTTGAAAAGCCACCCTTTGATCCTTATTCACGACGTTCTAAAAAACAAGTTGAAGCAGAAACGGCTGATAATATTGTTTCGTTCCCTCATCAGAAAAATTCACAAAAAGACGACTTTAGTGAAATTGATAAAATTTCACCGGAGGGGAGTGTTTTGAATAAAAATTTGCGGGAATTTCATAGAATTGATCCTCATTTTTCTCCTCAACTTTTTATAAAAGGTGCACAAATTGCGTATGAAATGATTGTAACAGCTTTTGCCAAAGGTGATCGCAATCAACTTAAAAGCTTGCTTTGTCAGGATGTTTTTGAGAGCTTTTGTATGGCTATTGAGCAACGAGAAAAAAATAAAGAAAGAATAGAATTCACTTTTGTTGGAATTAATAAGGCCGAATTTGTTGCGGCGGCAATACAAGAAAAAGATGAACTTTTAACGATACGTATTGTCAGTGAGATGATTTCTGTTACTTATAATGAACAGGGCGAGCGTATAGACGGTGATCCTGATGCTATTGTAGAAATCAGGGATATTTGGACTTTTGTTCGCAATAGTTTATCGTCAGATCCCAACTGGAAGCTTTTTGCTACAGAAAATGAAAATTAAAATACTTTTTGTTTTTCTTCCATAAGCATTCAATGATTTATGAGAAATTAAAATGTCCTCAAGTAAATGGAGACAAAAAAGAGATTTATTGGCTTCACAAGATCGTCTTTTATGGGAGATGGTTTGTCGTACGATAACACCGCTTCACGGTAAGATGCTCTCTTCTGCTTCAGAAACTATTGCAAATATTAATGATAAAAAACAGCCTGTAACTCAAATCTCCTCATTGTCTCAGGAAAATCAACAACCCTCGACAATTATTAAAAGAGAAAAGAGGGCAGTTACACAAGCACAAAAGATTCATTTCTTTGATCATGTTGCATATCGTAAAATTTCCCAAGGTCGTTATCCTCTTGAGGCGCGTCTTGATCTTCATGGTTATATGCAGGAAGAAGCTTATTTTTTCTTAAAAAAATTTCTACAGTCCTCTCAGCAGAGAGGATTGCGTTATGTCCTTGTGATTACAGGAAAAGGACGATCCGTTGGGAGCGATGGAGCTTTGTATAGATTTGTTCCGTATTGGTTATCAACACCAGCTTTTCGATATTATGTCCACGCGTTTGAGCAAGCAGCGCGTCAGCATGGCGGAGAAGGTGCGCTTTATGTTTGGTTGCGCCGTTTTGTGTCGGGAGAAGGAAAGTGATGTTATTGTGGTCGCTCTAGATTTTATATTTATTTATACTTATAATTTATTGTTTTTGTATATTTCGTAAGAGCCTTGAATACAATATTCCCTTCTTTATAATTTTTTATAAAAAATTATAAAGATATTATTTTACATTCTACGTATTGCTTCACGCTTTTGTTTATCGCATTCTTTAACGGGGCACATCCCTCACGCAAAACAGAATGACATTGAATTGCATGTATTCACAGGCTTGTTTTAAAGAAATATCTCTCAACGCTCCCAAGCCTATTTTGCGACGGCATCCGTGAAGAGTATAATGATAAATCCATGAAGCACCCCCTATCTTTATACTTAATAAAAGGGCAATCTGGCATCATCATACACTTTGCCATCTCCCAATGTTGCAACAACCCTTTAAGTCCTTGGCACTTGAAAGCATTTATAAGAGGCATGCTTTTCTTTAAGTGTTTTTAACTCTCCACAGTTCTCATCTCGCTCGTGACGCCCAAACAAAAGATTTTGATTGATTCAATATAAGAGGACTTAAAATGAGAGAGATATAAATGGATCTCATTCAGGTTGCAAAGCGATAAATTATTTTTATAAACCACAGCATTACTCTATTAAATACACGAAGCATAAAAACATGAGAAATTGAGAAACTAGCTTATTCAAAAGATGTCGCTATGGATAGTGTTAAAAGCAGTACAACTAAATTAAAGAAAATTGTGAAAATAAACAGGAATATAACTTTACAACACACAGCTGCGCAATAGCACCAAAAGATACAGTTTCGTTGAATAGTTTCATGAAGAAATTTTTTCATTCATTAAAAGCTCCATTAAATTTCTTTTTCATAATAATTCGATAATTAAAATTTAATAGCGAAGCGCAGAAGGCGTAGAATACGAGATTCAATTGAGGATATTACACTCTTATCCGACGTCTTTCAGATATTGGTTGAAATGCTAGCTTAGCATGAAAGGCACAATAGGGGCTATTTTCATCAGAATCTGCACCACAAAAATGAAAATCTGCTGATAATGGATCGCCAACCGGCCATCTACATGTATTTTCACTCAATTGTAGAAGATTAAGTTGACGTGATATAGGCACAACTACATTGGATTTTGTGGACATATCAACTTCTTTTACATTTTCCACTACAAATTCTGTCTTTAAAGCGGTTTCTTCAATACTTACAGATGATGTGTTTATTGGCGATACCGTGGATGTGTTGCGACGCACACGTGGAGATGATGGGCTGCTACTTCCCACGGGAGTTTTTTGCGCACGCGTGCTTCCTTGTGCTGTCTTACCACGTCCTGGTAACTTTAATCGATGTACTTTGCCGATGACTGCATTTCTGCTGACCCCACCTAATTGAGCAGCAATTTGACTTGCACTTAACCCTTCACTCCAAAGCTTTTTAAGAAGCTCAACGCGTTCACATGTCCAACCCATACCAGCACTCCATTCCGATTACGTCACTAAGATGCTCTCCCCCGTTGCATCTTCAAATGTTTAAATAATGTTTTCATTACGCTGAATGAAAGAACTTTACACTCTACGTGAGCATAAAAAAATCATCCAACCTGTGGATTTACAAATCAAAACACATCATCTTGCTTATTATATTGTAAATTACAATATGCACTCACTCTATGACAAGAGTCTTTACCTCTTAAAGAGTTTATTTAGAATGTTTTCCCCAACTTGCAAATCAATCATAGGTTAAACTTTCACTTTTGTTTAAGGCTTTTTCCCAAAATGCTTATTTGTAGAACCTTCATTGACTTTTTTTCAATTGGTGTAATGATCTATTCTATAGGTGTAATCACTAATCGTAATGAAATGTTGAAAGCACCGTAACGAAATATACCATGCTGTTTTATTTGTAGTGTTGCTTTGTATATATATATTGAAAAGACTAAAATATAAAGGGAATTATGATGGATGCCGTCTCTATACAACCACTTTATGAATGCTTCGCAAGACGAAATTTGCATTTTGAACAAGGGCATGGTGTATGGCTTATTTCCGATAAAGGAGAACATTATCTTGATTTCACATCTGGTATTGCTGTTAACGCATTAGGGTATTCACATCCAAAATTGGTTGATACGCTCAAAATACAAGCTGAAAAACTTTGGCATATTTCTAATATTTTTCAATCTCCTGAACAGGCATCTTTTGCCACGCGGCTTTGTGCAAATAGTTTTGCGGATAAGGTTTTTTTCTGCAATTCAGGTACTGAAGCATTGGAGTGCGCATTCAAAACGGCACGCCATTATTACTATGCTGCTGGTCATTCAGAACGCATTGAAATAATTACTTTTGAAGGGGCATTTCATGGACGTACACTTGCTGCACTTGCTGCGACTGGGCATGAAAAATATCTTGAAGGCTTTGGACCTAAAGCTGGTGGATTTATTCAAGTACCTTTTTGTGATGAAGTCGCTTTGCGTAACGCTATTAATAAAAATACCGCCGCTATTCTTATTGAACCTATTCAAGGAGAAGGAGGAATACGAACGGTCCCTCATGAATATTTAAGATTTTTGCGCAAAATATGCGATGATAATGGTCTGTTATTGATTTTAGATGAAGTCCAAACGGGTATAGGACGAACAGGAAAGCTTTTTGCTTATGAATGGAGTGATATCACGCCTGATATTCTTACCCTCGCAAAAGGATTAGGAGGGGGATTTCCATTAGGTGCTTGCCTTGCAACGGATAAAGTTGCAAAAAGCATGACACTTGGGACACATGGCTCAACCTTTGGAGGAAATCTTCTTGGAATGGCTGTAGGAAATAGTGTTCTTGATGTTTTGTTAGAGCCAAGTTTTCTTAACCATGTTCAGCGTATGGGGGATAAACTAAAAAGTGGACTTTTGCACATTCTCAATATCTATCCTGATATTATCTGCGCAGTTCAGGGGATGGGGCTTATGTTGGGTATTCAGTGTATTGTACCTTCAAATCTTGTCGTTAATGCTTTGGAAAATGAATATCTCTTAAGCGTTGCAGCCAACAACAATGTTGTGCGCTTATTGCCTCCTCTTATCATTAGGGAAGAAGAAATAGATGAAAGTTTACATCGTATTGAAAAAGCAATAGCGTATCTTTCACAAGTAAACAAAGAAAGACAAATATCACACACATGACAAATGCTCTTCGTCATTTCACGGACTTATCCATTTTAACGCCAGCAATAGCACGTGCACTGATCGATTATGCAAAGATCCTTAAAGCATCTTTTAAAGCAGGAAAAGGTTCAAAACCTTTTATAGGTAAAACACTTGCGATGATTTTTGAAAAACCATCCACACGAACCCGTATTTCATTCGATATCAGTATGCGCCAGCTTGGCGGAGATACAATCATGCTCACGGGTTCAGAGATGCAACTTGGTCATAGTGAAACCATAGCTGATACGGCGCGCGTTTTATCCCGTTTTGTGGATATCGTGATATTGCGAACAACGAAACACCAACGTATGCTCGAATTGGCACAATATGCACAAATTCCTGTCATTAATGCCCTTACAGATGATACACATCCTTGCCAAATTCTAGCAGATATCTTAACCTATGAGGAGCATCGGGGGCCAATTGCTAGCAAAATATTTGCGTGGATGGGGGATGGTAATAATGTGCTTCATTCCTTAATTGAAGCTGCAGCTCTTTTTGGTTTTCATTTGCGTATTGCCACACCAAAGGGCAGTGAACCACAGGAACAATTTGTACATTGGGCACGTGAGCGGGGAGCACATCTTATGCTAACCCATGATCCCCAAAAAGCGGCTCAAGATGCTGATTGTATTATGACCGATACATGGGTCTCCATGGGACAAGAATTTCGTGCTCGCAGTCATTCTATTTTTCAGCCTTATCAAGTCAATGAATCTCTCATGAAATTAGCAAAATCTGATGCTCTTTTTATGCATTGTCTTCCTGCTCATCGTGGTGAAGAAGTGGTTGATTCTGTGATTGATGGACCGCACTCCGTTGTTTTCGATGAGGCTGAAAATCGTCTTCATGCTCAAAAAGCAATTCTTTCTTGGTGTTTACAAGATGCGTTTTTCTCTCCACAATAGCCTCCCTACAACAAATTATATAAAAAAGGCAAAGCTATGAGTGAACAAGCTAAAGATGAAGCCTCTCTCAACAACAACTTCTTGCATGAAGATGATAGTGTTATTCCCTTTCAAGTTGAAGAACTTGATATCCGTGGACGTGCCGTACAACTTGGGGAAACTTTAAATTCTATTCTTAACAGACATCAATACCCTGAACCGGTTTCTTATCTTCTAGCAGAAGCTTTACTTTTAACGGTTCTGTTTGGAACTTCTCTAAAACTTACGGGAAAATTTATTTTACAAACTCATTCCGATGGACCAGTTAATATGTTGGTGTGCGATTTTTTGCCTCCTTCAAGTTTACGTGGATACGCTCGTTTTGATAAAGAACAGCTTAAACAAGCCATAGACAATGGTCAAACCTCTTCAGAAACACTTTTAGGAAAAGGCACTTTAGCTTTCACAATTGATCAAGGTCCCCATATGCAACCCTATCAAGGGATAGTTGCATTAGATGGATCAAATTTACAAGAAGCTTCTCGTATTTATTTTGATCAATCAGAACAAATTCCTACCGATATCCGTCTGGCTGTTGCTATATTAATTAATCGTGACCAACAAGGAAAACAGCAGAAAAGCTGGCGAGCTGGAGGTATTTTGATCCAACTTTTACCCCAAGAATCGTCTCATCATAAAATAGATGCCCCTCATCAAAAGCGAGAAGAAACGAAAACTCATACCCAATTGGATAACCAATGGCAGGAAGCTAAAATACTCATGGCAACGATTGAAAGTTCAGAATTAACAGATCCCCAAGTCGGTAGTAAACAGCTCTTGTTCCGTCTTTTTCATGAACAAGGTATTAGAGTTTTTAACCCTTTTTCTCTTGTCGATCAATGTTCTTGTTCACACGAAAAAATTAAAGGAATCCTAGAAGGCTTTTCTATTGATGAACGCAATAAAATGGTTAAAAATAAATATATTTCAGTCACATGTGAATTTTGCTCAAAAACATATTGTTTTACACCGCAAGAATTTTTAGAAGAAAAAACATAATCAAATATTTTTCATAAAAAATGATGATTGCAACAAAAGCCTATTTTATTTGCGTCATAAAAGTTTACGCATAAGCTCATATGAACTTCTAGAATATTTCTTGTCTTAGAGTTTTTTTAGTGTATACGAGTGATCGTTCTGTTGAGATCGGTAATTACGTCATAGAGTGCTTAAAAAAGAGTTCTCTGTAAAATATATTTTCTCTTCTCGAAAAAGCTTCTTTTGTACTTTTTACATCTCAAAAGTTTATTTCTTACAATGAATTCTTTTATAATTTTCATTGATAAATTGATTATGTACTCATAACTTATCTTCTCTGTTAAATGAGACTTTTTGATTGTAGTCATATTTTCTTACTCGAATTTATCTTATTAAGACTCAATAAAGCTTATTAGTTATAATCATAAGGGAAATTATCGAGAGAATAAGAATGTATAGATTCAATATAGACTTTATGGAGTCTATTACGAACAGATAAGTGTAATGGGAATAAATATAACAATGACGCTGCAAAAGAGCAGATTTATTATTTTATAAAGATGAGAATAGTGGTGAAGTCCCCTCATAACAATGTGTATTTCAGATAAAAAAGCGGAGAAAAAATACTATATGATTTTGAAAACAATAGTTGGTTGCTGTCACTAAGCTAACGATGGTTCTATAGCAATATTGTTTTGTCCAAATAATCAAAAATAAAGCTCCCAAACAGATATTTCTTTACACATGTTTTTGAATCAACAATGGTAATGCTCTTGTAAAATTTTTCTAAGAAGAATGATGGTCCGTATAAATAAAATAGCATACATAGCATGATAAAACGTTATGTTTTTACAAACCTGCATTATTTTTCTTCTGTCATAATCGCTTGTTCAATTTTTGGTAGAATTTTTTTTTGATAAATTTGCCATGTTAAGGGACCAACATGTTTGGCAATAATGATGCTCTCTTTATTCAAGAGAAAGGTTTCTGGAGGTCCATATATTCCCCAATCAATGGCTGTATATCCTGAAACATCAAAGCCAATAAATTTAAAAGGATTACCAAAACTGTTTAAAAAGCGCAGGGCGTTTGTTTTATTGTCTTTGTAATTAATACCAATCAGATCAAAACGTTTATCTTGTGCAATTTGCATAAGAATAGGATGCTCTTCGCGACAGGGCAAACACCAAGAACCCCAAAAATTGACCAATGTGACACGTCCTTTAAACTGTTTTGAATTGAGATAACTTTCTTTATCAAGAAGAGGAAGATAAATATTGGGAGCAGGTTTTTCAGCTAATGCGTTTGGGAGAAGAGAAGAATCTTGAAGGTGTTTTTTATCCATAAAGTTGAAAAAAAACATCATGAGAAGAAGAAAAAGCACAAATGGTCCAAAAAAAACAAGCAGAACAGGCAAAGATATATTTTTTTTAAGTTTTGGAGGGATGTTTTTCATTATACTTTTCTTTTTGTGACAGCTCTTTTTTGTTTAGCTGTTGGAGAATTTTTTTTTGGTAGAGGGCTTTGCAAAGAATATATCCAATAAGACATAAGAGGGATATTGCAGAAAGCACATAGCTTAAAACAACAATTTGCTCGTGTTTAAGGGTGCTCAGGAAAAAATCAATTTTCTGAGATAGATTTCCTAAAAGTCCGCCGTGGATGCCATTTAGGTCGAGCATGATGAAGCGTCCTGTTGTTGTGCACGACGGGATTTTTTAATCTGAAGTATTCGGATATAATGACGATTGATTTCATTTCGCATAGCCATCAAATAAAGAGCAATAAACATAAAGATGAAACAAAAGAGCATTGTTATAAGGGGCCATAACATAGCATTGTCGATTGTTGATCCTCCAGCACGTAACAATGATGCTGGTTGATGCAATGTATTCCACCAATTAACGGAAAATTTAATAACAGGGATATTAACAAATCCAACAAGTGTAAGAATTGCAGTAGCACGAGCGGCTTTTACTTGGTTGTCAAAAGCACGCCCAAGCAGGATAATGGAGAGATAGATAAAAAGCAGAATTAAAACTGATGTTAACCGTGCATCCCAGACCCACCATGTTCCCCATGTAGGTCGCCCCCAAAGTGCTCCTGTCATGAGAGCCAAGGCGGTAAAAATTACCCCAATAGGCGCTCCACATTTAAGTGCCACGTCAGCAAGATGATATTTCCAAATCAGATTTCCTAATGCCGCTGCACTCATCGTTACATAGCAGAATGTAGACAACCACGCAAAGGGTACATGAAGGTACATAATCTTAACAGTAATGCCTTGTTGATAGTCATCAGGGGAATGCATCACTAGAATAAGCCCTAAGATAAGGAAACACAATGTTATGCCGGCCAACCAAGGTAAGACGACTCTGCTTATTTTCATGAAAAGGGTGAAACTTGCAGGGAGTAACCTGATTTTATATGTACGAGATAGTTTATTCATAAAATTCATAATAGGCAGAGTTTTGCTATGCGGCAATCATCTTTTATTATTCTGATAAAAGTTTAAGCGTTATCGCAGCAACAAAAGAGCTAAAGAGACTCAAAAGAAGTGAAAAAGCGCTGAGAAGAGCTAGAGAAGTGAGAAAAGAGGTATTTGGGTTTATTGGGGCTGTAGCAGCGGAAACACCAAAAATCATAATTGGAATGATCCACGGCAAGATAATGATAAAAATAAGCAAAGTACTGTGCAACAATGAGGTTGCCAGTGCAGCGCCTATAGCACCAATAAAAATAATAGCTGGTGTTCCGCATAAAAGGGTAAGTATTGTTGTAAAAGTTATTACTACATCTAAATGGAGCATGAGGGCTAAAATAGGTGTGGCAAAAATAAGAGGAAGCATTGTTCCTACCCAATGGGCAAGACATTTTGTAAAGACAATTAGTGTAAAACTTTGTCTTTTTCCTGAAAGGATAAATTGGTCGAGATTACCATCATCGCGATCGATTTGGAAAAGTTTGTTCAGATTGAGGAGTCCTGCAAGAAGGGCTCCAAACCACAATATACCTGGTCCTATTTGTGCAAGAGTTTTGGGATCTGGTCCAATGGCAAAGGGGGTTATGACAACAACAGCGATAAAAAACAATAATCCTGTTAGTGAAGTGGCTTGTAGCGCTAATAATAGTTTAAGATCACGCCAGAACAGTGCTTTCATTTTATTCTCTCCTAGAGAGGTAAAAATTTTTCCAGAGCGATTTTATGGTTTTCTGGAATGCCTATGGAATTATGAGTTGCAGCGATAATCATACCTCCTTGATTGAGATGACGCTGGAAAATACGAGCAAGGAGTTTTTGAGCATGGTTATCAAGCCCAGATATTGGTTCATCTAAAATCCAAAGAGGACGATAGGAGAGCAAAAGGCGCGCAATAGCTACGCGTCTTTGTTGTCCAGTTGACAGGGCGTTAAAGGGTAAATGTTCAAGGTTAGAAAGACCAATATCGGCAAGAGCTTCATGCGCAAAACGTAAATGTTGACCGTAAAAATCTGCCCAAAATTGCAAATTATCAATGACAGATAAGAGAGGTTTCATAGCATTTTGAGGACCAAGATAATGACAAGCAGTTGCAACAGGGTATATTTGATCATGGTCTTTAAGTATTATATGACCTTCAGCAGCCTCAAGAAGACCGACAATGATTCGGAGTAATGTAGACTTTCCGATACCATTAGGACCGGTGATTGTCATAAGTTGCTGTGAAAATAAACAAAAAGAAAGACCTTGAAACAGAATTTCCTCGTTTCTGTAAGCGGCTAAATCTTTGCCTGATAACACCATGTGATTGCCTATTTTGTTTTTATTTTCATATTCTTTATTGCATTATAGAATAAAAAACACATTTTTTATGCAATTGTACCTAGAATAGTTCTAGAAATAGTTCTATAAGGGATACCTTACATCAATATCTGGTGTAAAATGGTTTCTGGCGCTGATTTCCGCATTATGCCTAGAGGGTGGAGGGGGAAATGGATGGCGGAGGTAATTGCGTCTGCGCTCAAGCTGCGACCTTGACTCGTAGTTTGTGTTGTTCATTCCTGGAAATTGGGTGGTTATAGTATGAGGGTGGACAGTCATGACTCAAATTGATAGCTTTAATTGTCGTAGAGTATTAAATGTTGGTGGCAAAGAATATACTTATTATAGCTTGATTGAAGCGGAGAAGAACGGACTTGAAGGTGTTTCTCGTTTACCGTTTTCGATGAAAGTTATTCTCGAAAATTTATTGCGATTCGAAGATGGTCGCACAGTTAAAAAAGAGGATATCTTCAATGTTGCTAAGTGGTTAAACGACAAAGGGAGCGCTGGGGCAGAAATTGCTTACCGTCCTGCACGTGTTCTTATGCAGGATTTTACAGGTGTTCCAGCAGTTGTTGATCTTTCTGCAATGCGTGATGCTATGGTTAAACTTGGCGGTAACGCTGAAAAAATCAATCCTCTCATTCCCGTTGATCTCATCATTGATCACTCAGTTATTGTTGATGCTTTTGGCAATTCCATGGCTTTTAAGGAAAACGTTGAGCATGAATATGAACGCAATGGTGAACGCTATCGTTTCCTTAAATGGGGGCAACAAGCCTTTCAAAATTTTCGCGTTGTTCCTCCAGGAACAGGGATTTGTCATCAGGTTAACTTAGAATATTTAGCACAATGTGTATGGATGAAGAATGAAGAGGGCTGTGAGACGATTTATCCTGACACCTGTGTGGGAACTGATTCGCATACGACTATGGTAAATGGTTTAGGGGTTTTAGGTTGGGGTGTGGGTGGTATTGAAGCAGAAGCAGCAATGTTAGGTCAACCTGTTTCTATGTTGTTACCTGAAGTGATTGGTTTTCGTCTAACAGGTAAACTTAAGGAAGGTGTAACAGCCACCGATCTCGTATTAACGGTGACCCAAATGCTACGTCGGAAGGGTGTTGTCGGTAAATTTGTTGAGTTTTTTGGTCCTGGTTTGGAGCATATGACGCTTGCTGATCGGGCAACGATTGGAAATATGGCACCTGAATATGGAGCAACGTGTGGTTTTTTCCCAATTGATAAGGAGACAGTGCGTTATCTCAATATGACAGGGCGTGATGAAAGTCGGATTGCCTTAGTGGAGGCTTACACCAAAGCACAAGGGATGTGGCATGATGAAATGGTGGCTCATCCCATTTTTAGTGATACAATTGAATTAGATATGGGAACCGTTGTCCCTTCTATGGCTGGTCCTAAACGTCCTGAAGGACGTATTGCATTGGAAAATGTTGGGCAGGGTTTTGAGAAGGCATTGGTCGAAGACTATAAGAAGACTTCTGGACAAGATAAGCGTTATCAGGTTGAGGGTGAAGAATATATGCTTGGTCACGGTGATGTGGTGATCGCTGCGATTACGTCGTGTACGAATACATCGAATCCAAGTGTTCTTATTGCTGCGGGTCTTTTGGCACGAAATGCTGTGGCAAAGGGTCTTAAGAGTAAACCATGGGTAAAAACTTCTCTTGCACCTGGTTCACAAGTCGTTGAAGCTTACCTTCAAAATTCGGGTCTGCAAAAAGATTTAGATGCATTAGGATTTAACTTAGTAGGATTTGGGTGCACAACATGTATTGGTAATTCTGGTCCTTTGCATCCAGCTATTTCCAAAACGATTAATGACAATGGTATAATTGCATCTGCGGTTCTTTCAGGAAATCGTAATTTTGAAGGGCGTGTTTCCCCTGATGTGCAAGCGAATTATTTAGCTTCACCACCGTTAGTTGTTGCACATGCGCTCATCGGGACGGTGTGTAAAGATTTAACCAAGGAGCCTCTAGGTGAAGATTCAAATGGCCACCCCATTTATTTGAGAGATATTTGGCCAACTTCTCAAGAAATACAGGAGTTTATCGAAAAAAATGTCACGCGGAAGGTTTTTGCCGAAAAGTATGCAGATGTTTTTAAGGGAGATGAAAATTGGCAAAAAGTTCAGATTCCTAGGGGTTCTACCTATTCTTGGGATGAGCAATCCACCTATGTACGCAATCCACCTTATTTCGATGATATGCAGAAAACACCTGATATCTTACCAGATATTAAAGATGCACGGATTTTAGGTTTATTTGGTGATAAAATCACGACGGATCATATTTCTCCTGCTGGTTCTATTAAAGCAGCTTCTCCTGCCGGAAAATATTTAATGGATCATGGTGTTAAAGTGGCTGATTTTAATCAGTATGGAACGCGCCGTGGGAATCATGAAGTTATGGTGCGTGGGACCTTTGCCAATATTCGCATTCGTAATTTCATGTTAGGGGAAAATGGTCGAGAAGGAGGTTATACGGTTCATTATCCGTCAGCGGTAGAACAAACCATTTACGATGCAGCAATGGCGTATAAACAAGAAGGTATTCCACTCGTTGTTTTTGCAGGTATTGAATATGGTAATGGATCATCCCGCGATTGGGCTGCCAAGGGGACCAATCTTCTTGGTGTCAAAGCAGTGATTGTGCAGTCTTTTGAAAGGATTCATCGCTCTAATCTTGTTGGTATGGGCATTGTCCCTTTTGTTTTTGAGGAGGGGCTAAGTTGGAAATCTTTAGGCTTAAAGGGAGATGAAAAGGTGACAATTGAAGGGATTCATAACTTGAAACCTCGTCAAAAGACTGTAGCGAAAATTACTTTTTCTGATGGTACGGTAAAAACCGTTCCATTATTATGCCGTGTTGATACTGAAGATGAGCTAGATTATTTGCATCATGGTGGAATTTTGCAATATGTCTTGCGTAAGTTAGCCGTTTAAATTCTTTTGTTTGTTAAGGAATATCTATTATTAAGCTATAAAGTTGCGGATCAAAGAGTTTGGCTTCGTTTTTTTATGGCTATCTTTGAAAATCTAATTGACGTTAGCTTTAGGATTGCGCTATAACCCACACGGTTATAGGCAGCTTTATAGTTTTGCTTGGGTTGGATTTATTTATATTGGTAGAGTTGTTATTGAGACTCATTTTACCAAGGTGTTGAAAGAGAGATTATATTTATGGCGAATACACCTTCTGCTCGAAAAGCGGTGCGCAAGGTTGCGGCGCGCACACAGGTTAATAAGGCCCGCCGTTCACGCGTTCGTACTTTTATACGTAAGTTTGATGATGCTTTAGCGGGTGGCGATAAGGCATCTGCAGAGATTGCATTTAAGAATTTTGAGCCTGAAATTATGCGTGCAGTTTCTAAAGGGGTTTTTCATAAAAATGCTGCTGCGAGGAAAGTATCGCGTTTAGCTAAACGTTTGAAGGCTCTCAGCGTTTAAGCTTTTTCTCCTTTAATTGAGAACAAAGCCAGTATCCATGAGGATGCTGGCTTTTTGTTTATTATTTCAAAAAGTTTCTATTGAAAATAAGAATCGATAATGATTCTCCACTTGAAAAAGGAGAGAAAGTTTATAGAGGGAGGTATGGTTATCCACAAGCTTTGTGGATTTGTACAGAGTCTTTTTTGTCAAGCATTTTATTTTTTTTTTTAAATCTGAAGAGATTCTTTAATTATTGGTAAATTTAGAGAAAAAAAATGAATTGAATCAATATTTTTTTTCAGTCCTCATTAATATAAGCATTTTTTTCGGGTTTTTTGATTTTATTTTGACCTCTTGCATTTTACCTCTGCTGTTTTGTATGGTTCTTATGAAGACTAAGAAGCATGAAGGGGTCACATCAGCGCATTATTCTGTATTTTGTTGAATACAAGATGTTTTGATTTAGGCTTTTCGAAACTTTTGTGTTGGAGAGGTTTTCTGACGGTTTTTTAGTTTTCTTAATGGATATGTTTACCATTTTAGAAGGGTGGGTCATATCATGAGTGCAAGTAAATCTTATTGGTCATCTTTGTTAGTAGGGTTGTGATGAGGCTATCCTAGGGGAGGGTGAGTAATCTTATTTGGGGTAGGGCGTTTTGCCTTCGCTAGATTTATTTTAGTTGTTTGGCAGGACAAAATTTTATTTTTATCAGGATGGAAGATGGTGGATAAATTGAACTCTAAAGCTAGTTCCTTTAAAAGGGTTTCGGTAAATATCCTGTCGGCAGAGAACATAATAAAGAATAGGATGACGGAAAGTGATGAGAACGTTTGTAGAAATGCTTCTATAGGGCATTCTATTGTTTCAGAGGAGGAAAGTGCGGCGGCTTTTATACGTGTTATGGCGCAATTAAAGGTGCAGGTTGGTGTTGAGGCTTATACCAGTTGGTTTGGACGTGTGAAGCTTGCTGAATATAGTCATACTCTTGTAAAGCTTTCTGTTCCTACTGCTTTTTTACGTTCATGGATTAATAATCACTATGGTTCTCTTTTGACTCATTTATGGAAACAAGAGAATTCAGCAATTCTTCGTGTTGAAGTTATTGTTCGTGGTATGGAACGCGTTTCAAGAGATGTCGTTTGTAAAAGAAGTGTTCCTCCTGTTGTGCTAGAGGAGCAGGCGACTTCATCTTTTGTTGAAAGTTGCGCAGAGCATTCAGTTAAGAATTCTCAAACGGGAGTTTTTGGATCTCCACTTGATTCTCGCTATACTTTTGAAAGTTTTGTTGAGGGGGCTTCTAATCGTGTTGCTTTAGCAGCTGCGCGTTCCATTGCAGAGGGGCATAAAAGTGCCTTACGTTTTAATCCTCTTTTTATTCACGCATCTGTTGGCTTAGGAAAAACACATTTGCTTCAAGCGATTGCTGCTTCTGCATTGAAGCGTTTAACGTCTGCGCGCGTTATTTATTTAACTGCTGAATATTTTATGTGGCGTTTTGCAACAGCTATTCGTGATAATGATGCTCTTTCTTTTAAAGAACAGCTTCGTGATATCGACCTTTTGATTATTGATGATATGCAGTTTTTGCAGGGTAAGTCGATACAACACGAGTTTTGCCATTTGCTTAATATGTTGCTTGATAGTGCAAAACAGGTTGTTGTCGCTGCAGATCGTCCACCAGCAGAATTAGAATCGCTTGATCTTCGCGTTCGCTCTCGTCTTCAGGGAGGGGTAGCTCTTGAAATTGAAGCACCAGATTATGAAATGCGTTTGCAAATGTTGCGCCAGCGGTTGAAGGTGGCACAACAAGATGATGGCATGGTATCAATTTCTGATGATATCTTGGAATATATTGCGAAAACGGTTTTAGGGTCGGGGCGTGATATTGAAGGTGCGTTTAATCAGCTCTTGTTTCGTCAATCTTTTGAGTCTGATTTATCTTTAGAGCGGATTGATGAGTTATTAGGTCATTTGACACGTCCTGGTGAACCTAAGCGTATTCGGATTGAAGAAATTCAGCGTACGGTAGCACGCCATTATAATGTTTCTAAACAGGATTTGTTATCTAATCGTCGAACACGTACGGTTGTGAAGCCACGGCAAGTTGCAATGTATTTAGCAAAAGTATTAACTCCTCGCTCATTACCAGAAATTGGGCGCCGTTTTGGTGGGCGTGATCATACAACAGTTTTACACGCTGTGCGTAAAATTGAAGATTTGGTTTGTGGTGATCAGACCTTGGCTAAGGAACTTGAGTTGCTTAAGCGGTTGATTGGAGAACAGGCTGTATAGTGTTTATCGTTTCTTTCTTTGGAGAGACTTTAAAGAATTTAATGAAAAGATTTATTTTTTCTTATGCAGGAGTGACTTGCCATTTTAAGAGAGGTTTAATAAACTCTAGCAGGCGATTCTCTAAAGGGATCTATTCTTTAATTCTAAGGAATTCTTATAGTTTTTAGTAAATCATACGGGGCTTTTATGCGTATTACAGTTGATCGCAGTCAATTTCTCAAGTCTCTTGGTCGGGTTCACCGTGTGGTAGAGCGCCGTAATACTGTTCCTATTTTATCGAATGTGTTGATTGATGCAGAAAATGGCCGTGTACAGTTAAAAGCAACAGACCTTGATTTAGAGGTTATGGAATCTTTTGCAGTTAATGTTAAACAAGCTGGAGCAACAACTGTTCCGGCACATTTGCTCTATGATATCATTCGAAAACTTCCTGATAGCAATGAAGTTGTATTATCCCTCGATGAGAATCAAGCAGGTACAATGTCCGTTGTTTCGGGTTGTGCACATTTTCAGCTTCAATGTCTTCCGAAGGCAGACTTTCCAGAGTCGCTTCCTGGGCAATTTGGTTATCGTTTTTCTTTATCGGCATCAGGCTTAAAACATTTACTTGATTGTACACAATTTGCCATTTCTACTGAAGAAACCCGTTATTATCTTAATGGTATTTATTTCCATATTATTAATGATGGTGTTTTGAAATTGCGTTTGGTTGCAACTGATGGTCATCGTTTGGCACAAGTTGAGATGGAAGCTCCTTCGGGAGTTGAGGGAATGCCTGGTGTTATTGTTCCCCGTAAAGCTGTAGGAGAATTGCAAAAACTTCTTTCAGAAGAAAATGATAGCGATGTATGTATAGAGCTTTCGGAGACAAAAATTCGTTTTTCTATAGGCTCTGTGATTTTTACATCAAAATTAATTGATGGAACATTTCCAGATTATCAACGTGTTATCCCTCTTGGAAATGATAAAGAATTAATTGTTAATAGGCAGGACTTTTCTTCTGCAGTTGATCGTGTTTCAACGATTTCAAGTGATCGGGGGCGTGCAGTTAAATTAACGATTGAGCATGGACAGTTAAGGCTTGTTGTTAATAGCCCAGATTCGGGCAGTGCAGAAGATCAATTATCAGTAACTTATGCATCTGAACCGCTTGAGATAGGATTTAATTCACGTTATCTTTTGGATATTGCTGGGCAGCTTTCAAGTGATGAGATGGTTTTTATGTTGGCTGAGGCTGGAGCACCAGCTCTGATTCGTGATAATGATGATGCGGATGTGCTCTATGTACTGATGCCTATTCGCGTTTAGGGGCCGTTGTTTTGCAATGCATGGCCAGTCATGTGCACAAAGTGGCAGTGAGGCAGCTGAAGCTTTTACGTTATCGCAATTATTCTTTTTTCAATATTCATTTTTCTGGTCAGCATGTGGTTTTTACTGGCCATAATGGTGCTGGTAAGACGAATCTTTTAGAGGCGTTATCTTTTCTTTCTCCTGGTCGTGGTTTGCGGCGTGCTGTTTATTCTGACGTTAGTTTTGTAGATGGTGGTGGTGGAGGATTTGTTGTATTTGCGCGTCTTGAATGCGCTCTTTATGGTGAAGTAAAGATTGGTACAGCTTTTGAGGTTAGCGATAACAGTCGAAAGGTCCATATTAATGGTGTGAATGAGTCGAGTGATTGCCTAACAGATTATTGTCATATTAGTGTCCTAACACCGTCTATGGATGGTCTTTTTACAGGTCCTTCACTTGAGCGCCGTAGTTTTTTGGACCGTATGGTTTTGGCGATTGATCCCTTGCATAGGCGCCGCATAGCCGATTATGATAGAGCTATGCGCGCACGTAATCGTTTGTTTTTAGATGGAAATGAAGATTGTGCTTGGTTTGATGCTTTAGAAAAGCAAATGGCAGAATTGGCGACAGCTATTTCTGCGGCGCGTGTTGATGTTATTCGTCTTTTAAATGACATGTTTACACAAATGCCCTCACAGATACCTTTTCCACGAGCTTTTTTGCAAATTGATGGTTTTTTAGAAACAGCTCTTAGTGAAATATCAGCAACTGAAGTTGAAGAACAATTTTGTGATCGATTGCGGCATAATCGCGCAATGGATCGTGCTGCTGGTCGGACGTTAGAAGGACCACATCGTGCAGATTTGCAGGTTTTTTATGCTGATAAAAATAGAGCAGCAACATCTTGTTCAACAGGTGAACAAAAAGCGCTGCTAACAGGTTTAGTTTTGTGTCATGCACGTCTAACAGGTATGATGTCGGAAAGATCTCCCATTCTTCTTCTTGATGAAATGGCTGCCCATCTTGATTCGCATCGACGTGCTGCTCTATTTGATATTCTTGATGATTTAGCTGTACAAACATTTATGACAGGAACAGATCGTCTTTTATTTGATGACTTAAAAGGACGCGCAGAATTCTTTGAGATTAAGGATGGAGCTTTATTGCCGTAAAAACATGCTAAATATTTTTTTAATAAGTGATAGGTCTGAAAGAAAAGGCTTGCTATGTCAGAGATAATAACGATTTTAAATGGTCCTAATTTAAATTTTCTAGGTCAACGTGAGCCAGAAATTTATGGAACTGAAACTCTAGAAGATATTGAAAAAAGATGCAGAGAATGGGCAAAAAAAAATGATATTATAATAAATTTTTATCAAAGTAACTATGAAGGGCAATTAGTGGCATGGATACAAGAAGCAATAGAGGCAAGTTCTGGATTGATCATTAACCCAGCGGCTTACAGTCATACATCTGTTGCACTTCTTGATGCCCTAAAAATGTTTTCAGGGCTGAAAGTAGAAGTTCATTTATCTCATATTTATCAGCGTGAAGCTTTTCGTCACCATTCTTATACATCTGCAGGTGTAGACGCTATCATAATTGGGTGTGGAGGTGATGGATATCGGTTTGCACTTGAGTATATTGCAAAACAATTAAGCAAAACAATTAAATTGTGATAGGTAAAGAGTAAGCGTTTAATAAGAGTAATATAGGCATTTAATTCTCTTGATAATTATTTTCAAATCTGTACAATGTGAGGTATATATTTATGACAGTTTTTAGTGCGTATGACGGGGGTAAATAGAGATGAAAAGCTTTGTTAGACAATTAGAAATGCTTGTGATTTTAGGGGGAGCACTGCTTTTGTCTGGTTGTAAAATTGATGTTATGCAGCCATCAGGTTATGTTGCACGTCAACAGCTCATTTTGATCGTTGTTTGTGTGGTGGTGATGCTTTGTATTGTTATCCCAGTTATGGTGAGTGTGGTATTTTTAGCTATAAAATATCGTGCATCGAATATGAAAGCGGACTATTCTCCTGATTGGGCACATTCAAATAAAATTGAAGCATTGATGTGGGGTATTCCAGTTGTAATTGTAATGGTTTTAGGTTCATTAACAGCTTATTATACCTATAAGCTTGAACCTACAAATCCTCTTCCAGTGGAAGTTGTAGGTGAAGGAAAGCCATTACAGATTGATGCTGTTGCTCTTGATTGGAAATGGCTTTTTATTTATCCTGAATACGGTGTTGCATCGATTAATGAGATTTATGCGCCTGAAGGACGTCAAGTTTTATTGCAATTGACGTCAGAGAATTCTGTCAATGCTTTTTGGGTTCCCAAATTGGGTACAGTTCTTTACGCTATGCCGCAGATGAATGCTAAGTTGCATTTGGTCGCTGAAGAGCAAGGAGTATTCAAAGGAGCCTCAGCAAATTATAGTGGTGATGGTTTTTCGGGTATGCGGTTTAAGTGGCATTCTGTGTCTTTGCAGGATTTTGAGGATTGGATTGTAAAAGCTCGGGCTAATGGTCGAGTACTTGATCGTTCATCTTATCGTCAACTTTCTATTGCGCCTCGTATGGGTGATATTGCTGCGAAGGAAAAAGATGCTGAAGTTCGTTATTTTGCACCTGTTGAGAAGCGGCTTTACTATCGTGTTGTTAATCGATGTGTCGATGAAAAGACGGTATGTAATGAAGATTTAATGAAACGTGCTGCTGCTCAGACGCTATGGGGTGCACTATGTTCAGTATTTGATCCTGATGTTATTTAACAGAGTCAATAAAGTAAAGAGCCCTTTTAACAAAGGTTTCTTTTAAACTTGAATTTCATTTGAAATGGGTTGAGAAATGTTTGGAAGACTTACAGATCCTACGGCAGGTGCTTTTCATGCGCTTGCACATGAACCGATCGTTTTGTATACATGTATTGCGATTGTTTTGGTTGGTTTAATTGCTGTTATTGCTCTAACAGTACTTGGGTGGTGGGGGATTCTATGGCGAAATTGGATTACAACGGTTGACCATAAACGCATAGGTATTATGTACATCGTTCTTGGAATTATTATGCTTGTTCGCGGTTTTGCGGACGCACTTATGATGCGAACGCATCAAGCTTTAGCTCTTGGGAGTGAAACAGCAGGTTATTTGCCCCCTGAGCATTTTGATCAAATTTTTTCGGCGCATGGTACGATCATGATTTTTTTCATGGCCACGCCTATTTTATTTGGTCTTTTTAATTATCTTATACCACTTCAAATTGGTGCGCGTGATGTTGCTTTTCCCTTTGCAAATAATCTAGGTTTTTGGATTACGGCTGCAGGGGCGATATTGATTAACATATCCCTAGGTGTTGGGAATTTTGGTCGTGGTGGTTGGTTGATGTATCCACCTTTTACAGAATTGCAAACGAGTCCAGATACAGGGGTAGATTATTATTTATGGTCACTTCAGCTTTCTGGTATTGCAACAACAATGGGATCAGTGAATTTTATTGCAACGATGATTAAAATGCGTGCTCCTGGAATGACAATGATGAGAATGCCTATTTTTTGTTGGAGTGCTTTTGTCAGCAATGTTCTTATTGTAGTCATTTATCCTGTTTTGGCTGTAGCATTTGCACTCTTGGCATGTGATCGTTATTTGAACATGAATTTCTTTACCAATGTTGGTGGCGGAAATCCGATGGTATGGATTAACTATGTTTGGGTTTTTGGTCATCCTGAGGTTTATGTTTTGGTTGTTCCTGCTTTTGGAATTGTTTCTGAAGTTGTATCAACTTTTTCTTCAAAACGCCTCTTTGGTTATACTTCAATGATATGGGCCATGTTGGTTATTTTGATTCTTTCGCTTCTTGTTTGGGGCCATCATTTCTTCACAATGGGTGGGGGTGAAGCTGTAAATACCTTCTTTAGTATTGCTACGATGATTATTGCAGTTCCAACCGGTGTAAAAGTTTTTAATTGGCTGCTTACGATGTATAGAGGTCGGATTCGCTTTGAGCCTCCTATGCTTTGGTGCATGGGTATGATCTTTACATTTGTTGGTGGCGGATTAACAGGTGTTTTATTATCTATTGTTCCTGCTGATTGGCAGTTTCATAATTCGCTCTTTTTGATAGCACATTTCCATCATACAATTATTGGAGGTGTGGTTTTTGCGTACTTAGCGGGGATTGCATTTTGGTTTCCAAAAGTTTTTGGTTATAAACCAAATCGCATACTAGGTATTACATCTTTTTGGTGTTGGTTTATTGGTTTTTACCTTGCCTTTTTCCCCGTTTATGCGCTTGGTTTAATGGGGGCGACGCGTCGTCTTCAGCATTACATGGAACCTAGTTGGCAGCCGATGTTTATTATTGCTGCATTGGGTGCTTGTATTATCTTACTTGGTATCCTTTGTTTTGTGCTACAGGTTGTTTTGGCGATTTGGTACGGTATTAAGCATAAAGGGCACTTACCGGTAACATTAAATGATTCTTGGGGTGATGCACGTACACTTGAATGGTTTACCTCTTCACCGCCTCCTTCTTATAATTTTGCCCTCCTTCCAAAGATACAGTCTGATGATGCTTATTGGAATATGAAGAAAAGTGGTTATCAACGGCCAACAAGTGGATTTACAAAAATTCATATGCCATCGAATACATCGGCTGGAATTATTGCTGGCTTCTTCTCATTAGTTGTTGGTTTTGCGCTTGTTTGGCATATTTGGTGGCTTGTTGCGGTTGGACTGGTTGGTTTTATTGCAACGCTTGTGTGTCATTCATTAACAGGTGATCATCATGGTTACTATATTCCAGCTGAAGAAGTGCAAAAAACTGAAGATGCCTTTACGGCTGTTCTTAAAGAACAAGGAGTGACAGTATGAGTGCTGTAACAATGAATAACGCGAGTACTATAGATGAACTTCACCACGATAGTAGCTCGGTAATGACGTTTGGTTTTTGGGTCTATATTCTTTCAGACTTAATCCTGTTTTCGACACTGTTTTCAAGTTTTGCTGTATTTTCTGCTTCTTATGGTGGTGGTAAAGCGGGCAGTGAGTTTATAGATTTAAAGTTTGTTTTGGTTGAGACTGCTTTCTTGTTGATTTCATCCGTCACTTATGGCTTTGCAATGGTACAAGCACATAAAAATAACATCAGTGGTGTGCGTTTATGGATGGCTGTTACCTTTGTATTGGGGTGTTGCTTCATTGGTATGGAACTTTACGAATTTCATGAACTTTTGAGTGAGGTTTTTTATTTCGATCCAAATGCTTATGCGGGTATTGATCCTGCAACAGGTTTACAGCTTTTTGGACGGGAAATTCTCTCTGCGTATTGGTCAGCATTTTTTGCTTTGGTTGGCACTCATGGACTTCACGTAAGTGTTGGCCTTCTTTGGATGGTTGTGATGTTTTTTCATCTTCGTCGTAATGGCTTGGATCAGAACAATAAAACACGTTTAGCATGTCTTTCCATTTTTTGGCATTTACTTGATATTGTATGGATTGGTGTTTTCACCATGGTTTATCTATTAGGAGCGTTGTGATGAGCGTGCAAAATGAAACACATGGTCCCAGTACTGGTTCCTATTTGGTTGGTTTTATTCTGGCTGTATTTTTCACTTTGGGTTCTTTTATTCCTGTGATGTATGGAATGATGGAAAGTTGGGCAGTTAGTACAAAGGTTGCGTATCTTATTGGGATGGCGATTATTCAGATTATAGTACAAATTGTTTTCTTTTTGCACTTGAATTCTGGTCCAGACGCCAAGTGGAATTTAAGCGCGTTGTGGTTTGCTGTTATTTGCGCTTTTGTTATTATTGGGGGAACTTGGTGGGCTATTTCTCATTTGAATTATAATATGATGGGTGGTTCAGGACGTGTTATTGAACCGGAAATATCAAGTAGAGATGATTCTTCAGTGTCTGAGCAGTTATCAAACAAAGATATATCTGTAAGAAAACAGCCAGAAAAGATACAGGGCTCAGAGGTTTCGGTGGAGCAAGGTGCAAGTACGCAAACTCCTGTAGATCAAGCA
>NZ_JBHIOU010000001.1:0-55513 GCF_042195705.1 Bartonella sp. AP72JLCBS | reverse complement strand
CCTGGTTCAGAAATGCCCATGGGGCAGGGTCTAAGTACGCAAACTCCTGTAGATCAAGCACCTGGTTCAGAAATGCCCATGGGGCAGGGTCTAAGTACGCAAACTCCTGTAGATCAAGCACCTGGTTCAGAAATGCCTATGGGGCAGGGTCTAAGTACGCAAACTCCTGTAGATCAAGCACCTGGTTCAGAAATGCCTATGGGGCAGGGTCTAAGTACGCAAACTCCTGTAGATCAAGCACCTGGTTCAGAAATGCCCATGGAGCAAGATCCAAATAGGCAGTTTCCTGTGGAGTAGTTGTTAGAAATATCTACGGAGCTGATGCGGCATGTATCAGCTTCGTAGAAGAAATTCGTAGGATATAAAGCAGGAGATAAGTACAAGATATCAGTGGAATGAGTATCATTATTTTGAATATACTTTTTAATTTAAAAGAGAAAGTCCGTGGGGTATTTAGTATAGCATTAAAATTATTTGTAATAATAATATGCAATTGAAATCAAAAATTTAGAGAATAATCAGAAAATTTAATGAAAACCGTTGCAATGACAGTTATAGGTGCTGGTTCTTTTGGTACTGCATTAGCGATAGCTCTTGCCCGTAATGGTCATAATGTTTTACTTTGGGGATATAGTCCTCAACATATCAAAGAATTACAGGAACAACGTTGTAATCAAGTATATTTACCCGATGTTCGATTTCCTGAAAATTTATTACTTGAAGCTTCCCTTGAAACTGCAATAACGGCAAGTCACAATATATTAATCGCTGTTCCAAGCCATGTATTTCATCAAGTTTTGTATAATATTCAGCCTTATTTAGATCAGCATTCACGCGTTATTTGGGCTACAAAAGGTTTAGAACATGGTACTGGACGTTTCTTACAAGAGGTTGCTCGTGAGATTTTAGGTGAAAAAATTCCTTTAGCTGTTTTTTCTGGACCAACTTTTGCGCAAGAACTAGCTATTGGTTGGCCTACTGCAATGACGATAGCAGCTTCTGATGTTGAGTTTGGTAAAGAATTGCAGCAACTTTTTCATTGTGACAAAACTTTTAGAGTTTATAAAAGTTCAGATATGATTGGTGTTCAATTAGGGGGGGCAGTCAAAAATGTTATTGCTATTGGTGCAGGAATATCAGATGGCATAGGTTTTGGGGCAAATGCACGAATAGCTCTTATCACACGAGGACTAGCTGAAATCAGTCGTTTAGGGGGGGCTATGGGTGCTGAGCTTTCCACATTTATGGGAATGACAGGCTTAGGTGATCTGGTTTTGACATGTACTGATAATCAGTCGCGTAATCGCCGTTTTGGAATACTTCTTGGTAAAGGAATAGATATAAAAGAAGCAGAAAAACAAATTGGTCAGGTTGTGGAAGGATACTTAAATACCAAGGAAGTATATACGTTGGCGCAGCGTATTGGGGTAGAAATGCCCATTGTAGAACAAATTTATCAAATTCTCTATTGTGGTAAAAATATAACTGAAGCGGCAAACACATTACTAAGCCGCGCCCTCAAGGACGAAATTCAATGATATCCTGTTTTTTAATAATTCCAATCGTAAAAAATAGAAACATGTTATGATAGACATATAAAATAGATTTTATTGATGGTTGTATAAGGCGGTCATATTCCAGAAAATTATAGATTCATATCATTCGATTCTTTATGAAACATGGCTGAAATATAAAAGTTTTGGCTTTTGTCTCAGAGCTATCTCTTTGAAGATAAATTATCGTTTCCACTTACACATGTTTATGTAATGTAATGAACAAGATATTTTTATTGTCTCTTAAATTCATCTCACAATGATATTTGCAAACAGAATAATACAAGACTCATTAGGTAGAATCATCTTATTTATGTAACGTATAAGCTAAGAATATCGGGGCAGGGATATTGTGAATCTCTGTTTTTGTAATTCTTTAAAACAAGAAGACAATCTAATTTGGGAAGAAGATGAAATTTTAAAGCTGAAAATCTGTTCCCATTTCTACAATCATTTTTAAATTCAGTTTTACGCTATCTAAAGCAATATCTTTTAAATAATGGAGATTATCTCACACCTTTATTTTTCTCATTTTCTAATGAAAGCATTTCTCTGATGTGTCAGGTAAAATAGAACGTCCAAAAAAACACGATTGCTGTTATATATTCACGTGCTTGTTTTAAAGAGACCTCTCTTAAAACTCCTAAGTCCAATTTGCGACGGTGACCGTGAATAGTGTAACCGATAAAGCTATTGTGCACATCCCCATCTTTATGTTTATGAAGGAGGAAGACGAGCATCATTACACCCCCAAATGTCGTGAGACAGCTCTTGGCACTTGAAGCTGTTCAGTAGAGATATTTAAGCCTTTTATTTTCTCACATGTCAATTCTGTTTTTTATATGCAAGAAATGATTTTTGGAATTATAACTTTGAAAGTCTAAGATTGAAAAAATGTTATTGTACTTGTTTGTGGCTGTCATTTAAACTGAAAAATAATGTGATTATAAAGATAAAAAATTGATTTATATAAATAATTCATTTTATTTTTGTATTGAGTTAATTAAAAATATATGTTTGCTTGTCACAAGCGGGTTAGTATGTGGATAAAAATTATTAAAGATACTTCTAATGAATCATCTCAAGTGTCAAGGGTTGTTTCAATATTAGAACATGGCAAGTAAAATGACGGTGTCGGTTTGTCATCTGTATAAACATTAAAATGGTGGTAAAAAAAGGATTTTATGTACTTCACAAGGATTTTTTATACGTTCTACAGGTACCATTGTGAAATGGAATGGCGTGCATTGAGAGATATCTTTAAAAAATGCATGAAGGAGAAACAGCTATAGTGTTTTTGGGTGTTCTATTTTACCTGACATATCAGAGAAACGCTTTCATTAAAGAACGAGAAAAATAAAGGTGTGAGGTAAAGAGTAATCTCCATTATTAAAAAAACATTGATGTAGATGCTTTTAAAATCGTAAAGTCTCATTAAAGAATAATAGTAAGATTAATGATTGATTTCTTTACGCCTTCATATTCATCCTAAATTAGATTGTATTTGCGTTTCAAGAATAAATCAAACGGTAGGAATATTTTTTTCAATTTGCTACACAAAAGCTGAAACTAAGGGTTTTAATAATTCTCTAATCTCTGTTTCAAACTGCGGTGGCATGAGGGTTGGATATTGATTTATAAGCAATGGCAAAAGCGTATGCTTTAGTAAGGTAAATAACGTCATAAAATACACACTTTATCAACCATGGATTGAAGAAATATTCCGGCTTTTATAAAATATTTTGCGAAACAAGGCATCGTACATCTGGTTTTGTATTGACTTATTCTTACAAATATTTGCACATATTCCTTACGTCATATTATTATAAGTCAATACACTATTATATAGCTGAGAAAGTACTCAATACCCGATTAAAGCACTATGTACATGATTGATTTTCTTTTTTAGTGCAATGAAATAAAATTTATTCTTCTTGGGAATCGTCACTTTTTTTCAGTTCTTCAAGTATTGGCATAGACATGATGTTATAGCCTGAATCAACATAATGGATTTCACCTGTAACACCTGATGATAAGTCAGAGAGTAGATAAAGAGCAGATTTTCCAATTTCATGAATATCTACGGTACGCCGTAATGGGGCATTACGGCGTTGATGTGAAAATATTGCCCGTGCAGCTGCAATACCATTACCTGCTAAAGTTCTAACAGGACCAGCGGAAATCGCATTGACACGAATATTTTGAGGACCAAAGTCCGCTGCTAAATAACGTACCATAGCTTCTAAAGCTGCTTTAGCAACACCCATGATGTTATAATTAGGCACAACTTGCTGTGAAGCACCATAGGTAAGAGTTAAAAGTGTTCCTCCATTGGGCATAAGCTTACCCGCGCGCTGGGCAATTTCAGTAAAGGAATAAGCTGAAATAACCATCGTGCGTTGAAAGTTTTCACGTGTTGTAACATCAACGTAACGCCCTTTTAGCTGAGTTTTATCTGAAAAACCAATGGCATGGACAATAAAATCAATTGTTTTCCATTCTTTTTCAAGTTGCTCAAAGACGTAATCAATATTTTCACTTTTTTCAACGTCACACTCTAGCACTAATTTGCAGCCAAGTTTATCTGCTAGGGGATGAACACGTTTTCCAAAAGCATTTCCTTGATAAGTCAACGCTAATTCCGCTCCTGCTTGTGCGAGCTGACAGGCAATGCCCCAAGCAATTGAATGGTCATTCGCAATTCCCATAATAAGGCCGCGTTTGCCCTCCATCAAACCTTTCATATTATTCTCCGTAAGACCGTACTTTTTTCAATTACTAAGAGCTTTTGTTTATACATAACGTTGGAAAACAAGCGTTGCATTGGTACCGCCAAAGCCAAAAGTATTCGACAATACGGTATTCAGTTGTTGATGATCACGTCGTTCACGAACGATTGGCATATCAGCAAAAGCTGGATCAAGTTCTTCAATATGGGCACTTTCACAAATAAAATTATGATTCATCATTAACAATGTATAGATTGCTTCGTGAACACCTGCTGCTCCCAAGGAATGTCCTGTTAGAGACTTGGTAGCGGAAATGGGGGGGCATTGATCACCTGCTCCAAAGACACGACGGATAGCTTCTATCTCAGGAGGATCACCAACAGGAGTTGCTGTCGCATGGGGATTGATATAATCAATTTTATTATCGACTGTTGCAAGGGCCATGCGCATGCATCGTTCTGCTCCCTCTCCTGATGGGGCAACCATATCATGTCCATCGGATGTCGCACCGTATCCAACGATTTCTCCGTAGATTTTTGCACCACGTGCTTTAGCAAGTTCTAAATCTTCAAGGACTAAAACGCCAGCACCTCCAGCAATGACAAAACCATCACGATTAACATCATAAGCACGTGAAGCTTTGTGAGGAATGTCATTATATCTGCTGGACATAGCGCCCATGGCATCGAATAAAACAGATAGTGTCCAATCCAAATCTTCGCAGCCACCGGCAAAGATGCGCTTCTGTTTACCATATTGTATCATTTCGTAAGCATTACCAATACAATGATTGGAGGTAGCACAAGCTGAAGAGATTGAATAATTGATCCCCTTTATTTTAAAGAAAGTTGCTAATGTTGCAGATGCTGTGGAACTCATCGCTTTAGGGACAACAAAAGGTCCAACACGTTTTGGACCTTTTTGGCGTGTAATGTCAGCAGCTTCTACGATTGAATGTGTTGAAGCACCTCCAGAACCCATAATAATACCCGTGTGTTCGTTCGATACTTCATGCGGTTCTAGACCCGCATCAGCAATTGCTTGATCCATGGCGATGTGATTCCATGCTGTTCCACGCCCATGAAAACGTAGAGCACGTCGATCTACGAGTTTTTCTATATTAATATCGGGCTTGCCATAAACTCTGCTACGAAAGCCTAATTCAGCATATTGAGGTGCGTAAGAAATTCCGGATTTTGCTTCACGTAAACTGGTTAAAACAGCTCCAGGGTTATTTCCAATTGCGGAGACAATTCCCATTCCGGTTACAACAACTCGACGCATTCATACCTCCTCGTTCCATACAGAATAGTGAAAAGTTCTTTCTGACGGAAATAACGTTCAATCTTCTTTGAATAAAGCAACGCGTAAATCGTTCGCCTTATAAATAGTCTCTCCATCTGCTTTTAGCCACCCATCAGCTATTCCTAAGACTAAATTTCCACGTCGAATACGCTTAAAATCTATTTCATATTCAAGAATTTTGGTTTGTGGAGTTACCATCCCTGATAACTTTACTTCACCTGTTGATATTGCTCTTCCTTTGCCTGGTTCGCCTAGCCAACCAAGAAAAAAACCTGTTAATTGCCACATACCATCCAGTCCGAGACATCCTGGCATGACGGGATCGCCTATAAAGTGACAATTAAAGAACCACATGTCTGGTGTAATGTCAAATTCGGCGCGAACCATTCCTTTATCGTATTTACCATCAGTTTCACTAATTTGAGTGATTCGATGAATCATTAACATTGGCGGTGCTGGCAATTGCGCATTACCTCTACCAAACATTTCGCCGCGAGCGCAGCTTAGAAGCTCTTCATATGTGTAGCGAGACTTTTGTTCAGCCATTGTTACTCCATTTATTTGCATATATCTTTATTTCTGCGCTTTTCCCAACCTACTTTTAGAGCAAATTTTAAAGAGAGGGAAATGATTTTATATCATTTTTAATGACAAAAGCCTTTTTTTATGTATTCTACATAGGTAATTATTTAAAAATGGAATACAAGATTACACCATACTATTCCCATTTTTTTGTATTTTGATCTTATTTAGCAGGAATATATTTGGGTTTGTAATTATGTCAGTGAGTGCAGACAATTTAGATATGAATGAAGAGCAGCAGTTCACAAAAGAGTGTGGAAAAATTGTGCAATATTATTCCATTTCTATGTTAGAAAAACATTTGCGTCAAAATGGTCTGCGTCCAACACGTCAGCGGTTGGAACTTGCACATATGATTTTTTCTCAAGGAAATCGTCATATTACTGCTGAAGAGCTCTATGAGGAAGCGGTGAGGGCAGGTGTACCTGTATCTTTAGCAACGGTTTATAATACGCTTCATCAATTTACGGAAGCGGGATTATTACGGATTATTGCCGTAGAAGGTTCAAAAACTTGGTTTGATACCAATACCTCTGATCACTACCATTTTTATATAGAAGGTGAAAATCGTATTCTTGATATTCCTTATAATTTGGAAGAAGCTCCCATTATTAGAAATTTGCCTAAGCCACCAGAAGGTATGGAAATTTCACATGTTGATTTAATCGTGCGATTGAAACCAAAAAATCAATCTTGTGATAGGCAGTGAGGATATTTAATGAGGAATAAAAATTAAACTTGTTGAGTTTGAGTATTCACCAACCTTTTACTTTTTCATCAGGATAGATTCCCCATAACTGGGGTTGCTGAAGCCATCCGCGCGTATTATTAATGTTTAGTTCGCACCATTGTCCATCACATTGGCGGATGTTACCAATGACGTTAGGTTCTACTTCCGCCACAAGTTCTGCGTTGTCGGTGGGGTTTTTTCGTAGCATCAGCCTTTTTGTTTTATCTTTTTGCCATGGAATAGTTATAGCAGTTCGCTTTCCCGATAAAAGCGATTGATACACCCATCCCTCATCGCCTTCTGCATCACGAATTTTGCGCCATTGATCATATTCTTGAATGATTTCAATAGGTAAGCCCTTCTTTTTGTAGGTGAAAATGATAGAATAGTTGCTTCCTGGTCCGACGCGTACATTAACGCTGGTGGGTTTAATCGAAGCAAATCGCGGAAGTGGTAAACCACTGGGCCCTAAATTTTGATTAAATGTTTGTGCATGCAACAAATGAGGTGAACCCAATACAATGACTGTTGCTATTAAGATACATGATATGAGTATTGAAACGCGAAACCAACGAGAATTTTGCACACCGAACTCCTTTATTTCGTCATATATTGGAAATTTAAAATCTGAAAGATAAGACTGGAAACTGATAAAAAGTATGACACATTGCTCGTTAAAGAGATCTAAACGATGAAAAAATTGCTACAAAAATATCAAAATAAGGAAAACAAAAGGTTTGTATTTCTTAGTGCTTATCTTGTTTATGAGGGGGTAGATATAAATAAACATTAGATTTTTATGTAGCTGTAAGCGTGATAAAACAGTAAAGTATATTGGAGCCATAGGCAGTTTTTGTACAGGAAATTAGGGCTAAAGTATTGCATCTCTTTTCTGAGTTTGTTTCTCAAAGTAAAAGTGCATGTATGCATACTATGAACAAAGAGCTGTTCAGAAAGGGATTATTGTGTGGCTTGAAAAGAAGTTTTGAATGAACAAAATAATACGATAAATAAAACATTTAAGCGTAAAAATATGAGCAACATTATAGAGTAGATTGATATATGAAGGGCTAATTTTAACAGGACACTTTTTCGTGATAATTCATTTATAAAATTTTCTACACTCTAATCTTATGCCATGATAATGCTTATCCGTATGGTAGATAAGCTGGCTCCATCGTTCTATTTACCAGCTTTCAATGTTATGCAGTTCCTATTATTTATAGTGTTTATAAGAAGCATTTTTGTTTTTTCTTAAATAGCTTTTATTCTATTTGCATACGAATCCCGCTTATGATGTACAAGAAGATAATCTTGATTGATTCAATATGAGAAAGTGTTGAGAAACTTTACGTTATTCAGAATTATTACTTAATATGAAAAACGATTACTTATAATAATAAATCTCCGCGTTAAAAACTTTAACTCGTTATTTAAATTTTAAAAACATTTCCATCAAAAATGGTAATAAAAGGCACATTCATCCATATTAAAATACAGTATTTTCTCTGTTTATTGTCAATTTTCTTTTTCTCTAACTCAGTATAGAAGAAAGTTGAATGAAATAGAAAGGCTTATTCGATACACTGATGAGGGTAATTACATAAGTGATGAATAGAAGAATTTTATCAAGAAAAAAGAATCTGTAGTGCAGTGGTTGAAATTCGTCATCCTTTAGAGAGACAGAATCAAGAGATATAAAAGTTATGGAATTATATCGTTTTGTTACATAACTGAAGGTAAAGAGGATTATGCATTTAATATCATATATTTACACACAATCGCATATTGCGATAGTTATTTTTGTTTTGTAATCAGACCTAGGATGATCGAAAGATGTAGAATATTTAATGACAAAAAAGAAATTCATCATGAAATTTGCACATAAGAAGCAGTTATTTAAGAGATATCCAGAAGGAGAAAATTATAGCAAAAAGTGATAATAAAACACCCCGCACTCAATTTACATAGGAAAAAGTCGCTTTAATATCTAAAGTGTAGTTTGTTATCTATTTTTTGAAATATAAGAGTGAAATAAAAACCACCTCTATGATAGAAACCTTATTATTTTCAAATAACTAACATATTAGATAACATTGTACATAAAAACCTACACACAAGCAATTCATCGCAATCGCCTATGAAGATAAAATTTTCTAGTAGCTTACTATCTATTGCTTATGCAATTATATAATATCATAAAGCACATTACTTTACCGCAACAGTCCGTCCGTTACTAACAAAACCTTCTCTTTGTGCACGCTTACGAGCAAGCTTACGTGTACGACGAATAGCCTCAGCTTTTTCACGAGCACGCTTCTCAGATGGCTTCTCATAATAACTACGCATTTTCATTTCACGGAAGATACCTTCACGCTGCATCTTTTTTTTCAACGCGCGGAGCGCTTGATCAACATTATTATCACGAACGAGTACTTGCACTATTTATCCTGCTTTTTTCAGTGTCACAAATAATAGGAAAACCTACGTCCTTTTAAAGGCATATCCAAAAGGACAAAAACTTATATCATATAAATAAGACATTTGTCTATATCGCTTTTAAAAATTCTATTTTTTTGTAATAAAATGCTTTTTATAATGAATGATAGATTTCATGATTATAAACTTATGAAAGTCCTTGTATTTGATCATTTTCGTCAAGATGAATTTTTTCCGCCGTGGGATAATGGGGTAGTCCCGGCATGGTCATAACATCTCCACAAATGACAACAATAAAACCGGCTCCCGCACAGAGACGAACTTCTCGTATGGGAATTTCAAAATCAACAGGAGCTCCGTATTGCTTGGGATCAGAAGAAAAAGAATAAGGTGTTTTGGCCATACAAATAGGGTAGACGCCAAAACCTTCTTTTTCCCAAGTTTCAAGTTGTTTGAGAATAGGGGCTGAGATGATGGCGCCACGTCCACCGTATAGCTTTGTTATAATACAATTAATTTTTTGAACGAGTGGAATATCATCTTGATAGAGAACTTTAAAATCAGAATCGTGCTTTTCAATCAAGGTAACGAGTTCTTGTGCAAGTTCTATAGCGCCTTTTCCACCTTGTTCCCAATGCTTACAGATAATAGCTTTGTGTCCAGTTGTTGCAACTATTTTTTGTAATGTTTTTATTTCAGCATCGCTATCGCTGTCAAAATGATTGATAGCCACAACACAAGGAATACCGTAGTGCTTCATATTTTTTATGTGTCGTAAAAGATTGGCAGCTCCTTTTTCTAAAGCGGTGATATTTTCTTCTGTCAGGTTATTTTTATCCAGACCACCATTCATTTTTAATGCACGAATAGTTGCGACGATCACTGTAGCATTTGGTACAATACCTGCTTGCCTACATTTGATATTGAAGAACTTTTCTGCTCCAAGATCTGCTCCAAACCCTGCTTCTGTGACAACATAATCAGCAAGTTTTAAAGCAGTTTTTGTTGCTATAACTGAATTGCAACCATGAGCAATGTTGGCAAAAGGTCCTCCATGAACGAGAACAGGATTATTTTCAATTGTCTGTACGAGATTGGGTTGTATAGCATCTTTGAGAAGAACTGCCATTGCACCTTCCGCATTGAGATCAGCAACGGTGATGGGCGTTTTATCATAACGATAAGCAACAATAATTTTTTTGAGTCTTTGTGTAAGGTTTTCTAAATTTTCAGAGAGACAAAGAAGCGCCATAATTTCTGATGCAACAGTAATATCAAAACCTGTTTGACGTGGAAAACCATTTGTTATGCCCCCCAATGAAATGACAATATCGCGCAATACACGGTCATTCATATCAAGAACGCGTTTCCAAACAATGCGACGTGGATCAATGTTTAAAGTATTTCCCCAATAAAGATGATTATCTATCATTGCGGCAAGAAGATTATGAGCAGCTGTAATAGCATGAAAATCACCGGTAAAATGTAAATTAAGGTCATCCATTGGAATGACTTGCGCATAACCACCACCAGCAGCACCACCTTTTACACCAAAACAGGGACCTAAAGATGGTTCTCTCAAGGTAGCTATTGTTTTTTTACCAATAAGATTAAGAGCATCACTTAGTCCAACTGTTGTTGTTGTTTTGCCTTCTCCGGCAGGTGTGGGATTGATAGCTGTGACAAGGATAAGTTTACCATCTGGATTTTTATTAAGCGATTTTATGTATTCAGAAGAAATTTTAGCTTTATCATGACCATAGGGAATGAGATTTTCATGTGAGATACCAATTTTTTGTGCAATTTCAATAATATGTTGCTTTTTAGCAGTGCGAGCAATTTCAATATCAGTTTTAGGCATGGAAAAATTCTTTAAATTCAGCTTTTATTAATGTTTGAGATCTGTATTCCATGGATTAATTAGAAAAATTCATAGAGAACAGAAAAATATTAAGATATCATAGAAATCGATGATATGCCATGCAAGAGATAATGCTAAAGAAGCACAAGAAGAGTTTTATTGTTTTTTAGGAAAAAGAATCTTTTTGCTTTTAAGCAGTAAAAATACGTTTAATTCAATTAAAAATATTGCGAAAAGAAGCTTTGGTTTGCAACAAATGCTGATGACATTAATGGATACCATAAGTGTTTCATAGTAGTACGTTTGAGAAGTAGTTTATTTATTCTTTCCAACAACACACTGAAAAAGTTTCACATGGTGGTAAACCGGAATTTATGGCGGCACATCTGAAGTCCCTCTTAAGATGGGACTGCTAGGAATAAAATATCCAGAAACATCCAGTTATGGAACAATTAGAAATAAGCACGTAAAAAATTACCTAACTGAGTAGAGAGTATAATCCGGAAGAGACCAAAAACAAGCGCATAGATTGATAAAAGAAAACAACAACATACGCTACTCATGCAATCGCTACGATTATAAGCTAATAAAAGCACCTTAGAGCTGAATTGAAGGACTCATAACATCTTATTCTAGCAAATGGCTAAAGAAACGACTCACAACAGAATGAAATAACAAAATACAAAGATAGGTAAAAATAAATCACAAAATAAAGAATTTAAAAAGTCTGACTTTATAAGAAGATATTGATAGATGGCGCACCCGAAGAGATTCGAACTCCTGACCCCCAGATTCGTAGTCTGGTGCTCTATCCAGCTGAGCTACGGGTGCATACATTTCAATTTTTTACATTGTCTAAGACAAAGGGTTCCTAATCGTTTCATTAAAGAAATGCAAGTGAAACTTGAGTCGTCATAAAAAAAATCTCTCTTTTTTTATGATATATTTTAAAAAAGGATATAATATATTATGGCTTCAGTTGGTTTTGATATGAACATTTTTTTGTCATGACCATACAAAGCAATATGAACGATAGTTAACTTGACGTTTTAATCTATGAAAGATAGTCAAGCAGAGATGAGATGTGTTTTTTGCGGTGGGGGTAAGATATATACACCCGCTGTTGGGTTTTTGTGTAAAACGCCGATATTACTGTTGAAAACTATTTCAGATGAACATGACACAGCAAGGGCGGATGTATGGCGTTATTAAAAAAGAGCTTTCCATTAGTGTTTTTAATCGTTGTTTTAACGGTTACTTATTGGGCTGGAAAAAAGAGTGCAGACCAACCCATTTCTATGGTGGATAAAACAAGAGTATCGGATAAAGCTTCAAATGAAAAAATGGGAAGGCCACCGGTAAATGTTGTCGTTGATCTTGTAAAAGTTCAAGATCTTTATGAACAACTTAACGTTCTTGGGAGTGGAAAAGCTCTTGCAGAAGTCGAGCTTACCCCTTTATCCTCAGGTGTTATTGATAAGCTTTTTGTATCAGCGGGTACAAAAGTACAAGCTGATGATGTGATTGCAAAGCTTGATTCTAAAAAAGAAGAAATAGCGGCTGCAAAAGCAAAAGTGCAACGTGATAACAATGCGTTGACGCTTTCGCGTATTCTTAAATTACGCGCCAGCAATACAGCAACGGAAGTTCAAGAAATTATGGCACGCTTAGAGTTGGATAACGCAAATTTAGTTCTGCGTAATGCTGAATTAGATCTCGATCGGCGAACAATTCGAGCACCGATTCCTGGAGTTGTTGGTATTTTGCCCGTTGATGCGGGGAATAACGTGACCCTTAATACTGTAATAGGCCGTATTGAGAATAGAGAACGTATTTTGGTCGATATATGGGCCCCTGAACGATATGTGTCGCGCATCCATAAAGGAGATGAGGTAACGGCAACGTTAATCGCGCAGCCAGATAGATCTTTTGTTGGTCATATTTATGCGATTGATAATATCGTTGATCCAGAAAGTCGCACACTTCATGTTCAGGTTGAAATCAATAATGAAAAAGATACGCTCATGTCTGGTATGTCCTTTTCTGTTTCCTTGCAGTTTCATGGTGGTTCTTTTCCTGTCGTTAATCCTCTTGCAGTTCAATGGAATAGTAAAGGGTCATTCGTTTGGCGTGTGAGAGAAGGAAAAGTAGAGTCTATTCCCGTAACAATTATTCAGCATAAAGCCGATCATGTTTTCGTGAAAGCTCCCCTAGAAAATGGTGATCAAGTTGTCATTCAAGGGGTGCAAATGCTTTATCCAGGAAGTAAAGTAACTATTGATGATCCAAAGTCTCATCAACAGCAATTATCAGTAGGTTATGGAACGGATATACAATGAGCCAAGAATTGAGCACAAAACAGCCTACGTCAAAGGTGGAGCAAGGTGGTCTCATTACCTTATTTATTCGCAGACCGGTTTTTACTCTTGTTTTGAATGCTATGATCATCATTGCAGGATTTGCAGCATGGTTAAATGTTGATGTAAGAGAATTACCCGATGTTGATACTCCTGTAACAACGATTGTGACGATGTTTTCTGGTGCATCGGCAGAAACAATTGATCGTGAAGTTACAAAAGTTATAGAAGATGCTGTTTCTCGTGTTTCAGGTGTTAAGACGATTTCTTCAACGTCTTCTTTTGGACGCTCCCGTGTGAAGATTAACTTTAATGTCGGTGTTGATTTGAATGTTGCAGCATCTGATATTCGTGATGCTCTCTCTCGTGTTACCTATTCTTTACCGAAAGATGCGGATTCGCCTTTGATTATTAAAGCAGATTCGAATGCTGCTGCCATGATGTATTTGGTTGTGACGTCACCAACAATGAGTGTTGATGATTTAACCACGATTGTAAACGATCAGATTGTTGATGCTATTTCTGCTGTTGATGGTGTTGGTGATGTACAGGTCGATAGTGCTCGCACAAAGATTTTTCAGATTGATATAGATCAAGCAAAACTTGCAAGTTATGGATTAACTGTAGCAGATATTTCACGTGTTCTTGCTGATATGACAACAGATGTGCCAGTAGGGTCATTACGCAATTCTAAGCAAACTTTAGTTGTACGTGCTACTGCACGTTTAACAACACCAGAATCTTTTGAACAAGTTGTTTTAAAGCCTCATGTGCATCTTGGTGATGTTGCGCATGTTACTTTATCGCCGGATATAGAAACAGTTATTCTTCGTATCAATGGAAAGACAGGTATTGGATTAGGTATCGTGCGTAAAGCACAATCCAACACTCTTAATATTTCTGAAGGTGTGAGAGCCGTTGTTGATAATCTCAAAAGTATTGTTCCTTCTTCTGTAAATATAGACGTTATTAATGACGATGCAATTTTTATTAAAAGCGCTCTTCATGAGGTTGAAGTTGCGTTGGTCATTGCTATTTTGAGCGTTATCTTGGTCATTTTTCTTTTTCTCAGAGACATTCGTGTAACGCTGATACCTGCTTTATCTCTTCCTGTCGCTTTGATTGGTACCATTGCGGCTATTTATCTTGTAGGGTTTTCATTGAATATTCTCACATTTTTAGGACTTGTTTTAGCAACAGGGCTTGTTGTGGATGATGCCATTGTTGTTCTTGAGAATATTGTTCGGTGGCGCAATATGGGATTAGGTTCCAGAGCAGCAGCGGTGATAGGAACACGTGAAGTGTTTTTTGCTGTTTTAGCAACAACATTGACATTAGTGGCTGTGTTTGTTCCTATTTCCTTTCTTCCTGGGCAAGTTGGAGGTCTTTTTAGAGAATTTGGTTTTGTTTTGGCAATTTCTATTTTGCTTTCTTCAGTTGTTGCCTTAACGCTTTGTCCAATGTTGGCTTCGCGTTTTCTCAAAGAACATATTGAGGAAAAAGAGGAAAAGTCCCATCATTTTGCTTTTTTATATAAATTAGGTACTTTTTTTCATAAGGCATATACTTACAGTTTGCATAAGTGTTTAGAAAAGCCTTGGGCTGTTGTTTTTGCTTCACTTATTTTTGCGGGTCTTTGTGTTGGAGGCTATACGAAGCTACAACAGGAATTAACGCCAGCAGAAGACAGAGCTGTGATCTTTTTGGTTATTAATGGACCACAAGGTATTTCAACACAATATTTGAACGAGCAAATAGAGCAAATTGAAGCAAGTCTACAGCCATTACGTGATGCAGGGGAGATTGCTAACAGTTACTCTATTGCGGGTGCTGGCGGTTCACCCAATACTGCTTTTTTGATTTTATTGCTTTCATCTTGGGATAAACGTTTACGGAGTCAGCAAGAAATCGTGAAAGATATTAATGCAAAGGTTAAACAGTTTCCCGCAGTTTTTGTGTTTGCTGCGCAGGGAAATTCTCTAGGTGTGAGCGGAACTGGGCAAGGGTTGCAATTTGCAATTCTTGGCAATGATTATGCAATATTACAACCCATTGCTGATAAGCTGGTAAGTGCTTTACAAGATGATCCGCGTTTTATTCGCCCACGCCTTACTGTTGATGCAACACAACCGCAATTTTTTATTGAAATCAATCGAAAAAAAGCCTCCGATTTAGGGATTGATATCACCAATTTGGGCGATACATTACAAACAATGTTGGATGGTAAAAAGATTGGTTCCATTAACGTGGATGATCATTCTTACGATGTTAAATTGATATCGCGTACAAATTCTATGAAGAGTCCTAGCGATTTAGAAAATATTTTTTTAAAAACCAAAGACAATCGATATGTTCCTTTATCGGTTATTGCGCGTTTACATGAAAAAGCTATTGCTCCTCAATTAAAACGGGAAAAACGCATGAGTGCTGTTATTTTAAGCGCAAATCTTACTCCAGATATCGCTTTAGGGGAAGCTTACCAAACTGTACAGAAAATTGCTTCTCCTTTGTTATCAAAAGGAACCTATTTGGTTCCCTTAGGGGAAGCCGAAACGCTTAATGAAACATCTTCCAATTTTATGATTGTTTTTGGCATTGCCTTTTTGATTATTTTATTGATTTTGGCTGCTCAGTTTGAAAGCTTTATTTCAGGATTCATTATCATGGCTACTGTCCCATTAGGGATTGGTTGTGCTGTAATTGCTATGCTATTAAGTGGTGTGAGTCTTAATATTTACAGCCAAATTGGATTAATTTTGTTAATTGGTGTTATGGCAAAAAATGGTATTCTCATTGTTGAATTTGCAGATCAATTACGTGATCAGGGAAGAAGCGTGCGTGAAGCCGTAGAAGAAGCAGCAAACATTCGCCTTCGTCCAGTTTGTATGACAATGATTTGTGCCATTTTAGGAGGTATTCCTTTGGTTTTGGCCAAAGGTGCTGGCGCAGAAGCTCGTATAGCCTTAGGTTGGGTTATCGTTGGTGGCTTAGGTTTAGCAACTATTTTTACGCTTTATGTCACACCGGTTGTTTATCTTTTTTTAGGGCGTTTTATAAGACCAAAAGCAGAAGAAGATTTACGTTTAACAAAAGAACTCAATCAAGTTAAATGATGTATATGATAGAAAAGATTTGAAAGTTTATTCTTGTAAAAATATCATTTTCGGATCTTATCCTTTTATTTTGTATATTCCTTCATTTTTATGTGAGCAGTGAAAATAGCGAGCAATAAAGGAGGTGTTTTCTGCTTTGTTATTGTTTGGGCATAGATTTCATTATCAATAACCGTATAGGATAAGCTTATGGGAGATAGCTTTTCGATTCGAAATGAAATGGCTTTTGAAGCCACATTAAAAGCTTTAAGAAACCATGCCGCAAAGGATGGGGTCTATGATATTCGTCGGCATTTTGTAGAAGATGAACAGCGTTTTTCCCATTTTTCCCTCAGACTTGATGATCTTCTTTTCGATTTTTCAAAATGTGGTGTGACATTTAAAACATTGCAACTTCTAGATGATTTAGCGGTCGCAGCAGATGTGTTAGGCCGGCGTGATGCAATGTTTTCTGGTAAGGCGATTAATACAACTGAAAAACGCTCAGTTCTTCATATTGCATTACGTTTACCTGCTGATGAAATTTTCATGTTGGATGGTCATAATCTTATTCGCGATATTCAAGACGTCCTTGAAGATATGGAAAGATTTTCTGAAAAGGTGCGTGATGGAAGCTATAAGGGAAGCAGTGGCGAGAGAATAAGTGATATTGTCAATATTGGTATTGGTGGTTCTGATCTTGGTCCTGCAATGGTCACATATGCTTTAAAACCTTATCATGATGGTCCACAGTGTCATTTTGTTTCGAATGCTGACAGTGCCCATATTTCTGATACTCTCTCTATTTTGAATCCAGCAACAACGCTGTTTGTCATTGCTTCTAAAACTTTTACAACGGCTGAAACAATGGTCAATGCTCAAGTTGCACGTCAGTGGATTTGTTCACATTTAGGAGAAGAAGCCGTTTGTACGCATTTTGTTGCTGTTTCAAGTGCGCTTGATAAAGTGGCAGAATTTGGCATAGATTCCACAAGAGTTTTTAAATTTTGGAATTGGGTTGGAGGACGTTATTCAATTTGGTCAGCCATTGGACTTGTTGTTATGTTTGCAATAGGTGGTGGAAATTTTCGCCAATTTCTCAATGGTGCTTTGCAAATGGATCAACATTTTAAAACTATGCCTTTGCATAAAAATATTCCTATTCGTTTTGCTCTTTTAGGATTCTGGCATCGTGTTATTTGTGGTTATTCATCACGTTCGATCATTCCTTATGCACAGCGTTTAATACATTTTCCAGCTTATTTACAACAGCTTGATATGGAATCAAATGGTAAACAAGTCTCGCTGGATGGAAAACCATTAAGTTTTTCAAGTGGTCCAATTGTTTGGGGGGATTCAGGAACAAATAGTCAACATGCTTTTTTTCAGCTTCTGCATCAAGGAACAGATATTATTCCTGTAGAATTTATTTTATTTATAAAAGGGCATGAGAAAAAATTACATTCTATGTATGAGATGTTGCTAGCAAACGGTTTAGCACAATCAAAAGCCTTGATGAAGGGGCGTAGTCTTGAAGATGCTCGGCATATCTTGATAAAAAATGGAGTTGATGAGGGTGAAGCAGACCATTTAGCACGTCATAGAAGTTTTAAAGGAAACCGTCCCAGCATTACGCTGGTTCAAGATTCATTAACACCTTTTGCACTCGGTCGTCTTATTGCGCTTTATGAACATCGCACTTTTGTTGAAGGGATTTTAATGAATATTAATTCATTTGATCAATGGGGTGTTGAACTTGGTAAAGAATTAGCAAACGAGTTACTACCAATTCTTCGTGGAGAAAGTAAAGCGGATAATCGTGATAGTTCAACATTAGGGTTGCTAGCACATATTCAAGCAAGACGTGCAAAATAATATAATTTTACAGTAGGTTTTGTACTAACTAAGCAAAAGTAGAATGAGAGAGAAATATGAGATAATTCTTTAATTTTACTATGCCTTCTCTTATTATCTGGATTAGATTTATGTAACAGAAAATCAAAAAAGTGCAAAAATTGTAAAAATGAGAATTTATTCGCAAAAACGATAAAGACCTTTGAGAGGTCTTTGAAGACCCTTTGAGCCCCCCCTTAAAATCCTTCGAAAAAAATAAATTGGTACAAAACCTAGTGGCAAAATATACAAAACCCGCTGGCAAGCTACAACCGGAAAGCTACGATTAAAGACAGTTTTAATAATATCGCTTTATAAACTGTGGCGGAGAGAGAGGGATTTGAACCCCCGATAGAGTTGCCCCTATGCCGCATTTCGAGTGCGGTGCTTTCAACCACTCAGCCATCTCTCCATAATAAAGTGAAACAAAAATCGGCACTATTTGAGTGTATAAGGGGTAGATAACCTTCAATTGTTTTTGGTACAACCTTTTTTTCTTTTTTATGGGACTTTATTGACAGAGAATAGAAATTCCTTCATATATACAAAATATAAGCGTGGGGAAATCTGCGCATATTTGTGTTGAAGAAGGTTTTATCCTTCTTTGGGATCTATTACGACTGATAAAAAGCAGCCTATTTTCCCTTATTTCAAGGCAGAAATTAAATAAGAGCTGGAGTGAACGGAAGGATAAAAAATGTTCGCAGTCATTAAAACTGGTGGTAAGCAATACCGCATTGTTGCTAATCAAGTGGTAAAAGTTGAAAAAGTTAGTGGAAATGCGGGTGATGTTGTTGAATTCAATGACATATTAATGGTTGGGCAAGAAGGTAATGCGGTTATTGGTACCCCTGTCGTTGCTGATGCATTGGTGACAGCTGAGATTTTAGAACAGGCACGTGGGCGCAAGGTTATCGCATTTAAGAAGCGCCGTCGTCAAAATTCTAAACGCACGCGTGGCCATCGTCAAGAATTTACGAGGCTTCGTGTTTTAGAAATATTAATGGGTGGTTCAAAACCTAAAAAAGTTGCTGCAAAACCGATAAAAGAAGAAGCAATTACACCAAAAGAAACAAAAGCTGCTGCTTCTGTTGAGAAGACGGCTAAAAAAACAGTTGAAAAAAAGACTGCGCCGCAGAAGAAAGCGTCTGTAGCATCAAAGAGTAAGAAAGATTAAAGGAGAGCGTCTATGGCACATAAAAAAGCTGGTGGTTCCTCGCGTAATGGTCGTGATTCAGAATCGAAACGTCTAGGCGTTAAAAAATTTGGTGGTGAAACCGTTATTGCCGGAAATATTATTATTCGCCAGCGTGGTACACGTTGGCATCCTGGTAACAATGTTGGTATTGGAAAAGATCATACGCTTTTTGCATTATCAAATGGAAAGGTTTCTTTTCAACGCAAAGCGGGTAATCGTTCCTATGTTTCAGTCATTCCTATGCTGGAGGCAGCAGAGTAATCTGTAACACTCTCTAGAAATCAACAGGATTTCATTGAATTATAGTTGTGGTTTTATAAGTATTAAAAGGGAAAGATAGAGTCTTATCTTTCCCTTTTTGCGTTGGTACTATAATAAATGTAGAAGATATACGAAAAAGGTAGAATTGAGGAAATGGCTTTTCTCAATGAGGGAAAAAGTTTCTGCGCTGTTATGTTAGTATTTAGTACTGAACATATTGATATTATGATAGAGTTTGTTGATAAGTTTCTGTATAATAATAGTGAGGAGAGACTTTCTTTTTATGTATGAAGAAGCGTCGAGTAATTTCTTATAAGAGAAGCAGTTTGTTTTCAGAAAATTATGAGAAATTTAATGAGAGCATTATTGATGTAATCATTTTGATAAAGATGGATCTTTTTATCGGCATTGTGGTATTGATGAGTTGTCATACTGTTTTTAGGTGGTAGTGTGGATAGGTGGGGCTATTCATTTAAAAAGACATAGGGATAAAAAATCCATAAAAAGGTAGTCAAAACTACTTTGAAAGTGACGTGCATTAAGGAATTTTCGGTAAATCGAGAGTGAAATTATATTTTTAAGGAGGACGGTGTTTAAAGATATAAAAATAACCAACGTGCAATCAGCGCCCTTCAAGAATATTTTTTCTGATTTCACTATTATTGTGTATTGTTGAAAATAAACAAGCATAAGAGCTAGAGTTAAGGCAATAATTGCGTTTCATTTTTTACTTTATTTATCTTATTTGTAGAGTTTTTCTTGATTTTAGTTGTTGGTGATGGTGCTTGGAGGGTGTCGTACTTTGCAAATGTGCGACAGAGGGCATTGTGTATTTACGATATTGATTGAAGTAAAGGTGTGGCTTAAAATATATAAATATTATATATCGAGGGTTTGATATCATAAGATGGGCAGCACGGAATTTTAAAGATGATAAGTTGCATGGAGCAATTTGTAATTATGTAATGAATTTATAAAGAGGGATAATAGGTTAAATAAACTTTGAGGAATCAATCAAAATATTAGCTGAAGTTACGGATGATTGGGAAGGATGCTTTCTTGTAGGAAAAATAATGAAAAGTTATGTTGGATAACTTAGGATCAACTTAGGATAATAAGAGCATTTTGAAAGCATAGTTTTTCAGGTGATTGGTGCTGTAAAAAACGGGGTTTTGTCTTTGTAAAGTAAAAGAGTAAGAGGCAGACTTGTTTATGATGGTTTTAAGCACTTAGGTGGATAATAATATCTAATTGTTTTATCGGTTATATTGAGGTATTTAAGCACCTCACTTAGCTATATTCTGTAAAATATAAAGAGAGCTGTGGTGGTATTTATAGCTTGTATTTTGGGAAATGCAGCTTTGAAAAGGAATGTATCAGAGATATTGGTGTTCAAATGTGAGGCAATTTGAATTCATGATGAGATATGAGAAAGCAGAAGCAATGAATGTAGATTTTGCTGATGGTGAAATCTTGTCTATAAGATCTGTACAACTTGCAGCTGCTTTTGATCATAAAAATGATGCAATTTATGCTGCTGCTGAATTGCTTGTGCAGGTTGGTGCAGTTGATAAGTGTTATCTGGCAAGCATGCTTGAACGTGAAGAAACAACCAATACTTGGCTTGGAAATGGTATAGCCATTCCTCATGGTATGGCTGAAAATCGTGATTTAATTATCAAGGATGCTGTTGCTGTTATACAGGTTCCTGCTGGTGTTGAGTGGCAGGATGGCAAGAAAGCATATTTGGTTATTGCCATTGCAGCGTGTCCAGATCGCTATAGAGAAATTTGTAAAAAATTGACGTCTCTTTTATTTGATAAAAAACAGCTTGAAGTACTTGCAACAACTATGGACAAACAACAAATTGTTACAACTTTGTTTGACCAAAATATGAAGATAGAAAAAACTTTTATTGGTGACCTTTCTGTGTGTCAGGAATGGACTTTAGATTATCCAAGTGGTCTTCATGCACGACCAGCTTCTCTTTGGGTTGATTTTGCGAAAAAGGCTCAAAGTTCCATCAGAGTTCGCCATGGTCAATATACCGTTGAAATGAAAAATTTGGTTGGTTTATTGCAATTAGGAGTAAAAAACGGTGATGTTCTGATTTTTTCTACAGATGCTGCAGAAGGAGCACAACTTCTCAATGATGCCATTGCTATTGCAAAAAAAGTGAGTATTAGTGAAAAATGTCTGATGAGAGCAATGGAATCTCAAACAAAGGCTTTTCATGGTTGGTATCCACGCTCTATGCAAAAAGGCATTTCTGGTGTTGGAGCGAGTTCAGGATTAGCATTTGGTAAGATTTTTGTTTTAAGGCAAAATGATATTTCCATAATAGATCAGCCAATTGATTTTGCAGTTGGTGCAGCATGTCTTGAAAATGCTCTTACAAAAACAAAACATAAAATGGCATCTGTGATTTCTGATATTACAGTGCGTATGGGAGCAGATTCTGCTGCGATTTTTTCTGCGCAAATGGTTTTGCTTGAAGATGAAAATTTAATAGCTCAAGCTTGTCGTTTTATAGCGGAAGGTCATGGTGTCGCTTGGTCTTGGGATAGAGCGGTTCGTCAATTTTCAGATATGTTTTTTAAGGTAGATAATCCTTTGTTAGCAGCACGTGCTGTTAATTTAGTTGATGTTGGTCGACGTGTTTTAGGTGAAATCAATCCATCCTATAGATCGTTCTTTTTAAATGATATTCCACATGGTGTAATTCTGGTTACAAATGACCTTTCTCCTTCTGATGTAGCACAACTTGATTGTACAAGGGTAAAAGGATTAGCAACAGCATGGGGAGGTCCATTATCTCATACAGCTATTTTGGCGCGTACTCTTGGTATTCCAATGGTTGTTGCTGCAGGTGATGATATTTTAGCAATTCAGTCTGATATTCAGGCTATTATTGATGGCGATAACGGGTTTATTTACCTTAATCCTACGCTTGAAGACGTTGAAGATGCTCAAAAGCATATTGATACTGTTGCGCAAAAACGTGTCAGTGAAATAAATGCATGTAGGTTACCAGCGCAAACGACAGATGGTCAAAGAATTCGTATCATGGCTAATGTCAACTACGCAAATCAGGTTCCTGTTGCGCTTGATTTAGGGGCTGAAGGTGTTGGACTCATGCGCACGGAATTTTTGTTTTTAGAGAATCCATATATTCCGGATGAAGAGCTACAATTTAATATATATCGGGCGATGATTACAGCTGTAGGAGATAAGCCATTAATTATTCGTGCACTTGATATTGGTGGAGATAAACAGGTTACGCATTTACATTTATCTAAAGAGGACAATCCTTTTTTAGGTGTTCGAGGAACGCGGCTTTTGTTACGTCGACGTGATCTTTTGGTGCCTCAATTACGTGCTTTATATCGAGCGGCAAAAGAGGGTGGAGATCTATGGATTGTGTTTCCGATGGTCATGTCTGTTTCAGAGATTGTCGCTATAAAAAAGATTGCAGAGGAAATCCGCAACGATGTTGATGCACCAAAATTAAAACTTGGTATTATGATCGAAGTTCCAGCAGCGGCCATTATGGCAGATGTATTAAGCGCCCATGTTGATTTTTTTTCAATTGGAACCAATGACCTAACACAGTATACAATGGCTGTTGATCGGCAAAATCCGTACCTTGTGTCTGAAGCTGATAGCCTTGATCCAGCAGTTTTGCGTATGATTTATCAGACTATTCAGGGAGCTGCACAACATAAGTGTTGGGTGAGTGTATGTGGTGGTATGGCTGGAGATCCTTTTGGTGCAATGATTTTGACTGGATTGGGAATTAATGAGCTTTCTATGATATCTTGCGATATTTCTCCAGTAAAGGCGTGTTTACAGACTCATAGTTTTGAAGATATGAAAATTTTAGCACAAAAAGCATTACAATGTGAAACTGCACGAGCTGTACGTGCTCTAAGCAAGGATATAAGGTAATAAAGAACATTAAGGGGAAAGAACGAGCTCATTTTGCAGACTAATCAGATTTTTAGTGCTGTAAAACATTAATACAGTATATTAATTTATAATGGTAATTTATCGTTTTACATAATGAGAACCCTGAATATTGTAGGGTTTTTTCGTTTTAAATTTCTCTATATTTAATTAATAAAAATTACTCTTTTATACATTACAAGGAGGAGTAATGTATGGATAAAAACACTCTAAGAAAGAATAAATTCCTTTTATGCATTCTCTCAAATAGCAATAGATATTGTAACATTAGGCGAAAAATAGCGTGATAGTACTTGGCTTTTACTTTTTATTTAAGGAAAGATGATGTTATCCAATAGATTTTATACCATTCATAGATACCGTATGAGGTAGATGTGGCAAGCTTTAAGAGATGTTTTTTTACAAACGTGTGGATGGGAAAGAAAATAGTATTTTTAGAGTATTCTGTTTTGTGATGAGACCATATCACGCTTAAAGAATGCGATAATCAAAAGTATGAAGTAATACGTAATTTTTTTAAGTAATGGAGACTACTTTAGATATTTTGAAAATTGTAAAGCTGAATTTAAAAATATATGGTAAAAATGAAAACAGGTTTGCATTTTTATGATTTTGTATTTGATCAAAATGAGACTATTTTTTCATTTTAGAAAATAAAATATATTCATACATATTAAATTAAAAATGCAAAGTTTTTTTCTGAATTTTATTTTCTTTAGTATCAACTAAATATAGAAGTGTGAAATTGAATAGAGGATTTAGAATAGGGCTTATTATGTAATCCTATGAAAGAGAAAACTGATACCATCACACTATTTTACAGCTCTCAATGTTGCAAAAATTCGTGCTATTTAAGAAAATGCATAAGAGCCGCTTATCCTCTCTTAAAATGTTCTTCCCCCACATACCATCCCTTCCTATGACGTATAAGTAAGTGATTTTAATTATTTGGTTGTGTAAAACTATGGGCTGTATGCTAATTTTAAGAGAAGTATTTTTTTGTGAAGCAGAAAGTGCGTAAATGAGCATGAAAGTTTATAACTGGTGACAATCTTTTTATTCTCATTATTGTATTCTACAAACCTATCCACGAAAAAAGTTTTTTCTTAAAAAGAAGGGATGTGCTTGTTATTCAACAGATAAAAGCTCTTACTTTAATAAATGAATTTGTTTTTTGGGTTTTGAATGTATAGTTTAGACTTGCACGTTATTTCTTTCTGGGTATAGTGCGAACTTCTGGAGAGGTGGCCGAGTGGTTGAAGGCGCACGCCTGGAACGCGTGTATATGGGAAACCATATCGAGGGTTCGAATCCCTCTCTCTCCGCCATTAATTTAAAACGAACTTTCATATGCTTGATATAACATAGTTTAAAAAGCTCAGCATTTGCAGGATTTTTTATTGTTTGAAATTGACCAGTTCGCGTCGATCTATGCCTATCATTATGTACACCTAGAAATTGCTGTTGAATTTCCATGAATTTTATACTTTTTAAGCTCCTCTCCTCTCGATCTTGAGATAACCTGATCTAGCATAAACGATCTCTTCAAATATCATTAAAGGATTTTTGCCATTATCACTAACTTCTGGTAGAGCTTTTAGAATTAATGGTGATCATAGTGCTATTTGCAATTTCGTTGATTAACGGGCTAAATGCGTTTTATCCACATGAGAGGTAACGAACACCTCAGCTTTTCTCACGCAATGTGCTCATTTAAAATTAATGTCATGAATATTTGTACAAAATTTTTATCCATACGATAATCAAAAAAAGGCTGACGTAATATAATAATTGAACATCATTCATACGGCGCTTTCTTTTATCTCTAAGCTTTGTATGTAAATAGATAGTCCGTGCAAAATAAATAAAGGGGCGCAAAAGCCTATAAATACACACAGGACGTATAATATAGAAAATGAAAAAAATTTTCCTGCATATAAAAGTACAATAGAGAATAAAGCTGTTATGATGCGTACACTGGCATCGCCTGCCAAAATCACCTCGGCTAAATTTTCACTAGGTGTGATAGCTTGTCCAATTGTTATTCCCGATACCCTAAAATAAAATTGCCCAATACCTAATAAAAATCCCATAATATAAAGGGAATATTGAGTAAAATTTAAATATAAAACAAAAGAGATTGCGATCACGGCAAAAGCCGGTGCCCCCCATACAAAAAAACGAATTAAAGATGGAAATTTCCGTAAATAATAAGATGAGATAAGACCATTGATCACAAAACCCAGTGCTGACAAAGCAAAAATAGAATTTTGAATAGCTGTAAATTTTATATTATCTGATGTTATAGAAGCAAGAACAAGTGGCAATAAAACAATAGGCCCCGTATAGAGAGAATTATTCAAAATACGATTAATCGTTAAAAACCGCAACGCAGAAATCCGCCAAAGGCATCTAAAACCAATTCCATAAGCCTTTTGAGATGGCTTTTTTAATAGCTCTTTTACTCTGTTTAGGTGTTGTATAGACTTTATACGAAACCATAAGCTGGCATTCAAAAGATAGATAAATACAATAAAGGCTATGGCTATTTTGTGCCCCAAATGCGCAATTATAAAATATATAAGCAACGGGGATATAATAACAAAAAACTGACAGCAACTAGTATAAAATGCAAAAATTCCAGCTTTTTGTTTGGGAGCTGGAACCAGCAGATTCAAGGCACTATTGTTATTTGGATTATCAGCCCCCATCAAGAGAGCAAGTAAAAAAAATACAAATAAAATAAGTACTGGATTGTTCATAAATAATAAGAAAGACAATAAACAAGCGCAAGTAATTTGACTATAAAACCCAATTATAAAGCCTTGATAGTGCGCCAACACGTTTCCCAAACATAAGCCAGCAATTCCAATTGCGATTAAATTAACGACATTTAAAGTAGCAGACGCTTCTCCCGTTGTATCTTGGAATTGTAACAAAGAAAGGCCAATAGATAATACTCCACTAGCACAAAAACTCGTCAAACAACCAATCACAATCATAAGAAAAACAGAATTACGCAATAGCCTCTTTCCTTTTAAACAGAGACTCAAGCCATTTTATGATTTTCTCCATTGTCGAATATGGTTCGGTACTAAATTCCAGTTTTTCATAAAAGTTTAGTTCAAATGCGTTATAGGCACTTATTTTTTGAAAGTCATCTGTCAGCATGAATTCTATACTTGGTAACGTTGTACCTATAGATTGAGATAAATAATAGGAAATTACTTTCCAATACATATAGGTACGCTCTCTTGCCAAATAATTTTCCAAGGCATATTTCAAGTGACAACCACTTAAAATATATTTCGGACAATGGTGCAACGGATAATAAATACAAATAGCACCGGCTTCATGTCTGGGACAAGAAGAAATATTAATATTTTTATCATTTCATAATATTATAAAAACGCTCAGTGAGCAGATCTTCCAAATTTAGTCTAGTCACAACAAGATTGGTTGCTAATTTTTGAGAAACATGAGACCAAGCCAATCTTACTACTAAAGTTCCAATAACCTCTAAGTCAGATTCAGGATACGCTTTTTGAAAAATTCCCGCTCAATCTATCTCTGCTGCACCTAATAATTGACCAACTTCGTCTGAATGAACAAGAGGCAATTTTAACCAACATTGGCGCAAAGTTTCCGGTTTTTGCTCTCTTTGCCTCCCTTGTATTCCAATTTTGTATTCCTAACACTCTCACAGGAACTAAAAAATCTTTAGGTATTCGAACTTTTATTAAACTTTGTAACAATGTATTAGAATCTCCTCCCCCACTAACGCCGACAATTATTTTTTCACCATTCAACGAACGAAAAAAGTTATCTATGAATTTGCTAACTTTTAGCGAGACAAATGAATGATATTCTTTCTTACTAATAAAAACATGTTCCCTAACTTTTTCTTTATGGTTATCGAAAATATATTTTGCCACAATTTTATCATCAACTTTAGAATAAATATTTTTCTTTTGGTTTAATTAATTGTTATAATCAAAATTTCTATCTGTTCTAAAAATAAGCTCTTCTTCTCCTAGATTTTCTAGTAACTGCTGTACAGTCTTTCCAAGAAAAGACACTACCTCAACACTCCCATCCTGAAAATTTTATATGCACACAATATGGAATGCCATGTATTTTAAAACTTGTTCAACTATAACTCTTCTGATGGGAAAAATAAATCACGAAACCCATGTGCTGTTACAACCCGAAAAACAATCACACATCTCCCTCTAATGATAGACGATGTCATTAGAAGAAAGTTGCAATGATATAGGTAGAATAAATAAATTAACCAAAGAAAACTGAAGAGCTGATAGAAAAAAATTTATTTCATACCTTGTAACTCTATCTAAATTTTAATCATTTTTGTTAAAGGTTCTTATGCAACTTTTTCTACATTTAGCACTATCTCTCCACTGGTTTGCAACAACGGATTAATAGCTAGATTCGTCTGTGTCATAATAGTCCTCCTTTTGTAAAACAGAGCTTAAATCTCGATGTATAAACATTTTTATTCTTTAATATATTCTCTTCATATGCTTTAGATTAACAACACACCAAAACCCAAAATAAAAATATTTATTTTACTTAAGTTATTGAATATTATTTAAAAAGTATGGACATAAAGTGATTAAAGAGTTAAAAAATTATTTAAAAGTTCAAATCCATCTACATTTTAGAGCCATCACGCATGGTAATAGCAGTTATCATTAAGGTATACTAAGTATGCTTGATAACTTTTCTGCCTCTTGCCTATAGGGAGTTCTAGATAGAGATAATACTAGAATCCATCCGCGAATGCTCGACAATAAAGCTGTAAACAAAATTATTTCTTTGTTGTTTAATCCGTTAAGCTGGATCCATTTTTAATATTTGTCTATATTTTCAATTGATTGCGCTTCTGAATCCATGTTTTTCTCTCCCTTGCTGTATTTTATAGGAAATTGCTACGAATGATCCTCTCCAAAGCTGATAATTCATCATCATTGTGTCCCCAAATTGCTATAATAGCTGGGCAGGTATTTAAATCGATGGTTAGGGGGAGGGGCTCGTTTTCTTTAAAAAAAAGCGTAAAATGAACCACATTTTCCCAAGAATGAAGCTTTTGCCGCCATACGTTAACATCTTTTATAATATGACCGTCGATCTCGTTGATAAGGAAGATAATACGCCCTTTTTTCTTAAAGCGACTTGGGGTTTGCGAAAACACGCCTGCAATAAGGTTAACGGAGCTTTCAAGTAAATTATCTTCATAGCAATGCGCGAACAAGGTGGGTGCAATTCCTCCGTGGAGACGGGCTCCTACTTCGATCATTACTGGACCACGAGCTGTTTGCATGATTTCCATATGCGCAGGTCCATATTCAATCCCCAGTGCGCGAATGCATTGTTTTGCATAAGAGATAAGAGGGGCATAAGAGGGATCTTGAGCATCAAGCACATCAAGCGATTCATAAACAAAAGCACTTCCATTATGAATACCTTTTTTATATCGCGATAAAGCACATATCTTTATAGCCTCTCCATTTACAACGGCGTCGACGATGTATTCCTCTCCCTCCAATCTTTCTTGGAGCAAATAAGCATCGTTAGGCGCGCCAAAAATATTTTTTTGTGTCCAGTCGATTCTAGAGGACCATGCCGCCACTTCCTCAAGATTAGAGAAAAACAAAACACCATCACTCCCTGCAGAATCATTTGGCTTTACCACATAGCCGCTGTGGCTTTCAAAACCATCGAGAGTACAATCGTTTTTTGTAAGAATCTTTGATCGGATGTAAGATAAACCATTTTCACAAAGACGTTTTTGCATCGCTGCTTTTTTCCGTCGCCAATCGGTAGTCAAGGGGTTATTCCCAAGACAACCATAATAAGCCGCCAATTGCTCTGCACAATAGATACCTCTTTCGGCACCCGCTATTACAGCCTCTATCGTGCCGATAGGAAAGCGTTTCTTTATCTCATCTACACTATGAAGCTTCGCTTCTGCCATGCCCTTTCCCTGATAAGAAAGCATAAAGTGTGAAAAAGGAGCTTGTTGAGAGACAACACCATAACAAGCATAGCCTAATTTTTGCAAAGCAGGGCCATAGAGGGCACCCGTGGAGAAAGGGTCGACAATAAGAATAGGTTTTCTCATACTTTGTTCCGCTGTGATAAAAGGAAAAGAACATAAATAAAGATTATTAGCCCTATAAGGGGTAGAAGATAAACAGCTGCTTGAGGACCCATAAGGGCAGAGCTTGTAAGAAGACCAAGAATGACATAACCTGCCGACTGGGAGAGAGTATAAAGCATGCCGCTATAGCTTCCCACCAGCTCTGCTTGAGCCTCTGTTTTGGTCGCTTCAATCGTATGTTTGCGGGCATTAATTCGCATGGTATTCATTGAAAAGCCAATAAAAAAGCAAAAGACCACAGCCAAATAGGGCGATTGTGTGGTGCTAAAAATAAGATCAGCTACGCTCAACATAAGGGCTGGGAGAATAAATTCAAAACGAGGGATTTTGATAAAAGCAGCCAAAAAAGCGCCCATGCCCGCAACCGCACTGCAAAGCCCATAGTATTCAGAGCCAAAATTTTTCACACTCTGAAAAAGAATGGTTGCCAGCGTATTATAAGCGCAAATATGAAAGCCAATAAGTCCTATGCAGACGCATAAAAGTTTAAGCTCACGGGAGAGTCCATCCGCTTGCGGTGTAGGTGCTGGCTTCTTACCAGTTGCAAGTGCTGTGGTATCTGTAGCGTTGTATTCATCGCAAAATATAATATATCCGGCTATAAGGCTTATAATGATGTCAAACACACAAAGTGTCACAATCAAACCATTATAACCGATTTCAGCCGCTGCCCCTCGAGGGCTGGTCGCTTCTAAGAGATAACCACTTAGTGCTGCTCCCAAAAATGCGCCAATTTGCACCACTGTTTGCATAATGCGGGAAGCCTTTTGGGCGCTAATATAACCACTAAGTGCTAGTTTAGTATTATAAGTCTCGAGTGTGCTTAAGGTAATCAAAGAGAGATAGCCGATAGAGATAGAGACAGCGATAAAACCAAAGGGGGAATCAGCGTAATGGAAAAGAGCAATCAATAAAAGAAGGCTATAGATAATGATCCGCCTTTTGTATAAATCGACCAACCGCAGTGAGGCTTTAATGCGCACAAGACCGCTTTTTTTCAAAAGATAGGGCATAAGGGTGCCCAAAGCCATGGTTACGCCCAGGAAAACCGATGAGGATGTTATGCGATAAGCATTCCAAAGATTACTTAAGAATAGAACCATATCAGAAAGATACAGCAGGACAACAAGCCCATAAAACCGAAACATCAGTTGTTTATGCACATTATCCCCCCATGTTAAATACACATGCTATACATTATACATTTTTACAAAAAGCTAATATATGTGTTGTTAGGCATGTCAAGTTTTTTCGATAGAAGCATGATACAGATTTGAACGATAACGTTTATCATAGTGATAGCTAATTTGGGAGAAACTAAGAGCGGAGGCGGTTGGTGTTTTTGCTGTATCTCTTGTGAGATGCTTTGCCAATGAGGAGTTTCTTCGAATGATCAGTATAGCTATGTTTTTGGGAGGGCTGTGTTTGCACTCTTAAGATTTCCTCCATTTATACTCAAGGTTTAGGTTTTTCTATTGACCGTTGTTAGATGTTGTTGTGACAATAAACTTCGTTATCTATCAGAAACATTTATGGCATTAGCGCTAAGGTATTGTATTAAAACCTTTACATAGTAGTCTTTTTATAGAGAGAAGGTATTATTGGTTCAGTTTTAGGAGGCTTTATTACGGCTGATTTGGGCGTCGTCGTTGTTTGAGGGCTTATTATAATATTCTTAGTTTCAGTTTATGAATATACCGAAAAATATAGTGAAACATTTGATTCAAACGCTTTTGCTAGACATATTTCAATATCTCAGCGATGTTTTCCGATAATTGCTCTGCTGCTTTTTGACGGAATTGAATATCAAATGCTTATAGTGTGAGCGGTGGTTTGAGAAAAGATAGAGCTGATTTCATTAGATTTCTATGTAGCGCAATCCAGTACCAGCTCTTAGGGACAATAATATACTGAGATCGAACTCATTTCTATACATTTACACGACGCTATAGGAGTAATCCTCAGAAACTCTACTAGAATTCGTTAAAAAATGGCAGGTTATGGAGTGTGATCAAAAAAATATATTTTTTACAAATACTTAATCTCATTTTAAGTTGTCTAAAATATAACCTTATCTTAAAACTAAACCTATATACCGCCATTTATCATAAAGTTAATAAGTTATACAAAATGCGGGAGTATTGCGTTTTTCTGTTTAGAGACGAGTAAAAAAACACCTTATTGAACATTAAAAGATTTTAGACAAAAAAATTTAACTTATGGAGAGTATATAGACAAAATGTATCTTGATAAAAAGTTTATAATTCCATGTGGTCTTCAAAGAAATTTTCTGGTTCTTTTATTGTCTTATGCGGGTTTGATGGGAGTGGAAAGACAACACAAACAAAAGAAATTGCTCGCCATTACTCAACAGAAAACATATAATACAAACTTTTAACACAGTTCTTAGTATAGAAATAATCCATAAATTAGAGATATGTAGATAATGGAAAAGCAATTGATCCGTTGCTTTTAGCACTCTTATCAGCGACAAATAGACGCAAACATACGCTTGAAATTATTGAACCTTCCTTAATGTCATCGCAAAATTTATTAATTAGCGATCGATATGTTTATTCTAGTCTTGCTTATTTTTATGCTCGAGAGCTTTCTGTTGAAAGTGTAGTTAAATTAAATCAATCTATTCCAAGACCTCATATTACATTTTATCTTCATTTACCGCCCACTACTATACTGGAGCGATTGCAGAAAAGGGATGGTTTAAACTTAAAATACGAAGAATAACTCTCTTTTATTGAAAAAGTTTATGAAGTATACCAAGTTTTATCAGAAATAGATGAGCGGTTTATAACAATTGATGGAACTACTCCTGTTTCTTTAATTCATCATCAAATACGACATCATATAGATAAGTTTTTTTGATTATGAATAAAATCATTTATTAATCAATTTATCCACGATAAATCCTCCTTTATGTATTCTTACTCTAAATCTGAAACTTTAGAGATGTGATTGCAATAATTTAACTGCTCAGGAAAAATATCACGTTATATATTTTAATTAGAAAACTAACTGTAATGGGCTTGTTTTAAAAGATTTAGAGAAGGGGAGTAGAAAAGTTAGCAATATTTATTGTGAGGATAATAGTATGTTTATTCTTTTAGAGACGAAGTGTGGTGATAGAAGAACGACATGGAGGAATATACTCGAGCATATTTTAGTGCACAGAATAATAAGGACAATAATGTGAGTGAAGCTTCCATACCGTAAAATTGTTTCACATATGTATAAAGGTGTAGCTTCTGAATAAAACGCACATAAAATATTAATTTTGTTTTTGTCCATAAATGTTCCGTTTTCATAGAAGAATTAATCATAAAACAGCACAAAGATTGTAAAAGCCTCAAAAAAGAAATTTTGCTTTCTTAAATTTAATGATCTAAAATAAAAATTGTAAGAATGCCTGTTTTTAAACAGGATGTATCATGCATATCGACTGGTATTCATTTTAGAGGATAATTTATGTTCACTTCAAATTTGAAGGAACGCATTGCTTTATTTGAAAATAGAACTTTTCTCTATTTTACTTTGAGCGGCTTATTTGCTACATTTGGAAGTGGACTAAATTATATTACATTGTCATGGCTCGCTTACAATCAGACGGGCTCAATCCGTGGTGTAGCGTTGATGATGCTTTTTCTTTGGACGCCTGGCATTATTTTTGCGCCTATTTTTGGCATATTGGCAGATAAATATAATCGTAAAACGCAGATTATTATTTCAAATCTTGTGAGAGGTTTGGTAATTGTAAGCTGGGTAATGCTTTGGCATTTTGGTATAGAAATTGAATTGATGGTCTTATCTGCTCTTTTGGGTATTTTTATCCCTTTTTATATGCCATCAGCTATTTCTTTAATTCAAAGTATTGTGCTGAAGGAACAGCTCATCAATGCAAATGCAACCATCGATATGGTTTATGAACTTGGCACTATCGTAGGTATGGGCTTAAGTGGATTTATACTGTCCTATGCAGGAACAAAAGGAACTCTTCTAATAGGTGGTATATTCTTTATCATTGCTGGTTTATTTAATTTTGCAATGAAGGTACCTAAAAACCGAAAATCTAAAAATCAAAACCAGCAAAATTGGTGGGAAAATTATACAGCATCCCTTCATTATTTTAAACAGAATCCGGCTCTTTTTGTACCTTATATAAGCCAGATGATTATTATGACTCTTTTGATGACCATTCCTGTTATTCTCGTTCCTTATATACAAGAGGTTTTACATGCGGATAACAGGATCTTTGCAATATTTGAGGTGCTTTATTCTATGGGCGTATTGACAGGTGCGTTTTTTTCACCACTTCTTTGTAAAGTTTTATCTATCAGGAAAACATTAGCCATTTTATTAGCTTTTATGGCTATTGGCCTCGCTATTTTATCTGTTAATACACACAATTTTGTTGTTTTTCCTGTTTACTTTATGATTGGATTTGGACTTTCGAGTTGGGCTCTTTCGATTTCTTTATCACAACTCTCTTGTGATCCTGAATACCAAGGAAGATTGCAGGCAAGTTTTAATGGTATCTCTGGATGCTTGATCCTCGGAGTCTATCTCATCATGGCAAGCGATAACAGTAACATATCACCTCAATCGATATATTTTTTTCAAAGCATTGTTGCGTTTGTTGGAATACTCATAGTGCTGTTTTATAAACATGAAAAACAATAAATTACATTTAAGTGTGGACAACATACGCTATTTTATAAATATTTACGCTGCAGTACATTTCACATTTTGCTTTTAAAGGAGAGTTGAGAAAATGTAAAAGTTGGTGCTTAATGAACAAAGCATAAATTGATGTATGCTAGAGAATACTCTCTATTTTTTGATAATGATCTAAAAGAATTGATGCGTTTCTTTAATTCATCTCACTGTTGTTAAGAAGACGAAAACGTAACACTTTAAATCTTCTTGAAAGTTTTTTGTCTAAGCGTAGCAGAAAGTAAAGCGATGAGGTAATATCGTATCATATGGGGAGATTATTGTATTATTTTTGTTTTTCAAAATCCATATGAAAAATTGTATCAATTTCATCTTCATTGGAGTGAGTATTTCTACGACGATGCAAGGTTTGCACAATCTCTTTTTTTAAAACAGCATCTGTTTCACTTAAACGGTGAATACTGAGTTCCAATTCAAGAGATAACGCCAAATCCACGCACAGTTTAAGCTCTTCTCCAATGTCGAAACCGCGTTGATAGTCGTCATAAAGACCAACCAGTGTATCAGATAATTCTTTATCGCATAAAGAGGTCATGCTTAATTCCTCAACGTTGCGGGTTTCCATGCAGCTTTTTTAAGTATCACTCCACTATCATCACTTAAAATTGCCATGTATACGAACCTCATGGTTTTGTCAATTTTCTGCAAAATACGCGCTTTTAAATCAAAGCCTATTAAAGATTTTATTACTCCAAGATTTTGAAGCGCCCAATTGTAAATATGGATGGCAATGTGTTTACTATAGAATTTATAGCATTTAAAATACATTGCCAAAAGGCTTTTAATATGCGTAGAGGAAGAGTATTCTGACGATAAACCAAACACCCTGAAATCTCTATTGCCAGTTACAGCTAAATCAGTGCTATTAATATATAAAATAAGCAAACAGGGTTTGTAAACGTCTAACTTTTTAATAACGAGTGATAATCTCATTTTTTGTAGAATACCAATTATTTTGCCTATTTTATATTGATTTTTAGACATTGATAAACTTTTTACCTTATAAAAACCTATGGGAAATGCATTAGCATATTTTTGTAATAAGATTTCAGTGGTATATTACACAGCATGAAATGAAGAGAATCGTATTAGGCTTTTTGCTTTTGAAAGAATATGACTGCAACTTTTGAGAAAGCAGTTGGCAAGAATTGGCTTGGCATGCAAACTGATAGAGTTGGCAGTGGCGCATTTAGTTTTTTCATTGGCCTGTGTCCAAATGTTTTTGACTCTGGAAAATAGCCTCTGATAGGCTTGAGTTTTTCCAAGGTTATATTACAGGGGCGCAGCTCAGAAAAATACCACGGCGATTGCATTTTTGTAATTGTCATAATTTTCGCTCCTGCTTGAATGGATGCTGTAACATCCGTTTTTGTGGGGTTATGTATGTGATAACTGCTCTTCTTAAGGGGCAGTAATGATAGATGTAAATCAATATAATTATTTAGTCAACAATTATATTGATTTTGGAGTGTTTTTTTTGGCTCGTCCGGAAGCAAAACCTAAAACTGAGTTGGCAAAACGTTTTCGTAAAGTGCGTCACGCTCTTGGTTTTACAGAGCGTAAGCAGTTTGCTGAACATCTTGGTATCACTGCTGGCTCTATAGGAACTTATGAAACTGGTATAAGTGAGCCTACAGCCTCTGCGCTCTCCAAATATCAAGAAATTTGTGGTGTTTCATTAGATTGGCTAGTAACGGGAAATGGCGAGATGTTTTCAGATGTGGCAAAGGCGAAAGCAGCTGGTTTTAAACCGCAGGCGATTCCTACTGGGCTGATGAAAAAGCTGGGACATTTAGTTTATACGACCTATCATGATGCAAAAATAACACTTTCTCCTGAAGATGTTGCGGAATTAGCAGCAGAGCTTTATGGAAGATTGCAAGAGCTTATTCAAAACCTCAATGATATAGAAGAAGTCGAAGCCACTTTGCCACTTTTAAAATTACATTTAAAGCGTAAAATCGAAACTGAAAAGCACATCTAGAAATTTCATAAGATACGAATGAACAGCCTTTAAAAAAATAAAACTTTTTTGATTTTCTGCTGTATAACCAAGTTTGGAATGTGAAAATCTCACGATTTTCGAGTCTCTTATTCGATCTGAAAAACGAGAAACTATCATTATAAATCAATATATTTCTCTGATTAAAGATAAAATGGTTCATAAAAAGAATGACGAGTAGTGATACAAACAAAATTTCTTCAAAAAGAAGCTAATATAGTGCCATTCCTGAAATATTTGTTGGTTGAAGAAAAGATACGGACAACAGTGAAAATACAATGACGATGTTTTGTTCCTATAGAAGGGTAACAGATATATAAGAGAGAAGAACGAAAGACTATTTATAGGCGCGCTTTTGTCTTTTTATGAAGATGATAAGATGAGCACGTTAAAACTTTTTACAGAGCGTGCATCATTATATTTAAGACAGATTTCTTTCAAAGAGATGTATAATATATTGAAACAGTTTACCTCGCAACAAAAAGTGAGATTATCATGATAATCGTCATTATTACATTATGCTATAAGTTAAAAAATCATAAATTTGTGCTTATAAGAACAGCTAATTTATTGAGAAGTATTTTTATAAATTTATAAAAAATAATTTTTACACTCTTGCCATTCTTCTGATGCGCTTTATTTGAAAAGTAGAATTGCTCTTTAGTGAAACTATTTTTGTTAAGAGATAAATCGCAGTATTTTTGAATGGAGATAACAGTATATTTTCAAAGTTTTGTGTTTTTATTTATTTTTTAGCTTGAATCCCTCTAGCTAAAAGGGGTGGGGACTTTTCTAGATTCGATGTTGTTGCAGAGATTTTAGGTCGATGCCGGATAAGTATCGGTATCGTAGGGGGGGGAGTTTTGTCTTGATTTATTGGTTTTTGAAGTGCGCAAACTAAGGGTTTTGCCATGTGTGTTTTCGCGCGTTGTGATGATGTTGAACTCTGTAGGAGGAGATTCTTATGAAAAAAAAATATTCCACACCAAATTTAATTAAAGTTGTCTCTCTTAGTACGGTAATGGCCACACTCTTATCGAGTGTTTCTCCTGTTGTTGCTTCGAATCTCGCGATAACGGGTGACAAAACTATGAGCACGAGTGGTTCTGGTGTGTCTTATGACCATGGTAGCCATGGCAGTATTGTTTTTGCGGGTGATGATAATTACTGTGGTGTGGATAATGTCATTGGTCGTGGTGGCAAGCAACAGGAGTCAATTGCTAGTACTAATCAAATAACCGCAGAGCAGCAATATGATAGATTTATCAAAAATACAAATTTTTCTGGTCGTTATCCTTATGGCGTGACCACTGATAAGGTCACTTGGAGTGGTGATAGTAATACGAGCAACAGCAGCACTGGTTATATGGGGAAGCTTACAGGTGGTAGCACGAGTGCTATGCCTGAGGCTTATGGTGTGTATTCTTTTGCAACCGGTTGTGGATCTGCTGCAACAGGGAATTATTCAACAGCATTTGGTGCGGGTGCAACTGCAAAGAGTGGAGGAGCACAAGCTTTTGGTGTTTCTGCTCTTGCGAATGGAGCAGCAAGTGTTGCCATAGGGATTGGATCGGAAACGGTAAAAAGATCGTCTATCGCTATAGGTGGGCTTTCAAAGGCAGATGGCATTGATAGTATTGCGTTTGGTAGCAGCGCGGCTACAGGTGGTCAAGATGCGATTGCGATAGGTTATGCCGCTAAAGCCGGTGCGCAAAATGCGGTTTCAGTTGGTTCAAGTACAAAAGCGACTGGTAAAAGTAGTTTGGCTCTAGGCTATAAGGCAAGTGCATCAGGAGAATTAGCAGTTGCTATTGGTGGACTTGCAACCGGTATCCACGGCATTGCTATGGGGAATAACGCAGAAGCGAAGGATCAAGATACGATTGCGATAGGTTATGCTGCTCAAGCTCAAACAAAGTATTCGATTGCAATTGGTCCAAATGCACAGGTGATTGCTGGAGACGGAGTTGCTTTGGGGGGAGCTTCCGTTGCCAGTGTTGTTAATAATGTTGCTGGTTATGATCCTGTAAGTAACAAAAATTCACAACAAAACAATGGTGCATGGAAAAGTACAAAAAGTGCAATCAGTGTTGGAAAAGCTGACGGTAGTATAACACGCCAGATTACTGGGTTGGCGGCTGGTACTGCAGATACTGATGCCGTCAATGTGGCACAGTTGAAAGCTATGAGAGCTGTCGTAGAAGGAGCAGGGGGATGGAAGTTATCTGTTAACGGTGAAGCTGCTGTGGATATTCTGCCTGGTGAAACAGTCAATTTTGCTGGAGCTGAACTTGAGAATTATGAAAACAAGAACATTAAAATTGTAAGAAAAGATGATAAAACAGTAGAATTTGATTTGAATGACTTCATTACAGTTGGACGTGTACAAGCAGGAAAAACCCAATTAAGCGACCTTGGTTTCGTGATTACTGGTGGTCCGCGTATGACTGGTAGCGGTATTTTTGCTGGTAATAAACAAGTTTATGGAGTGGCAGCGGGGAGTGCAGAGACTGATGCGGTTAATGTTGCACAGCTGAACGATGTAAAAGAATTGATATCAAAGGCGGGAGGAAGCTGGAAACTTTCTGTTGATGGTAACAATGCTACAGATGTTGGGGCAGGAAGTACAGTAGATATTGTTGCGGCAGTGAGCGGGGACGGAAGCAAAAATATCAAGATTGAAAAAGATAATAATAAAGTTACATTTTCTTTGAATGATACTCTTAAGCTTACGAGTGTCACGACAGGCAACAGCATTATGAATAGTGAAGGCTTTATTATTGAGAATGGGCCAAGAATGATTTTGGATGGTATTTCTGCTGGAAATAAAAAGATTACAGACGTAGCAGCAGGGAAAAGCGATACCGATGCAGTCAATTATGCGCAGTTGAGCGAGGTAAGACAATTGGTATCAAAAGCAGGGGGATGGAAGTTATCTGTTAATGGTGAAGCTGCTGTGGATATTCTGCCTGGTGAAACAGTCAATTTTGCTGGAGCTGAACTTGAGAATTATGAAAACAAGAACATTAAAATTGTAAGAAAAGATGATAAAACAGTAGAATTTGATTTGAATGACTTCATTACAGTTGGACGTGTACAAGCAGGAAAAACCCAATTAAGCGACCTTGGTTTCGTGATTACTGGTGGTCCGCGTATGACTGGTAGCGGTATTTTTGCTGGTAATAAACAAGTTTATGGAGTGGCAGCGGGGAGTGCAGAGACTGATGCGGTTAATGTTGCACAGCTGAATGAAGTAAAAAATCAAATAGCAGGAAATGGTCTTGTTAAATGGGATGAAGAACAGAAACTTATCACCATTGGTAAGGAAAAAGATGGTACGAAAATTGATGTTGCAGGCAGTGGGGGAGACCGTAGTATTTCTGGTGTAAAGGCCGCAGAGAGAGACAATGAAGCCGTTAATAAAAAACAACTCGATGGTGAAATTGCAACTATTACTGATACTATTAACAATATTAAGGAGGGTGGTGCTTTTGCAGTTCTCTACGATAAGAATGGTGATAGCAGTGTTAATTATAACAGTGTGACTTTAGGTGGCGGTAAGACTGGTGGGCAGGTAGCTCTGCACAATGTTAAAGATGGTGAAATTACTGAAGAGTCGTATGATGCAATTAATGGTAGGCAGCTTTGGAAGACGAATGAGCGTGTTACAGATGTTGAAAAGGATATTGTCCATATTAACGATAAGGTTACTAATATATCAGCTACGGTTACTGATCTTGGCAAGGAGGTTTTCAATATTCAGGAAGCGAATGCTTTTGCTGTCCTCTACGATAAAAATGCAGATGAAACCGTTAATTATAACAGTGTGACTTTAGGTGGCGGTAAGAGTACAGGACCAGTTGCTCTTTTGAATGTCAAAGATGGCAAAATTGCTAAAGATTCGCATGATGCTATCAATGGGAACCAAATTAATACAATATCCGGAGATATTGCAAAGTTTTTTGGCGGAGGTACTGTATTTCAAGATGGTTCTTTTTTAGGACCAAGATATAATTTATCTACTGTTTCTGCAGATGGTACTGTAGGACAGAAGGTACATACTGATGTTGGCTCAGCGTTGACAGGACTTGATGACAATGTCAACAATGTGAATAGCCGCTTAACACATGTAGCTAATGAGTTTACTCAGAAAATTGAGGGTGTTTCTAAAGATTCTCTATTGTGGAGTAATGATGAGCAGGCGTTTGTAGCACAGCATGGAGACGGAAAAACCAATAGCAAAATTAAATTTCTTTCCAATGGAGATATTACTGAAAATTCAACCGATGCAGTGAATGGTTCGCAGCTCTTTGCGACTAATCAGAATGTTAACACTGTTACAAATAATCTGACAACAATTGCTAAAAATATATCAAAGTATTTTGGTGGTGGTGCAGACGTATCTAACGGTAAGGCTCCCACTTACACTATTCAGGGTAAGCCACATAATGATTTTGAATCTGCTTTTAGTACTGTTGATAATTCTATCACGAATATACAAAATCAGATTACGAATGCGACAAAAAATAGCCTTGTTAAGCAGGAGGAAAATGAAGGTACTATCACTGTTGGTAAAGCAACAGGTGGGACTAAAATCAATGTTGCAAACAAATCTGGTGATGCTCGTACAATTTCTGGTGTAAAAGCTGCAGAGCGAAATGATGAAGCTGTTAACAAAGCCCAGCTTGATAAAAGTATCGAGAAGATTTCTAATGATATTAATCTTACAAGTGCTGCTGCAGTTCTCTACGATAAAGAAAACGGTACCGTTAATTATGGTAGCGTAACTTTAGGTGGGGTAGATAACCAAGGCCCCGTTGCTCTTCATAATGTTAAAGATGGGAAAATTGCTGAAGATTCGCATGATGCAATCAATGGGAACCAAATTAATAAAATATCTGGAGATATAGCAAATTATTTTGGTGGTGGTGCCTCGTTTGAAAATGGTGCCTTTAAAGGACCAAACTATAGTTTATCTGTTATTGTTGAAGATGGTCAGGTGGCAAAAGCCAATTATCATGACGTTGGCTCAGCTTTGAGTGGTCTTGATGCGAATGTGAAGAGTGTGAATACGCATCTGACGAATGTGGTAAAAGATGTCAATGAAAAAATCACGAATATTACACAAGAAGTCAAAGGGGACGCTTTGTTGTGGAGTAATGATGAGCAGGCATTTGTTGCTCTCCACGGAGAAGGACAGAAGACAAACAGCAAGCTTACCTCTCTTTTGAATGGAGACATTTCTGAAGATTCAACGGATGCAGTAAATGGTTCGCAGCTCTATGAAACTAACCAAAAGATTAGTAAGTTGGGTAATGGCTTTGACGGTATAAGTACAAATATATCGAAGTATTTTGGTGGTGATACAGATATAGCTAACGGTAAAGCGCCAACCTATACGATTCAGGGCACTACACATAATGATGTTAGTTCTGCTTTTAGTTCTGTCAATAATTCTATCACGGAGATTTCTAATCAGATTTCCAATGCGACAAAAAATAGCCTTGTCAAGCAAGAGGAAAATGAAGGGGATATCACCATTGGTAAGGAAAAAGGTGGAACGAAAATTGATATTACAGGCAGTGGAGGAGCTCGGACTATCGCGGGCGTGAAAGCTGCAGAGAACGATAATGAAGCAGTTAATAAAAAACAACTCGATGAAAGTATAGGAAAGATTAACAACAATATTGAGAATATAAGTGCCTCTGCGGTTCTTTACGATAAAAATGATGATAGCACTGTCAATTATGAGAGTGTAACTTTAGGAGGTAATAAGGTTAACGGGCAAGTTGCTCTTCATAACGTCAAAGATGGAGAGATTTCCGATCAATCGCATGATGCAATTAATGGTAGCCAGATTAATAAAATATCCCAAAATGTTGCTGAATTTTTTGGTGGTGGGACCTCATTCGAGAATGGAGTCTTTAGAAAACCGAGATATAATTTAACTACTATTGATGAAAATGGTCAGGTAAAACAGCGGGAATATAATGATGTTGGATTGGCTTTGTCAGGGCTTGATACAAATATCAGACATGTTAATCATCATTTAGTCCTTTCAATGAAGGACGTTGCTTCTTATTTTGGTGGTGGTGCTGGATATGATGAAAATGGAGAATGGTATGCTCCTACTTTCGTAGTTTCTCAGCGTAATGAGGATGGCACTATTGTTGAGAAAAAGCATCATAATGTTGCTGATGCTTTTAAAGGTGTCGATAATTCTATTACGGATATCTATAATCAGATTAATAATGTAACAGAAAATAGTCTTGTGAAACAAGAAGGAGGTTCTGAAGGTCTTATTACCGTTGGTAAGGCGACAGGTGGTACTAAAATAAGCATTGCAAATAAAGATAATCAAGAAAGAACACTTTCCGGTATAAAAGATGGAGAACTTTCTCAAACATCTACTGAAGCAGTAAATGGTTCACAACTTTTTGCTACGAATGAGAAGGTTACCACTGTTAACAATGATCTCAAAACAGTCGCTCAAAATACATCGAAATATTTTGGTGGTAGTACAGATGTATTGAACGGTATAGAACCAGCTTTCCTTATTCAGGGGGAGACCTATCATAATGTTACGGAAGCGTTTACAGGTGTTAATACTTCTATCACAAATATTGATAATAAGATTTCCGAAGTGGTAAAAAATAGTCTTGTTAAGCAAGAGAAAAATACAGATGTTATTACCATAGGTAAGGATACAGCTGGTACTGAGATCAATATTGCGGGATATGCTGGTGTAGCGCGTTCTATTTCTGGTGTTAAGGCAGCAGAGAAGGGTGATGAAGCTGTTAACAAAGACCAACTTGATAAAAGCATAAAGGATATTACTAAAGATATTGAGACAGTAACTGCTGCTGCGGTTCTCTATGATAAGAATGACGATAATAGTGTTAATTATGGTAGTGTAACTTTGGGCGGCGATAAGAACAACGGACCAGTTGCTCTTCATAACGTAAAAGATGGTAGCATTTCTGAAAATTCCAACGATGCAATCAATGGTAGTCAGATTAATAAAATATCAGCAGATATTGCAAAGTTTTTTGGTGGTGGTGCAAAGTTCATTAACGGTGCTTTTGAAGGGCTGAAATATACTTTATCCGCTATTGTAGGTGGTGAAGTAGGGAAGGCTAATTTTTACAATGTTGGTGATGCTTTAACAGGTCTTGATAAAAATGTTCAAGATGTGAATCAACGCTTAACGAATGTATCCAATGAGTTTAACCAGAAAATTGAAGATTTCTCTAAAGATGCTTTACTGTGGGATGATGAGGAAGAAGCATTCGTTGCACGTCATGAAAAAGATGGTAAGAAAACAAACAGCAAATTGAAGTATCTTTTAGATGGTGAGATTGCTCAAGGTTCAACAGATGCCATTACGGGCAACCAACTTTATTCCATGAATAACCAACTTGCGAATTATTTCGGTGGCGGTGCCAAATATGAGAATGGCAAATGGACAGATCCTACTTTTAAGATTGTTCAAGTCAATGCTGATGGTACGACTGTTGAGACAGAGCATCATAATGTCGCTGATGCTTTTGGTGACGTCAATAAAAATATGTCAAATATTAATAACCGTATTGATGATGTCATCAACAAGGTCGATTCAGATGCTTTAAAGTGGAATGATAAAGAAAAAGCCTATGATGCTGGTCGCGATGGAAAGCCGAATAAAATTATCAATGTAGCTGATGGTAAAGTTGAAAAAGGCTCGAAAGATGCCGTCAATGGTGGGCAACTTTGGGAAACCAATGAACGTGTCACTGGTGTCGAAAAAGATGTGAAACATCTTACCAACAGAGTTGATACCATTTCCAATACGATTGCTGATATTGGTGATACAGTTATCAATATTGATGCCAAAGTTGATAACATCAATAATAGAGTTGACGGCATTGAAGAGGATGCTGTTCGTTATGATAGAGATGAAAACGGCAAAAAAACCAATAAAATCACATTAGCGGGGGGGGATGCCAGTGAACCTGTTCTGATTGATAATGTAGCTGATGGTAAAATTGAAAAAGGCTCGAAAGAGGCTGTAAATGGTGGTCAACTTCATGATTATACTAAAGAACAGATGAAGATTATTCTTGATGAATCCAAGCAGTATACAGATCAACGGGTTAATAATATTGTGATTGATGCGATTGATGATGCTGTTGATCGGGCTAAGCAATATACAGATATGAAGTTTGATATTTTAAACTATAGTATTGAGAGTGTGAAAAAAGAGGCAAGACAAGCAGCGGCTATTGGTCTTGCAGTGTCTAACTTACGCTACAATGATACACCTGGAAAATTAAGCGTTGGATTTGGTACTGGTTTATGGCGTAGTCAGTCTGCATTTGCCTTTGGTGCAGGTTACACCTCAGAAAATGGAAAATACCGCTCTAACATATCCGCAACAACTTCTGGAGGTCACTGGGGTGTAGGTGCGGGATTCAATATGACATTGAATTGATAATAAACAAAATACATAAAAATTCCTTTTCACCCCTGTCTCATGAGGCAGGGGTGAATTGTTGTTACGTATGTAAAAAAAATATATATAAATTGATAAGCGCTAACGATAAATACAGGTTTAAAAAACAGAAAAACCGGACGCTTTCAACAAAATGAACTTCTTATTTCAAAATAAGATAATGAGTTTTTTCATAAATTATAAGTTTATTATTTTCTTCTTTAATTTTTAAATCTGAAAAATCTGTAGCACTCTACAGATAAAAAACCTTTTGCTCTCTACAAATCTATTAAAAAGCTTTTAAGACAAAAATCTCCATTCAAATGTATTTCAACTTTACTGGAAGAAGCTATAAAACAATATGCTAAATTAACTCTACCCCTTGCAAAAAACAACCAATAAGTTTAAAGGTTAAAAAAAACCAATCACCACAAAAAAATTACTTTCTTAGGAAATGTAAAAGAGCAAAACGCATTAACCATAAAACCTAAAACACAACTTCTCTATCTTTTCAGTCAGGTACTAAATTTTTGAATACGTTTAGAAAAACCAATTTTAGGGGACCTAATAGCGTTTAAATGTGTCTTTTTTGTGTTTATAGTTATTTCTTTCATTGGGGAGTTCATTATGAAAAAATTATATACAAAATTAGCAGGGAGCAGTTTAAAATTTTCTCGTTTTCCTTTTATTAAAGTCCTATCCTTGACTTCAATAGCGGCACTTTTAGCCAGTGTTTCCCCTGTTTTTTCGAATGATTTGGATTCTTCTAGTTCATCACAGGAAAATTATTTAACAGCGCTGAATGTTGCTTTGACATCCAAGGTAAGTGCTGCTGATGACTATGAAAATTTTTTAACCAAAACTCTTACTGGTGTAAGTGATTATAGTCCTATAGTGAATGTTTTGGCAGAAACCAGCGATTCGATACGTTCAATTGATATGAATGCTGGAAGTAAAAAAATAACAAGAGCAGCTTTAACTCCAGGAGTTGTAAAGGGAGATCAGATAACTAGCAGTCAGGATTTGGGTAATTCTCTTATTTATGGTGAACGAGCTCAGGGAGAAGCGCATGATGCTATTGTTTCCGGGCAGGTAGCGCAGACGAAGGCTGACCAAGGGATTGCTATCGGCTTAACTGCTTTAGCTGGTAGTAGTAGAAATACTAAAAATAGCATTGCAATCGGCTCTTCTCTAACCGATAGTTCTGATGAAAAAGAGAGAACAGTTTCATTTGGTGATTATAGTAAGGGTATAACCAGACAAATTACAGGCGTAGCAGCTGGTTCTAATGTTACCGATGCAGTGAACCTTAGACAGTTGCAGGACTTAGAACAAGTTGTAAGACAAAACGGTTGGAAATTCTCTGTTGGAGATAAAAATGCTACAACCGTTCTTATGGATAGCGCGGTAGATTTTTCCGCAGGAAGTAGCAACCTAAATATTACAAAGGGCGAAGATAACAATAAAGTAAAATTTGATCTGGCTCAAGACATTATGTTAACAAGCTTAAAAGCAGGTACAAATACCTTCGATGCCACGGGCTTAGTAATTACTGATGGTCCGAAAATAACCACCGGTGGTATTGATGCTGGAAATAAAAAGGTAATGGGTGTTACATTTGGTGATCTTAGTGCAGATTCACAAGAGGCGGTAAATGGTAGTCAGTTGAATGTTGTAGCTACCCATATAGCTGGATATTTAGGCGGTGGTGTTAAATTTACGAATGGTCAATGGGATAATCCAGAGTTCAAAATTAAAACTTTAAATCCTGAGACGAATGAGATTGAAGAAGAAAGTTTTCCAAATGTAGCCAAAGCCTTTGAGGGTGTGGGTAAGTCTTATGTAAATCTTCACAATGAGATTAAAAAAGCTGCCGATGATAGTGTCTTTAAATGGCATGCCGAAACGGAGAGCATTACAATTGCTGCCAGTGAGGGAAAAGGTGGGCAAGAAAGTATTGCTATAGGTAAGCTTTCAAGTGCAACTGCTAACAATGGTATTGCATTAGGTGGTTCTGCAAATGTATCTGGTGAAAATAGTATTGCATTAGGTGGTTTTGCAAATGCATCTGGTGAAAATAGTATTGCATTAGGTGGACTTTCAGCTGCAACAGCTAAAAATAGTATGGCATTAGGTTCAAATGTACAAGTACTTCCTGAGGGTGGTGTTGCTGTGGGTTATAAATCTGTTTCTCGTAACTCAGTGTCCGCAGTTGGCTATGATCCTTCCATAGGGAGCCAGTCAACGGATGATGGTGTGATATGGAAGAGCACTCAAGGAGCTTTTAGTGTTGGTGATACTCCGAATAAGATAACACGACAGCTTACAGGTGTGGCAGCGGGTTATGCAGACACTGATGCCGTCAACATTGCACAGCTGAAAAAATTAAGAGAATTTGTAGCACAAGGGTGGACACTTTCTCTTAATGATAAGGCTGTTTCAAACTTTCAGCCGGGTGATATATTAAATTTGGTTTCTGGAAGCAAAAACTTTGAGATTAAAAATAGTGATACAACAGACAATAAAGACAAAAAAATAACATTTGATTTGGCACAAGATGTCACATTGAACAGTGTAAAATTAAAAGACATCACTTTAGATAAAACGGGCTTAACTATTGAAAATGGTCCCAAAGTAATAGCGGATGGTATTGATGCTGCAGGTAAAAAAATAACAGGTCTTGCGGGTGGAGATCTTAGCACAAATTCGACAGATGCCGTTAATGGTGGCCAGCTTCATACAATCACTGGGGATTTATCAAAAATTTTAGGTGGAGATGTATCCTTTGATGGAAAAAACTTTAAAGTACCAGAGTATAAATTATCGAATATTGATGAAAAAGGTGTTGTAACAGATAAACCGCATACCGATGTTGGTTCTGCCTTTAAAGGACTTGATGACAATATCAAGAATGTGAATGCTCGCATTAAGAAAGTCTCAGAAGGAGTTGCACAAGATTCTTTATCTTGGAGCGATGCTGACAAAGCTTTTGTCGCTCAGCATGGGGAAGGTGATGACAGAAAGGCAAGTAAAATCACATCGCTTGCTGTAGGAGATATTACGAAAGAATCGATGGATGCCGTAAATGGTTCTCAACTTTATTCACTGGGCGATAAGGTTGCAAAATATTTTTCTGATGATGCTGAATATAAGGATGGGGAATTGAAAGTTCCTGATTTTAAGCTAAAAATTATCAATGATGATGGCACTGAAGCTGAATCAAGCTATAAGAATGTATCAGATGCATTTTCAGGTGTGGGTAAACTTTTCACAAAGGTTCAAACTGCGATCAGCGATGTAATCAGTAATTTGCTTGTTACGAAAAATGAAGGTATTATCAACATTGGTAAAGGAGTAGAAGGTAGTGAAATCAATATCGCAAACAAGGGTGGTAAGGATCGAACTCTTTCTGGTGTAAAGGCAGCAGAAAAAGCCAATGAAGCTGTGAACAAAGAACAATTTGATAAAGGTTTGAAGGATCTTTCTGATACCCTTCTGTCGGATAGTTCTTCTGTTGTTCTTTACGATAAAACAACAGATAATCAAACTGATTATACAAATGTAACTTTTGGGAAAGGGAAGGATGCTACACCTGTTGCGCTCCATAATGTAGCCGCCGGATCGATTGCGGAAAACTCAACGGATGTTATCAATGGAGGACAGGTTCACATTCTTTCAATGGATATAGCAAAATTGTTGGGTGGAGATGCTGAATTTAAGGATGGTGCTTTTAAAGGGCCAACTTATAATTTATCCAGTATTGATAAAGGTGGTGAAGTAACAGATAAACCGCATACCGATGTTGGTTCTGCCTTTAAAGGGCTTGATGAGAATATCAAGAATGTGAACGCTCGCATTAAGGAGGTCTCAGAGGGAGTTGCACAAGATTCTTTATCTTGGAGCGATGGTGACAAAGCTTTTGTCGCTCTGCATGGGGAAGGTGAAGACAGAAAAGCAAGCAAGATCACATCACTTGCGGCTGGCTCTATAGTATCAGGCTCGAGTGATGCGGTTAATGGTGGACAGATTTATGATCTGAATCAGTCGCTAGCAAAGTATTTTGGTGGTGATGCTAAGTATGATGGTGATGGCTGGGTCCTTCCAGGTTTCAAGATAATGACTTTCCAAGAAGATGGAAGCTTTGTAGAGGAGGATTATGATAGCATTGCAGCCGCGTTTGCCGGTGTAAATAAGGTTTTCAAGAATCTTCATAATGAGATTTCAGACAACATTGAGCAAAATGCGTTGTTGTGGAGTGATGATGCAGGTGCGTTTGTAGCACAGCATGAGGAAGAAGGTAAAAAGGAAAACAGCAAGATCACGTTCCTTGCAAAAGGAAAGATATCAGAAGATTCGACTGATGCGATTAATGGTGGTCAGATTTATACTCTTCAACAGACATTTGCCTCATATTTTGGTGGAGGAGCTGGTTATGATAAGGAAGGAAACTGGCAAGGACCAAAATTCACCGTTCAGGTCTTTAATAAGGATGGTACGAAAGGTGATAAAGAGGAGCGTAATAATGTCTCTGAAGCATTTGATGTTGTTAATGACAGCATGAGCACTATCAACGATCGTATAAAAGAAGTTGAAAAAGGTACCTCTTCGAATAGTCTGAATTGGAATGAAGAAAAAGGAAGCTATGATGCGTCTCATGTTGATGCTCAGGGTGTTAAGAGTCCAAGTAAGATTATCAATGTAGAGGATGGCAAGGTAGACAGAGATTCAAAAGAAGCTGTGAATGGAGGACAGCTTTGGGAAACTCAGCAGATGATTACAGATCAGGTCAAGGATATTGAAAATAAAGTTACGGAGGGATCTGTACAATACGATAAAGATAAAAAAACGGGCAAAAAGACCAATAAGGTTAGCTTAGTTGGTGGAGATGAAAGTTCTCCAGTATTAATAGCCAATGTAGCCGATGGAAAGATTGAAAAGGATTCGAAAGAAGCGATTAATGGCGGTCAATTAAAAGATAAGATAGATTTTGTGCTTGAAAGTGCCAATAAGTATACGGATGAGAAAATTTCTCATCTTGTAAAAGATGGAGTTAATGAGGCTAATTCGTATACGGATATGAAGTTTTCGACATTAAGTTATGCTGTTGAGGATGTTCGAAAAGAGGCAAGACAAGCAGCAGCTGTTGGTTTAGCGGTAGCTGGTTTACGCTATAGTGATATTCCTGGAAAATTAACAATCGCATTTGGTAGTGGTTTATGGCGTAGTCAATCTGCTTTTGCTTTTGGTGCAGGTTATACTTCAGAGAACGGTGATATTGGTTCCAACTTGTCAATTACCACTTCTGGAGGTCACTGGGGTATAAGTACAGGGGTTAATGTGATACTCAACTAATAAACGACTAAATCCATAAAATTGATTTGCCTTTTTCTTATTTAAGAAAAGGGCAAATTTTTTACTTTCTTCCAGAACTCTCTAAAGCTATTCTAAATGTATAAAACTCCCGTAATTATATAAAATCCGAATATAAAAAGCTTATTACAACTTTTGTTGAGAATAAAAGAGCTTAGTGGTAAAGATTCAAAAAATTGATTGCTATTATTTTTATTTGTTAAAATGCTTCACACAATGTAAATACGAATATACCCTTTATTAAAAGAAGACAGTTTTAGCTTTTATTTTCGTATAGTTTTAAACGTATGCTTTATAATGCAACGCTCTACAGATATGCAACGTACTCCAAACACAAGTATTGCTTTATAGGGTAGTGGAGCGCAAATGGAAAAAGAATGGAGCGTTGCTGTAGGCAATATGGCTCATGTTTTAGAGAAAAGCAGTGTCGCAGTAGGTGGTGAATATAATAAGAAGAGCGAACACGGGGAAAATGATTATACTCTTTCGAAGAGTGATTATTCAACAGTAGTAGCAGCTGTTTCTAAAGCTTTAGAATATGGTTCGATTGCTCTTGGTCACTCCGTACATAAGCATTTGCTCAAGAAGCTATTTCTATGGGCTTCTATTCAAAAGCAAAAGGGGTTGGAAGTATCGCTTTAGGTTCCTATTCTAAAGTGATGGTTGATGGGGGGCTATCGGGAACAGCTCTGTGTCTGGTAGGACTGCTGGCGTTTTTGGGGATACGTCTGTTCTGCAAGGACTGGCTAAAAACACCTAATCTCAATGGAAAAGTACGAAAGTTTCAGTAAGTATTGGTGTTCCTAGTAAGAACATAACGCGACAAATTATAGGCGTAGCAGCTGATAGCAAATCTGCCGATGCAGTGAACCTGAGACAGTTGCAAGATTTAGAAGAAGTCGTAAGAAAAAAAGGGTGGAAACTGTCTATTTCTGGTGAGGCAGCTAAAGATATGGGTGCTAGATAGTACAATGAATTTTTCATCGGGAGGAAGTAACTTCAGGGTTAAAAGAGATAAGGACGATGAAAATAAGCTCATATTTGGTTTGGCTAATGATATAGCATTGAAAAGCATAACATTAGGAGAGAAAACAAAAGTCGATGCAACAGGCTTAGTAATTACTGATGTCCCGCAAATAACCACCGGTAGTATTAATGCGGCAAGTAAAAAAGTAACAAATGTTGAAAAGGAACTAGCAATACTGATGCAGTGAATTTTTCACAACTGAAGGGAATAAAAGAACAAGTAGCAGTGAGTATTTTTGTAAAACAGGATACAGCAACGAGACACATTACCATTAGTAAGGATATAGATGGGGCATTTTAGTAAAAAGCTTTCATAAATCCCCTTATGAAATAAAAAAATCTTATTCACGAAAAATAAACTAATGCTTAAACGGATGATCAATAGGCACAAAAAATTATACCTCTTTCAAAGAGATCAAAGCTAAAAACGACACACAACCTTTGATAGAAAAACGAAATCCATTCTAATATTAAGTATTTTTTTACCTTCCTCAAATTGACTTTCACGAACCTACCCCTAATTACCCTCTAAAGACACTGTAGAAACAACAGTTTATGTCTTAATTTTATTTATGTCCTAAAACACGCTGTAAAAGCAGGAACACGCAAAGGAAATAAGAAAGCTTTAGAGTTCTAGAGCATACATTTTTTGTGTTTTTAATCTATTATTATGAAGGGGGTATTATGAAAAAATTATATACTACACAAAATCTGCGTGATTTGAGTTTTTCTCGCTCACATCGTCGATCATCATTGTTTAAAGTAGCTTCGTTGGGAACTGCGGTTGCCTTGTTTTTATCGAATGCTGCTCCTGTTTTTTCAGCAAATCTCGATTTAACAAAGGCATTTCTTGAAAATGTGAAGAATGCCGCTGTAGTTTATCCGCAAAGTACTATTTCTGCGTATGATGATTATAACAGTGGTATGGATGGTTATAATTCTGTAATAAATGTTTTAACAGCCGACGGAAAATTTGCATGGGAAGATGCGCAAAACATCTTCACAGCGAATGGCACGCTCGTTTCTGATTCAAAAAGGGATAAGAGGGCTAAAAAAGCTGTTGTTTTAGATCCAGAGAAATATACGGCAAAAGAGAAAAGTTTTACTATAAACTCTATGGCTCGCGCTTCAGGGCTAGACGGTATTGCGATAGGTTCCGTATATGATAATCAAGATAGCATTGAGGAATATACATTCGCGAATGGTTACTCTTCAAAAGTGAGGGCTGATGGTAATGGAGCTATTGTTATAGATAAGAATGCTGAAACGCGTGCGGCTGAAACGCGGGCGTATGGCAATGTTGTTCTTGGGGACGGTTCTTCGACTACATCGCTTGCTGGCGCTAGCGGTTACAGTCCTATCGAGCTAAGCGAAAAAAATAAAAACAGTGAGGTATGGAAAAGTACTGCGCATGCAGCGACTATTGGTGATTATAAAAATAAGGTAACACGCCAGCTTGAAGGAGTGGCTGCTGGTAGTTATTCTACCGATGCCGTTAATGTTGCACAGCTAAAAGCGTTAAAAACTTACGTAGACCAAGGTTGGCAGCTATCTATTGGGGGTAAAAATGCTAAAGCTGTTGGTGTACAAGATACTGTAGATTTGTCGGCTGCAAGTGACAACCTTAAGATTACAAAAGGTGAGGAAAACAATAATGTAACATTTGATCTAGCTAACAATATTACAGTGGAACGAGTTACCGCTGGGAGAAGCTCTATAAGTGATGATGGCATTCTGTTTGCTGATGGCGCTCGTATAACTGTGGATGGTATTGATGCTGGCAATCAGCAGATTACAGGAGTGGCAGCTGGGGAAGAACCTGATGATGCAGTGAATTTTGCGCAGCTACAAGAGATAAAAAATCAAATAGCAGCAAATAGTCTTGTTAAGCAAGATGGTGGAGAAGAAGGTCGTATCACCATTGGTATAGAAACAGGTGGTTCTGAAATCAATGTTGCAAACAAATCGGGTGAAGATAGGATAATTTCCGGTGTGAAGGCTGCTGTAAACAATAACGACGCTGTTAATAAACAACAGCTCGATGGTCAGATTGCAGATGTTGTTGACACTATAAAAAGCAATAGCCTTGTTAAGCGAGAAGAAGAGACAAATCGTATCATCATCGGTAAGGAAATAGAAGGCACAGAGATTAATATTGCAAACAAATCAGGTGATGCTCGTGCAATTTCCGGTGTGAAAGAAGCAGTTAAGGATGATGAAGCCGTTAATAAAAAACAACTTGATGGTGAAATTGCAGATATCACGGACAGTATTAAGGTCATTAAAGAAGCAAATAACTTTGCGGTTCTTTATGATAAAAATGCAGATGGCACCATTAATTATAATAGCGTGACTTTGGGTGGTGATAAGACTACGGCACCAGTTTCTCTCCATAATGTACAAGCTGGTACAATTGCAAAAGGGTCGAATGATGCAATTAATGGTAGCCAGATTGAAAAAATATCTGGAGATATAGCAGGTATTTTTGGTGGTGATGCGGACTTTCACGACGGTATCTTGTTTGGTCCGCACTATCATTTATCGCACATTTCTGAAGATGGTGCAGCAGTAACTAAGGACCATAATAATGTTGGTACAGCTTTGACAGGGCTTGATGAGAATATAAACAATGTGAATGGTCGCTTAACACATGTAGCTAATGAGTTCACTCAGAAAATTGAGGGTGTTTCTAAAGATTCTCTATTGTGGAGTAATGATGAGCAGGCATTTTTGGCACAGTATGGAGAAAACAAAGAAAACAACAAAATTAAATTTCTTGCCAATGGAGATATTGCTGAAGATTCAACCGATGCAGTGAATGGTTCGCAGCTCTTTGCTACTAATCAGAATGTTACCACTGTTACGAATGATCTAGCAAAAATTTCTCAAAATACATCTAAATATTTTGGTGGTGGTGCAGATATATCTAACGGTAAGGCTCCCACTTACACTATTCAGGGTAAGCCACATAATGATTTTGAATCTACTTTTAATGCTGTTGATACTTCTATCACGAATATCCAAAATCAAATCACTAATGCAGCAAAGAATAGCCTTGTTAAGCAGGAAGGAGATGCAGGTACTATTACCATTGGTGTGATAACGGGGGGGACAGAAATTAATGTTGCAAACAAATCTGGTGATGCTCGTACAATTTCTGGTGTAAAAGCTGCAGAGCGAAATGATGAAGCTGTTAACAAAGCCCAGCTTGATAAAAGTATCGAGAAGATTTCTAATGATATTAATCTTACAAGTGCTGCTGCAGTTCTTTATGATAAAGAAAACGGTACCGTTAATTATGGTAGCGTAACTTTAGGTGGGATGGATAACCAAGTCCCTGTTGCTCTACATAATGTTAAAGATGGGAAAATTGCTGAAGATTCGCATGATGCGATCAATGGGAACCAAATTAATAAAATATCTGGAGATATAGCAAATTATTTTGGTGGTGATGCCTCGTTCGAAAATGGTGCCTTTAAAGGACCAAACTATAGTTTATCTGTTATTGTTGAAGATGGTCAGGTGGCAAAAGCCAATTATCATGACGTTGGCTCAGCTTTGAGTGGTCTTGATGCGAATGTGAAGAGTGTGAATACGCATCTGACGAATGTGGTAAAAGATGTCAATGAAAAAATCACAAATATTTCACAAGAAGTTAAAGGGGATGCTTTGTTGTGGAGTAATGATGAGCGGGCATTTGTAGCACAGCATGGAGACGGAAAAACCAATAGCAAAATTAAATTTCTTGC